>NZ_LJYH01000047.1:0-135702 GCF_001440005.1 Mycobacteroides sp. H001
TACCGCCTGTGCATCCAGTCGTACCGCAGGGGTATGACACTTTTGCTCGTCGGCAAGGAGGTCTCGAATATGAAGTTATCTGTGTTCTATCGGTGGAGCCACGGGGAATCGAACCCCGATCTGAGCCTTGCAAAGGCCCCGTTCTACCGTTGAACTATGGCCCCGTCGTGGACATATCCGCGACAATAGCGTCGCAGGTCATCCCCTTTTTCCTCTCCCTCTCCTGCAGATAACAAACGAACTCCTGACATCTACCTTGCAAAGGTAGCGCTCTACCAACTGAGCTAAGGCCCCTCACCTGCTGCTGTGTGCCACACTTCCATGTTGTTGCGCGCCACGGTGATTGCTGTCGCGTAGGCCACGCCCAGCAATGTGAGCACCAGCAGCAGCACTCTCATGTGGTCGACCTCCCAACGAGTGTGGTGGGGCTAGGAGGACTCGAACCTCCGACCTCTTCGTTATCAGCGAAGCGCTCTAACCGCCTGAGCTATAGCCCCTGAACCGAAGGCAGAGATTACCGCACGGATGGGTTGCATCCCAAACCGTTAGTCGCGATCGGCCAGTGTGACCTCGATACCGCCGACTAGATCGGTGGTCAGGTTGTAGATGAACGCACCGATGGTGGCGGCCGCGGTCATCAGCACGATGTTCACCAAACCGATCAGTAGCGCGGTGCCGAAGATGGTGCCACTGGACACCAGCTCACCGCCGCCGCTGTTGGTGATGAGCTCACCGACGTTCTCGTTGAGCTTCGACCACACACCCATCGCGCCGAGCACCAGGTACAGCATCGCGACGGCGATCATCCAGACGAAGAAGAACACCACCGACAACACCAGCGACACCTTCAGGGTCGCCCATGGATCCACGCGCCTGATCTGCATGGCCGCCCGCAGCGGGCCGCGGCGCGAGGGGCCCACCGTCACTGCCGAACTACCTTGTGCCGCATCACTTCTGCGTGGAGGGCGGGGGACCGGGCCAGACAGGTCTGGCAGGTCATTGTTCTTGGGGGCGCGCACCGGCTCCTGCGCGCTCGCCTCGCCCCACGGGGTGCCCGAACGCACCGGCTCGGGTCGTTGGGGCCGCTCGGTTCTTTCGGGACGCTCCGGCACCTCGGGATGCTCCGGCGCCTCGTCGTACGGCTCCAGCTCCGGCACTGCTGCTTCGGGTTCGGGACGCTCCGGCGGGGTGTTGAATCCTGCCGGGGCCGCGGTGCCCGAGATGAACCGGCTGAGCCGGGCATCCAGGCCGGCCGACGGGCGGGGTCCGGGCCGCGGCGCCGACGTCGGCGCGGTCGGAGGCGCGGTGGCGTCGTCCACGATGGGGATGATCTCCGTCGGGGCGCCGCCAGGGCGCGGTTCCCTGCTGGGAATCCGCTGCGGGCCGGTGGCGGCGGCGTGTGAACCACGCCGCCGCTCCGCACGCTGCCAGGGAGGCAAGTCCGCCTGGTCCACGGGGCGTTCGTTGGCGCCAGACTCCCCCGGATCGTTCGGTGAACTCACCTACAGCTCCTTACTCGCTTGCGCCGGCTGTGTCGTCGTCAGGGTCAGCATCACCCTCATCGGCATTATGCGCGATTGCCAATAAGGTGTCGCCCTCGCCGAGGTTCATCAACCGCACGCCCTTGGTCTGGCGGCCGGCCTTACGAACCTGTTTCGCGATGGTGCGGATGACGCCGCCGCCCGAGGTGATGGCGTAAAGCTCGGCCTCTTCGTCCACGATCAGCGCACCCACCAGAGAGCCGCGGCGCGGGTCGTACTGAACCGTCAGCACACCCTTACCACCACGCCCCTGCACCGGGTACTCCTCGATCGCGGTGCGCTTGGAGTAGCCGCCCGACGTGGCCACCAGCAGGTAGGTGCCCTCGCTGACGACGTTGAGCGATAACAGCTCGTCCTCGCCGTTGAACCGCATGCCCTGCACACCGGAGGTGGCGCGGCCCATCGGCCGCAATGCCTCGTCGGTCGCACTGAACCGGATGGACTGGCCATGCGCCGATACGAGCAGCAAGTCGTCCTCGGCCGCGCACAGCACCGCGCCCACCAGTTCGTCGCCGTCGCGCAGGTTGACGGCCACCAGGCCGCCGCTGCGGTTGGAATCGAAGTCGGTGAGCTTGGACTTCTTGACCAGACCGTTCTTGGTGGCCAGCACCAGGTACGGCGCGTCCTCGTAACCCTTGATCTGGATGACCTGCGCGATGCGCTCCTCGGGCTGGAAGGCCAGCAGGTTCGCAACATGCTGGCCGCGCGCGGTGCGGGCGGCCTCGGGCAGGTCGTACGCCTTGGCGCGGTAGACGCGACCCTTGGTGGTGAAGAACAGGATCCAGTCATGCGTGGAGCACACGAAGAAGTGCTTGACGATGTCGTCCTGCTTGAGGCCCGCCCCCTGCACGCCCTTACCGCCGCGCTTCTGGCTGCGATACAGGTCGGTCTTGGTGCGCTTGGCGTATCCGGTTTCGGTGATGGTGACGACGACGTCCTCACGTGCGATGAGGTCTTCGTCGGCGACATCGCCGTCGGCGGAGATGATGCGCGTGCGGCGGTCGTCGCCGTACTTCTCGGTGATCTCGGCGAGTTCGTCCTTGACGATGGCGCGCTGACGCTCCGGCTTGGCCAGGATGTCCTCGAGGTCGGCGATCTCGGCCTCGATCTTGGCCAGGTCGTCGACGATCTTCTGCCGCTCCAGGGCTGCCAGGCGACGCAGCTGCATGTCGAGGATGGCCTGGGCCTGGATCTCATCGACATCGAGCAGCTCGATCAGGCCCTGGCGCGCGATGTCGACCGTCGCCGAGGCGCGGATCAATGCGATCACTTCATCAAGGGCATCAAGGGCTTTGACCAGACCGCGCAAGATGTGGGCACGCTCGTTGGCCTTGCGCAACCGGTACCGGGTACGCCGAACGATGACGTCCAACTGGTGATTGACGTACAGCCGGATCAGCTGATCCAGGCGTAGCGTGCGCGGCACGCCGTCGACGATCGACAGCATGTTGGCGCCGAAGCTGGTCTGCAGCTGGGTGTGCTTGTAGAGGTTGTTCAGCACCACCTTGGCAACGGCATCGCGCTTGAGCACCACCACAATTCGCAGGCCGACACGGTCGGAGCTCTGGTCTTCGATGTTGGAGATGCCCGCGATCTTGCCGTCGCGCACCTGCTCGGCGATCGAAGTGATGAAGTTGTCGTGGTTGACCTGGTACGGCAACTCGGTGATCACCAAAGACGTTCTGCCCTTGGAGTCTTCCTCGATCTCGGCGACACCGCGCATGCGGATGGAGCCGCGCCCGGTGGTGTACGCGTCGTGAATCCCTTGTGTTCCAACGATCAAGCCGGATGTCGGGAAATCGGGGCCGGTGATCTTTTCGCAGACCGCCTTGAGGGTGGTCTCCTCGTCGGCCTCGTGGTTGTCCAGCGCCCAGTACACGGCCTCGGCCAACTCACGCAGGTTGTGCGGCGGCATGTTGGTGGCCATACCGACGGCGATACCGCCGCTGCCGTTGGCCAGCAGGTTCGGGAACCGGCTCGGCAGCACGGTCGGCTCCATGACCCGGCCGTCGTAGTTGGGAATGAAATCGACTGTCTCCTCGTCGATTTCACGCAGCATTTCCATGGCCAGCGGTGTCAGCCTGGCCTCGGTGTAACGCATGGCGGCGGCGGGATCGTTACCCGGCGAACCGAAGTTTCCTTGGCCGTCCACCAGCGGGTAACGCAGCGACCAGGGCTGCGCCATACGCACCAAGGTGTCGTAGATGGAGGCGTCGCCGTGTGGGTGGTAGTTGCCCATGGTCTCGGCCACCGAGCGCGCCGACTTGGCGTGGCTGCGGTCGGGCCGGAACCCGGAGTCGTACATCGCGTAAAGGACGCGGCGGTGCACGGGCTTGAGGCCGTCGCGCACTTCGGGCAGGGCGCGGCCCACGATCACGCTCATGGCGTAATCGATGTAGCTGCGCTGCATCTCCTGCTGGATGTCTACCGGTTCGATCCGGTCGACGGCGTCGTCACCGCCGGGGGGCAGCGTTGTGTCGGTCATGTGCTCCTCGTTCATGCTGCGCCCGGAGAAGGCCGGGCAACCCCACCAGCCTAGTCACTTCTGCGATGGGTTTCTCGGATCCAGGCCCGTGCGTCGTTCTCAGCGGCTTTAGATGCCGCTATCCCAAGTATCCGGTACTGTTTGTTACGCAGGCGTGAGCCGCAACGAGGCGGCCAGGGCCGAAAGGGAGCTGCCAGCCATGACCACTCTGACGTCCGATTTCACCGAGGAATCCACTGGCAAACGGCTACGCCGATGGGCCGACGAGTGGCGGCGCATGGCTGCGGTCGCGGCGTCGAACGCCGACGGCCCCAAGACCGGAATGGTCTACGACATCGTCGGTCCACAGAACTTATTCGGCGAAGAGTCGCTCTTCATCAACTTCGGGTACTGGCGCGACCACCCGACAACCCTCGACGAGGCCAGCCGCGACCTTGCGCGCCTGATTGCCTCCAGCGCGGGGTTCACCTCGAAAGATGTGGTGGTGGACTGCGGCTGCGGATACGGCGATCAAGACATTCTGTGGGCCAACGAGTTCAAGGTGAAGAAGATCACCGGGGTCAACATCGCCGAGGAGCAGATCGCGATCTCGACTCGACGGGTCGCCGAGGCCGGTCTGTCCGACACGATCTCCTACGTCAAGGCCTCGGCCACCGATCTACCGTTCGGCAACGAGTCCTGCACCAAGGTGGTGGCGCTGGAGTCGGCCTTTCATTTCCCGTCGCGCATCGACTTCTTCCGGGAGGCGCTGCGCGTGCTCAAGCCCGGTGGACGGCTGGTGACGGCGGACATCGTCCCGCGGCGTACCGCGCTGACCGCGCTGGCACGTAATCAGGTGGCGCGTCGCGGCTGGCAGGGTGCGCCGCCGAGCGCCGTGCCCTGGGCCGTCGATGTACAGGGATACCGGGATCTGCTGCTGGACATGGGCTTTGCCCGGGCCGAGACATGGTCCATCGCCGATGATGTCTATCCACCGCTGTCCAAGTTCCTGGCCAAGCGGTTGCGCCAACCCGACATGAAACATGTCAACCCGCTGCTGCGCGCGCAGTTCAACTCGGTGGGTATGCGGCTCTTCTCGCTCCATTCGGACTACATCGTGTCCGTTGCGCACAAGGCCTGAGCGCTAGCTCAACGTCTTTCCCTGCGCCAGTAACTCGACGTACTGCACGATCCGCCGGGCACGAGTCTCTGGTCTCTTGATGGTGGTGAGGCGGAACAGGAACGGCCAGCGCGCCGTCTTGGTGAGGGAGTCGAAGAACTGCTGCGCGTTCGGCTTGGCGCGCAGTGCCCGCGCGAAGTCCTCGGGGACTTCGATGGTGGCCTGCGAGCTGTAGGCGGCGTCCCAACGGCCGTCAGCCTTGGCGGCGTCTACTTCTCGTAGGCCTGCAGGCCTGAGCCGGCCCTCGCCGGTGAGCCGTTCGATATGGCCGACGTTGATCTTCGACCAGGTGCTGCGGGCGCGGCGTGGGGTGAACATGCGCAGGGTGTACTGCTCGTCGAGGGATTTGGCTTGTCCGTCGATCCACCCGAAGCAGAGTGCTTCCTCCAGGGCTTCCTTGTGGTTGAGACTGGGGATGCCGCTGGCCTTCTTGGCCATCTTGATCCAGACGCCGGGGGAGTCCGCGTGGTTCTCTTCCAGCCACTCTTCCCAGTCTCGTTGTGACGCAAAGTAGATGGTGGGGCGGTCAGCGGCCATGCGGTCAGCGTACGGGTGGGCGGTGACATGACAGACCAGTGCCCATCGGCGTCCTCACCGGCGACGAAACGCGTCCGATTGGTGTCGCGACCAGCACCGTTCCACCGTTCTGCCAGATATGGTCCACGGCGCTACAGCGATACCCAGGGCTGCTAGTACGTTGTCCACACCATGTGGAACGGAGACGAGCTCGCGCTCGACGAATACCTGGCCTTCATAGGCTTCGACGGCGCCCGGGCGCCGTCCCTGGACACCCTGCGGCGCCTACAGCGTGGGCACGTCCTGAACGTCAAGTGGGAGAACCTCGATGCGGTGCTGCACAAGCACGTCGCACTGGATATCCCGGCGGTTCAGGCGAAGCTGCTGCGCGGGCCCCGCGGCGGCTACTGCTACGAGCACGTCGCCGTGTTCGCAGCGGTTCTTGAGCGCCTCGGCTTCGACTTCTTCGGAATTCAGGGGCGCGTGCAGATGGGCGCCACCACCATTCGGCCGGCGACGCACGGCATGCTCGTGGTCCGGCTCGACGGACAACAGTGGCTCTGCGATGTCGGATTCGGCACCAGCCCTCTGGCCCCGATACGCATTGTCGACGAGGCCACCATCGACGACGGATCGTGGACGTACCAACTGCTGCGCGGCGAGGTCACACCCGGCGCCGACGGCTGGACCCTGTCCGAGGCCGCCGAGGACGGAACGCTGCCAGGGTGGATGAGCCGGTACACCTTCGTGCTGGAACCGCAGTACCCGATCGACTATCGCGCCGCGAGTTACTTCGTCGCATCGAGTCCCCATTCACCCTTCAGTACAAGGGTTTTCGTACAGAAGATCACGCCCGATCACGCATACATCCTGGACCACCGCGAGTTGCACTACATCCGCCCCGCCATAGGCCGCAAGACACGGCAGCTGACACCCGAGGAAGTCGTGGTGGCACTGCGCGACATCTTCGGTATCGAGCTGAAGGACGCTGACTCGTCACTGCTGTTAGAACGGCTGGCACAGCACTAACGTCGATACCTGCCCGAGGCCGTTCCGTCGAAGACGCGGCAACTATCTCGCCGGTTGGGCGAGCGCCACTACACGTCGAGGAAGCGCACGTCCCTGGCGTTTCGGGTGATGAAGCTGCGGCGCGCCTCGACGTCCTCGCCCATCAGAATCGAGAACAGCTCGTCGGCCGCGGCCGCATCGTCGAGTGTCACCTGACGCAGCACACGCACGGACGGGTCCATGGTGGTCTCCCACAGTTCCTTGGCATCCATCTCACCAAGACCCTTGTAGCGCTGGATGCCGTCGTCCTTGTTGATCTTCTTGCCGGCCTTGAGCCCGGCCTCCATCAGCCCGTCGCGCTCACGGTCGGAGTACGCGAACTCCGGCTGGCTGCGCTGCCACTTGAGCTTGTACAGCGGCGGCTGCGCCAGGAAGATGTGGCCGTGCTCCACCAGCGGGCGCATGAAACGGAACAACAACGTCAGCAGCAACGTCGAAATGTGTTGGCCGTCAACGTCGGCGTCGGCCATCAACACGATCTTGTGATACCGCAGCTTGGCAATATCGAACTCGTCGTGGATACCCGTGCCCAACGCGGTGATGATCGCCTGGACTTCGGTGTTCTTCAAAACCCGGTCGATACGCGCCTTTTCAACGTTAATGATCTTGCCGCGCAGCGGCAGGATGGCCTGGAACATCGAGTCGCGGCCGCTCTTGGCCGAACCACCGGCCGAGTCACCCTCCACCACATATAGTTCCGACTTCGACGGATCGGTGGAGCGGCAGTCGGCCAGCTTGCCGGGCAACCCACCGATGTCGGTGGCGCTCTTGCGGCGGACCAGCTCGCGCGCCTTGCGCGCCGCGATCCGCGCCTGTGCCGACGAAACCGCCTTATTCACAACGGTTTTTGCGTCGGCAGGGTTCGAGTCGAACCAATGCTGCAGCTGCTCGTTGCACACCTTCTGCACAAACGACTTGACCTCGGTGTTACCCAGCTTGGTCTTGGTCTGACCCTCGAACTGAGGCTCACCGACCTTTACCGAGATGACCGCTGCCAATCCCTCACGGATGTCATCACCGGTGAGGTTGGTGTCCTTCTCCTTGAGAAGTTTCTTCTCCTTGGCGTACTTGTTGACCACCGTCGTGAGCGCCGCGCGAAATCCTTCTTCGTGCGTGCCACCCTCGTGGGTGTTGATGGTGTTGGCGAAGGTGTGCACCGACTCGGAGTAGCCCGCATTCCACTGCATCGCGATCTCGACCTCGTGGCCTTCACCTTTTCCGGAGAAGTCGACGATGGTGGTGTGGATGGCTGATTTTGTGCGGTTGATGTGCTTGACGAAGTCGACCAGGCCATCGGGGTAGTGGAAGACGCGGTTCTTAACCTTATGCGGCGCAGCCGATTCCGCGGCCTGCTCCTCGGCGCTCTTAGGCGCCTCGGCAGTGTCGCTGACCACCTCGTCGGTCACGTCGGCGTTACTCACACGCTCATCGGTGAGCTTGATGGTCAGACCCTTGTTGAGGAAAGCCTGCTCCTGGAGGCGCCTGGCGACCGTCTCAAAGTCGTAGGTAGTGGTCTCGAAGATCTCCGGATCCGCCCAGAACCGGACCGTGGTGCCCGTCTTCTTGGTGGCCGCGCCCTGCTGCAGTGTGCCCGGCACTGAGGCCGTGTACACCTGCTGCCACTCGTGGCCATCGCGCAGGATCTCCAGCTCGACCTTGGTCGAGAGCGCGTTCACTACGGAGATACCCACACCGTGCAGGCCGCCCGACACCGCGTAGGAATCCGAGTCGAATTTGCCGCCGGCGTGCAGCTGGGTCATGACGACGTCAACGGTGGGTATGCCGGAGGCATGCATGGCCACCGGGATGCCGCGGCCATCGTCCTTGACCTGGATGCCGCCGTCCTCAAGCATCGTCACCTCGACGGTGGTGGCGTAACCGGCCATCGCCTCATCAACGGAGTTGTCGACAACTTCCCAGATCAGATGGTGCAGACCGCGTTCACCGGTGGACCCGATGTACATGCCGGGACGTTTCCGGACCGCTTCGAGCCCCTCTAGAATGGTGATCGAGTCGGCACTGTATTCGCTCTTGGCACTCTTCTTCGGCGCAGCCACGATCGACTTTGTCTCCTGTCTGGAAGTAACGACTCTCGCGGGCCACAGACCCAGCGAACCGTGTTACCAACATCCTACTGGTCTGTACCGGCGGCACCTAGCTTCAGGGCATGTTTCATCCCCTCCATTTACGCCGTCCGTCGCATATCTCGGATCAGGCCGTGTCAGGACGCTCTAGACACCGGTTCTACGGCATGACGCGGCGATGAGCCCTCAACCATAGGTATCGCGCGGGCCGCGTCCGGCGATATGTCGGGGACCCTTACGCCAGGAGGGCGCGGTCGGCCCGGAGATCTTCAGACTCGTCACCACCCCGTCTCCCACCGCCGCGGCGATCTTCGCTAACAGCTGCGCCTGCACCAGCCGCAGCTGCGTCGCCCAGGCTGTGGACTCCGCCGAGACTGTCAGTACTCCCTCGTTCAGGGCGGTCGGGGTCGCATGTGCGGCAATCTGCTCGCCGACGACGGCCTCCCACCGGCCGAACACCGCGCCCTCGGAGACTCGCGAGGACCAGCCCCGGCGATTGGCCAGATCTCCTGCCGCCCTTCCCAGCAGCTGCGGATCCCGCGCATCCGGTCCCGGACCTGACCAGGTGCGGCGCCCCCCTGCGACCCGTCGACGCTGCTGCGGTGATCTGCCGCCTCTGCCGATGTCTTTACCTTGCTGTTTGGCCGCGCCACGTGCCTCTTCGAGCACCCGGCGCACCAAATCCATCCCTGTCACCCCGGCCAGATGCTCCGGCGGCCAGGCCTCTTCCTCACTCATGCGCCACCGACTTTCGTCCCGAAGGATCTTCCTGTACGTCGACGGTAACCGTGCGCGCCGACAATTCCTCGGGAACGTCGTCGGGGACCGCGGCGGTCACAAGTACTTGCTCCGCGTCGGCCGCGACAGTGGCCAACGACCTCCGCCTGGCGCCATCGAGTTCTGCGAACACATCGTCGAGCATCAGCAGGGGGTCGGTGCCGTCGGAACGGAGCAGGTCAAACGCGGCAAGCCGCAGGGCCAAGGCAAAAGACCACGATTCCCCATGACTGGCGAAGCCTTTCGCAGGCCCATCGCCGAGCCGCAGCTCCAGGTCGTCTCGGTGTGGTCCCACCAGGCAGACTCCGCGTTCAATCTCTGCCGACCTCTTGGCAGCCAGCCCGGCGTGCAGTGCCTCCGCAAGGCGTTCCACCGAAAGTTCTCCATCGACGCCCTCGACACTACTGCGGTACGCGATATCGGCCAGCCGCGATGCGGGCGCCAGCAGCTGGTACGACTTTTCCACCAGTGGCCGCAACTCACCCACCAATTCGATACGCGCAGAAAGTAATTCGGCGCCGTGTGCAACCAGGTGCCCGTTCCACACATCGAGGGTATCCAGCACACTCTGATCATTCCGCTGTCTCAACGCCGCACCTGCGGTCTTGAGCAGCGCGGTGCGCTGCCGGAGCACCTTGTCGTAGTCGGCACGTACGCCAGCCATCCGGGGACGGCGCTGAATCAGCAGATCGTCGAGAAAACGGCGTCGATCAGACGGGTCGCCGCGCACCAAAGACAGGTCCTCGGGTGCAAACAGCACGGCATGCAGAATTCCAACGATCTCCCGTGGGCTGCGCACTGGGGAGCGGTTTATCCGTGCCTTGTTCGCCCGCCCGGCCGCGATCTCCAGATCGATCGCCAGTTCCCGGCCGTCATTGACGACGATGGTCGACACCACCGCCCTTTCGGCACCGTTGCGTACCAGGGGAGCGTCGGTGGCGACTCGGTGCGAACCCAGGGTTGACGAATACCAAAGGGCCTCAACAAGATTAGTCTTGCCGTAGCCGTTGGGGCCGACGAACACGGTGCGCCCGGGTTCGAGCTCCAGGTCAACTCGTTCCCACGACCGGAAGTCTCGCAATCCCAGCTGTCGTACGTACACGTCGGTCCGCGCGCGTCCTTATCCGGAGAGACCGACGCGCTTGACCGCGTGGCCGCCGAACTGGTTACGCAACGCCGATACCGCCTTCATTGCAGGTGAATCTTCCTGCCGCGAAGCAAATCTCGCGAACAACGACGCGGCGATGACCGGCGCGGGCACCCGATGGTTGATGGCCTCCTCGACCGTCCAACGTCCCTCTCCGGAGTCTTCGGTGTATCCGGAAATCGCGTCGAAGCCGGGATCTTCCTTCAACGCCTTGGCCAGCAGATCCAGCAGCCATGACCGCACCACGGTGCCCTTGGTCCAGGCCTGCAGTACGGCCTGCACATCGGTGATCAGCGGTTCGGCCGCCAGCAGCTCGTACCCCTCGGCATAGGCATGCATGAGACCGTACTCGATACCGTTGTGAATCATCTTGGCGTAGTGACCCGCGCCGACCGGGCCGGCATGTACGAAGCCGTCCGCACGATCACCCTCGGGACGCAGCGTGTCAAAGATCGGCAACGCCCGCGCCACATCGGCGTCGCTGCCCCCGACCATCAGCCCGTAGCCATTTTCCTTGCCCCATACCCCGCCGGATACACCCGCATCGATGTATCCAATCCCCTTGGCCGCCAACAGATCCGCATTCGGCTGGTCTTCGGTGAACCTCGAGTTACCGCCGTCGATCACGAGGTCGCCCTCGGACAATTCCTCGGCAAGCTCAGCGATCGTCTGTTGGGTAATCGGACCCGACGGCACCATCACCCACACCACACGAGGCGCCTCTAAGGCATCGGCCAGCCCTTTAAGCGAGGGCACATCGGTGACCTCCGGGCGTGGGTCGTATCCGATGACCTCATGCCCACCGGCGCGCAGCCGATCGCGCATGTTGAAACCCATCTTGCCCAGTCCAACCAAACCCAGCTGCATGACCTATAACCTCCGATGACCAGTACCTATACCACTTGGGGCGCGAGCCCTAGCCGGGCAGGCGCACCGGCATCAATAGATAGACATAGTCAGTTTGCGCTGCCGTAAACGGCCCGGGGCCTTCTGGCGAGCTTTGATCGTCTTCCGCCGGACGAAGTACGGCCGGACGGCTGGGAGTCGTGAAGCCGAAAGTCACCCGATTCGAGTGCAGCGATCCCAGACCATCGGTCAGGTACGTCGGATTGAAGGCGATGGTCAGCGGTTCACCGACGAAATCCACTTCGAGTTCTTCCTCGGCACGGCCCACATCATCGGCACCTGCCGACAACCGCAGCAGTCCCGGCTCGAATTCCAGCCGGATCTGCGCTCCACGGTCGGCAACCAGCGCAACACGTTTGATGGCTTCCACCAACTCGGCGATACCGACGGTGGCCAGTGCGGTGTGCTCGGTCGGCAGCAACTGCCGGAACTTGGGGAACTCGGCGTCCAGCAGGCGGGTCGTACTGCGCTTGCCGTTGCTGACGATGCCCAGCAGACCTTCGGATCCGATCGCCGAACCCGCGCCCAGCGCGAGCTGCACGTCTGATCCACTGGACGCAGACTTTGCCGCCTCGGACAACGTCTTGGCCGGAACCAACACCGCGGCGCTTGTCTCACCTGATCCGGATGTCCACTTCAGCTCGCGAACAGCCAGACGGAAGCGGTCTGTTGCCGCCAAAACCACTGTGTCGCCGTTGATTTCAACCCGGATACCGGTCAGCATCGGGAGCGTATCGTCCTTACCCGCAGCGACCGCGACCTGGCCGATCGCCTCGGAAAACACCTCCGACCCCAGGGCACCGGTCTCCTCCGGCAGCGAGGGCAATGCCGGGTAATCCTCGACCGGCATGCTCGGCAGCGAGAACTTCGCGCTTCCACAGCTGATCAACAGGCGTGTACCTTCCAACGCCACATCGACAGGCTTATTGGGCAGCGACCGGGTGATATCCGAAAGAAGTCGGCCCGACACCAGCGCACTACCGGAGGCGGCAACCTCCGCCGGCACCTGCACCTGCGCGGAAACCTCGTAATCGAAGCCGGAGAGGGTCAAACCCGTGTCATGCGCGGTCAGCAGCACACCAGCCAAGACCGGAACCGTCGGCCGCGAGGGCAGACTCCGCGCCACCCACGCCACCGAATCGGCGAAGTCGTCGCGCGCGACCCTGAACTTCAGGCTGGTGTCTGCGGCAGTGGGGCTCGCAAGATCCATGAATACCCTTCGCTTCCTCGTTGTCCAGGTCGGACTGTCTGCACACAAAAATCCGTGATAGCCATCGTGGCACGCCCGGGTGACAGCGTTAACAGCGCATCGGACGACCCCCGGCACGTCACCGGGGCACCGTGCACAAGTTCTGTCACTCGGAGTGGGAAGTCTCAGGCCATGCGACTTCCGAAGCACAACCGTAGATGCTTTCGACGCATCGGGAAAGCGGATCCGTCTCTCCGACGATCCCTGAAGTCCACTGCCGGGTTACCGGCTGGACGGTCCTTGTTGACGCGTCCATCCACACAGCTGCTTTTAGAGAGAAAGATTAGATAGAGATCTAAGCAGTATTAGTAGGTGCTGTGGAATCTGTGGACAGACAAGTGTTGTCGCACGACAGAGGCTCAGCGGGGTTGTCAGGAGTTTGTGGATTCCGAAGAGGGTTGCGGCCCGCGGATGTGGAGGACATGTCATTCGTTCAGCAACCCCCAACCGATCGTAGGTTTGCCCCACGGCAGTCCACAGTCCTGTGCACAACTTCGATTGGTGTGGATGTGACGTGTGAGCCACACGAGGTGACAAAAAATCATCGAGAAAAATCTCGAAAAGTCTTGAAATGGGTACGTGTTGGGGGCCCGGCGCGGTGCGGTGAGACAAAAAAACCCGGCCGCGGGGGCCGGGTGGGGCAGGAATTAGGTCAGTGCCGGGAACGCTGGCGGATCCGGGCGGTGAGTTCCTTGACGTGATCGAAAACCTCACGCCGCTGAGCCATTTCGCCACGGACCTTCTTGTCGGCATACATGACGGTGGTGTGGTCACGGCCAAACGTCTGGCCGATCTTGGGCAGCGAGAGGTCCGTGAGTTCGCGGCAGAGGTACATGGCGATCTGGCGCGCCTGCGCCAGTGCCCGTGTCTTGCCGGGCCCACGAAGCTCTTCCACGGTGGTGTCGAAGTACTCCGCGGTGACCGCCATGATCGTGGCGGCGCTTATCTGAATGGAGTTTGAGTCGGGGATGAGGTCGCGCAGCACAATCTCGGCCAGCGACAGCTCGATGGGGGACTTGTTCAGCGAGGCGAAAGCGGTCACCCGGATGAGCGCCCCTTCGAGTTCCCGAATATTGCGTTCGATCCGGCTTGCGATGAGTTCCAAGACGTCATCGGGGACGTCCAGCCGATCCATCTGTGCCTTCTTGCGCAGGATCGCGATCCGCGTTTCCAGTTCGGGGGGCTGAACATCGGTAATGAGGCCCCACTCAAATCGGGTGCGCAGCCGGTCCTCAAGAGTGGCCAGGCCCTTCGGAGGCCGGTCGGAGGAGATCACGATCTGCTTGTTGGCGTTGTGCAGGGTGTTGAAGGTGTGGAAGAACTCTTCCTGGATACCTTCCTTGCCCTCGATGAACTGAATGTCGTCGACCAAGAGAACGTCGATGTCGCGGTAGCTGCGTTTGAAGGCGACTCGACGGTCATCGCGCAAAGAATTGATGAAGTCGTTGGTGAACTCTTCGGTGGAGACGTACTTGACGCGCATACCGGGAAACAGGCGCTGGGCATAGTTCCCGGCGGCGTGCAGTAGATGTGTCTTACCCAACCCGGATTCGCCCCAGATGAACAACGGGTTGTACGCGCGGGCGGGAGCTTCGGAAACTGCGACGGCGGCCGCATGCGAGAACCGGTTGGATGCTCCGATAACGAAAGATTCGAAGGTGTAGCGCGCATTGAGGCTCGTGTCAGGGGTCTCGGCCTTGTCGGCCCCGCCCGGACGGTTGATGAAATAGGACGGCCACGATTCGTGTGCGCTAGCAAGCGCCTCGGTGGTCTCATCGACCTCGTCGAGCTCGAGTTCGGGCGTGGGGCCGGCGACTTCCAAATCTTCGCCAGGAGCCGGCGCCGCGATTCGCACGCCCAGCTCGACGTTCTCGCCGAGGCGACGGGAAAGTGCCTCCACGATGGGTCCGCGCAGGTGCCGTTCGATCTCGTTTTGCACGAAGCTGGACGGCACGGAAAGCAGTGCGAAACCTTCGGCCATGGTGAGTGGCTTGACCAATGTGAGCCAGGCGCGCTGCTGAGGCGTGAGTGGCGGAAAACTCGACAAATATTGGTTGTCGTCACCATTGAGCTCTGCGACGACGGTATTCCATACCGCCGTGAACTGGGAATTCAGTTCATCAGTCAACGGCGAGCATCTCTCTGGCAGTAGGGGACACGTCGACAGTAGCCCCTTTTCAATGATCGGTCGTGGGTTTCCACACGGTTATCCACACCTGTGGACAACAAAGCAGACCACCCCTGTGGTGGTCAGTGTGCGCATACCAGGAGATCACGTCGGATCACCTGCTCCGGGGGACCGGCTAGTCGGTGTCCGACCGCGATCGGCATCGGCCCGCGTGGGTGGTTCCGATGCATTCGCCCGGTGGAAACGGCATTCGCAGAAGCTAACAGTTTTTGTGCCGCCCCGCCAACCTATCCCGTGACTACCGTGACAACTTTCGTAAAGGTGACGGACTGCTGTGCAGAGGGGATACGCGTGTGACGGTTGAGATCAGTTTGACCGGCGACGAGCAGGTCAGTACCCTCGAACAGTCGCCCGAACGTTGGCGGCACGGCCGCGACCCGCACGTCATCAGGGGTGAAACCCGAGATTCCGTAGGCACCGCGCCGGTGGCGAGTAAGCAGTACCAACGGACTGATGCGTCTCAGCACATCGCATGCGTCGTGAACGGGCGGCGTGAGTGATGTCAGTTGAGCACGTGACGGATATAAAGGAGTAGTAGCGGTGGCAAAGGGCAAGCGGACCTTCCAGCCAAACAATCGGCGTCGCGCGCGTACCCACGGGTTCCGGTTGCGCATGCGCACCCGTGCCGGACGCGCAATCATTGCGGTCCGGCGTCGTAAGGGCCGCAAGGAACTGACCGCCTGAGTTTCGGGCGCAGGTAGGTAGTCGGTGTTACCGACTCGACACCGGATGACCAAATCATCCGAATTCCGGCAGACCGTCAAGCGTGGAGTTCGAACTGCCCACGCCGACTTGGTGATTCATCTGCAACGTGGCTGTGTGGGTTCTACACCAGCCGAGGCTGAGGGTCCCAAGGTCGGTTTGATCGTCGGGAAATCGGTAGGCGGCGCGGTAGTGCGCCATCGGGTGTCTCGTCGACTCCGGCATGTTGCCGCCGAGGTGCTCCCCACACTTGAACCCGTGGATCGCATGGTGATCAGAGCGCTGCCCAGTAGCAGCACCGCACTCTCGGCGAGTCTGCGTCAGCAATTGCGAGACGGAGTCCACCGGTCGATACACCGGTTGGAACCCGCACCAGAGCGGCAGCCATGAAAAGCCGTCCCGCACGCGCGGTGATCTTCCTGATTCGCCTGTATCAAACCTGGGTCTCGCCGATGCGTCTGCCCAGTTGCCGGTTTATGCCGACCTGCAGCCAGTACGCGGTCGAGGCGTTGACCGTGCACGGACTGGTCCGCGGCGGTTGGTTGGCCACGATCCGCCTACTGAAGTGCGGGCCCTGGCACCACGGTGGATGGGATCCGATTCCTGAACGCCATACCAAGCACGAAGACGTAGAGCACGTGAGCGTGCGGAGGAGTACAGCGGATGTTTGATTGGTTCAGTCTCGGGTTCATCTACTACCCCGTCTCGGCGATCATGTGGGTTTGGTACAAGCTGTTCGCGTACCTGCTGGGCCCCAAGAACTTCTTCGCATGGGCGCTGTCGGTGATGTTCCTCGTGTTCACCCTCCGCGCGATTCTGTACAAGCCGTTCGTCCGCCAGATTCGGACCACCCGGCAGATGCAGGAGCTGCAGCCACAGATCAAGGCTCTGCAGAAGAAGTACAAGAACGATCGTCAGCGCATGGCACTGGAGATGCAGAAGCTACAGCGCGAGCACGGTTTCAATCCGATCCTTGGCTGCCTGCCGATGCTGGCCCAGATTCCGGTCTTCCTGGGTCTGTTCCACGTACTGCGTTCGTTCAACAGAACTACCGGTGGCTTCGGTCAGGTGCATATGTCGGTAGAAGCGAACCGCGCCACGGGCAACTACATTTTCAGTGCCGGCGACGTGGCCAACTTCCTGGACGCGAACCTGTTCGGTGCCCCGCTGGGCGCCACGATGATCCAGACAACGGGTCTGGACGCGTTCACCGAATTCAACAGGTGGGCTGTCGCGGGAGTCTCGATACCGTTGATGGTCATCGCGGGTATCGCGACCTACTTCAACAGCCGGGCCTCTATCGCGCGGCAGAGTCCTGAGGCCCAGGCCAACCCGCAGACCCAGATCATGAACCGGTTGGCGCTGTACGTGTTCCCGCTCGGTGTGGTCGTGGGTGGTCCGTTCCTGCCGATCGCCATCATCCTGTACTGGGTGTCCAACAACATTTGGACGTTCGGTCAGCAGCACTACGTCTTCAACCACATCGCTAAGGAAGAAGAAGAGAAGAAGCAGGCGGATCTGGAGCGACGGGCCGCGAATGCCCCGAAGCCAGGTGCCAAGCCGACGCGCGGCGGGAAGAACCAGCCGGCGAAACAAGCAGACGAATCCGATAGCACCGAGATTGTGGAATCGGGTGGCACGGACGAGGACACCGGGGGACAGGCTTCCCCGGACTCCACCAATGGATCAGGTACGACGAGCCGCACCCCGAAGCCGGGTGCTCGGCCCGATCGTCGCCGCAAGCGCTAACCGCCCGCGATTCTGCACGGGCGTGACAGAGGGAGAAGAACGATGACCGATCTGGACACTCAAGCCGAAGAGACCACAACCGAGGTCGACGCCGCACCCGAGGGTGAGACGCGCACGGTGGATCTCGAGGAACGTCTGGTTGCCGAAGGCGAGATCGCCGGCGACTATCTCGAGGAGCTCCTCGACGTCCTGGACTTCGATGGCGATATCGACCTCGATGTCGAGGGAGACCGCGCGATCGTGAGCATCGACGGCGGGGGCGACCTGTCCAAGCTCGTTGGCCGCAAGGGCGAGGTGCTCGACGCGTTGCAGGAATTGACCCGACTGGCGGTGCAGCAGAAGTCCGGTGAGCGCAGCCGCCTGATGCTGGATATCGCGAACTGGCGTGGCCGTCGTCGCGACGAGCTGGCGGCGCTGGGCACGAAGATCGCCAAGCAGGTGCTGGAGTCCGGTGAGCGCGAGGAGCTCGCGCCCATGACTCCTTTCGAGCGCAAGATCGTGCACGACGCCGTTGCGGCAATCGACGGTGTGCACAGCGAGAGCGAGGGCGTGGAGCCCTCGCGTCGTGTCGTCGTCCTGCACGACTAGTCGCCACCAAATCTCATCCATGTAATTCAGTGGCCGCGCTCCGGGAGGAATGTTTCACGTGAAACACGGCGAGACCCTCCCGGTGCCGGAGGCCGCAGCCGAGGTCTTCGGCGAGCGGCTGCCTCTAGCGGTCGACTACGTTGACGCACTCGCGACGATTGGTGTGGAGCGCGGTCTGATTGGCCCACGCGAGGCCGATCGATTGTGGGAGCGCCACATCCTCAACAGCGCTGTGCTGGGGGAGTTACTCGACTCCGGTGAGCGAGTGATCGATGTCGGAAGCGGTGCGGGTCTGCCGGGTGTTCCGTTGGGTATCGCACGCCCCGACGTCGATATCGTTCTGGTCGAGCCGATGCTGCGCCGCACCGACTTCCTCCGTGAAATGATCGAGCGGCTGGGCCTCACCAACGTATCGGTGGTGCGCGGCCGGGCGGAGGAACCAAGTGTTATCGCGGAGGTTGGCGGGGCGGACGCGGTCACGTCTCGGGCGGTCGCGGCACTGGACAAGATCGGTCGGTGGTCCCTTCCGTTGACGCGGGTCGGCGGACGCATGTTGGCGATCAAAGGCGATCGGGCCGATGAAGAAGTGCAGCAGTACGGTAGTGCGCTGAGCCTGCTCGGCGCTGACGATGTGAGGGTGGTGCAGTGTGGCACGCGGTACCTCGATCCGCCAACCACGGTGGTGGTCGCGCGGCGGAAAGAATGCGACGGAGGCCGTCGACGGGGAAGCTCCCGCGACGGTACGCGGAAGCGGAGCCGATGAGCATCCGATCAAGGAGACGACAGTGACTAGCGACGATGTTTCACGTGAAACCGGCGCAACGGGTGACGGCCACCGCTCGCCCGCGAACTTTGAGGAGTCGGAGACCCCGATCGGTGCAGCCGCTCAGCGTGCCACCCAGATCAAGCAAGGATCGGTCCGTCTTCCGAAGCCGGCGCATCGCCGGATGCTGACGATCGCCAACCAGAAGGGTGGCGTCGGCAAGACCACAACCGCGGTGAACCTCGCCGCCGCGATGGCGATGCAGGGTCTCAATGTTCTGGTGATCGATCTCGATCCACAGGGCAATGCGAGCACCGCGCTGGGTGCCGATCATCGTGCGGGCACCCCGTCGTCGTACGAAGTCCTACTCGGTGAGATCCCCATCAAGGACGCGATCCAATCCAGCCCACAGAGCGAGCACCTCTTCTGCGTTCCGGCGACGATCGACCTGGCCGGTGCCGAGATCGAATTGGTTTCGATGGTGGCTCGTGAGGGTCGGCTGCGTGGCGCGATCGCCGGGCTACCCGCCGACGCGTTTGACTTCGTATTCATCGACTGCCCGCCCTCGCTGGGCCTGCTGACGGTCAACGCACTCGTGGCGGCGAACGAGGTGCTGATCCCGATCCAGTGTGAGTACTACGCGCTGGAGGGCGTTGGTCAGCTGCTGCGCAACATCGAACTCGTCCAGGCTCACCTGAATCCCGCGCTGCATGTGTCGACGATTCTGTTGACCATGTACGACGGTAGGACCAAGCTCGCCGACCAGGTGGCGGACGAAGTGCGTAGCCACTTCGGTCCGAAGGTGTTGGGGTCGGTCATCCCGCGTAGCGTCAAGGTCTCAGAGGCTCCGGGATATGGAACCAGCGTCCTCGAATACGACCCGGGTTCACGGGGAGCCCTGAGCTACTTGGATGCCGCACGCGAACTCGCGCAGCGGCCGAGCCCGTCGGCGAGCGATCCACAATGAGCGCCGTGCACTACGAGAAGATGATCATGAGCGTACAGCGGATGCAAAAAGGGAGAAGTAACCGATGAGTCAGTCGCCACCATCACGGCGTAAGGGCGGACTCGGCCGAGGCCTGGCATCCCTGATCCCGACGGCACCGGTGGACGGTGCACCCACCCCCGCAGGCCCGCGCCTGGGTGACGCGGCCGCCGATGTGATCATCGGCGGCGGCCCAGCGGCTCCGTCTGCACCGGCCACCGATATCGGCGCGGTGTACCGCGAGATCGCGGTGACGACCATCAGGCCCAACCCCAAGCAGCCGCGCCAGGTCTTCGACGAGGAGGCGCTCGCGGAGTTGGTCCACTCCATCCGCGAGTTCGGTGTGATGCAGCCGATCGTGGTGCGTGCGGTCGAGGGCGGTGACTACCAACTCGTCATGGGGGAGCGGCGGTGGCGTGCTACCCAGGAGGCCGGTTTGGAAACGATCCCGGCGATTGTCAGGGAGACGGCCGACGACAATCTGCTTCGAGACGCGCTGCTGGAGAACATCCACCGGGCACAGCTGAACCCTTTGGAAGAGGCGGCCGCGTACCAACAGCTTCTCGATGAGTTCGAAGTGACGCATGAAGAGTTGGCGTCCCGGATCGGTCGATCGCGCCCGGTGATCTCCAACATGATCCGACTGCTGCGCCTACCGATCGCGGTACAGCGCAGGGTCGCGGCGGGAGTCCTATCGGCCGGCCATGCACGAGCACTACTCGCTCTTGAGGGTGGCGCCGAGGCGCAGGAGGAGCTTGCCGCCCGGATCGTGGCCGAGGGAATGTCGGTGCGTGCCGCCGAGGAAGCGGTGACGCTGGCGAACCGCAGCGATGCTCCCAAGCCGGCGCCGCGGCGCAAGCCGATCCAGATGCCGGGCTTGCAGGATGTCGCCGAGCGACTGTCGGGTACCTTCGACACCCGCGTGACGGTGAGCCTGGGCAAGCGCAAGGGCAAAATCGTTGTCGAGTTCGGCTCGGTGGAAGATTTGCAGCGAATTGTCGACATGATGTCCGGCGAAGCCACGTCCTAGCCCACGGGGGAGAAACGTCACTGTGACGCGAAAACCCGCGAAGCGCGGCCTCCGCGCGAAAACGCTTGGCAAGTAAGAAATTTCGGCTCCACAGGGGAATCATCGGCACGGCGACGGCTCCGGCCGCGCATTCCAGGTATCGCGGCAAGGTCGCCGGGTGCCAAACCAGAAATTTCGCATATCCTTGAAGGGTTGCCGGACGCTCGAGGCGTTCCGTGCACCATGTGGACCTGACGTGGAGGCGTACAAGACCAGTGTCGGCTCGGATCGTTCCTTTGCGGCTCGATGGTTTCGAGCAGCTGCCCAAGCACGCCCGGCGGTGTGTCTTCTGGGAAGTGGACCCCGCTACCGTCGGAGACAGCCAGCACCTGTCGGACCCAGAGTTCGAGAAGGAAGCATGGCTGTCGATGGTCATGCTCGAGTGGGGGTCATGCGGTCAGGTCGCAATAGCCGGCCCGCAGTCCCGGCCCGCGACGGTGGGATACGCGTTGTATGCCCCGCCCGGGGTGGTGCCTCGTGCGCGGTTGTTCCCAACCGCCCCGGTCAGCGCGGATGCAGTCCTGCTGACGTCCTTGGGTGTGGAGCCGGGTCACGAGTCAGACGGATTGCCGCACAGCATCATCGCCAATGTGGTCGCCGAGTTAGTGCGCCGTGGTGTGCGCGCGCTGGAGGCCTTCGGCCGGACCAGCGAGGCGCTGGATCTTTGCGAAGGATCGTTGGCTAGGCATACGGAAGCGGCAGATGTACTGGGGGAGTGCACCATCGAGCAGTGCATGATCGATGTCGACTTCCTGAAGGATGTGGGTTTCACGGTGGTCGCACCACACCAGCATTTCCCGCGACTGCGGTTGGAGCTTGACAGCGGGCTCGGCTGGAAGGCCGACGTGGAGGCCGCGTTGGAGCGACTCCTGGAGTCGGTGCGGATTCCGCAACCAGCGGGGGCCGGCCCGGTGGTGGGCGCCGCGTTCTAGCGGCAGGGCTCATTGCCCGGCCGGAGGGTCCGTCCATTCGAACGTAGTGCCGCTGCGGCGGACACCCATCGGTAGATGTGCGGGGAAGTGGGCGGTCACCAAGCGCAAGTCTTCGTCGGCACAGCGTCCGAGCAGTGCGCGACGAGCAGCGGTACCCATGACAGGATCGGCGTCCGCGAAAAAGGGCAGATCTGGAAACTGGGCCTGCATGGGGTGATGCAGCGCGTCGCCGGAGATGATCACACCGGTGCCCGGAGCAATGATTTCGATGGCAAGGTGCCCCGGTGTGTGCCCGGCTGTGTCCAGGGTGGTGATGCGCGTGGAGCCGTGCGCGTGGATTTGATGCCCCGGGGCGACGAAGCGGTGCGGAGAATGTTCGAGGACCGGAAGGACACTGTCCTGATAGACCCAGCCGCCCCCCTCGGCCCACTCACCTGCCGGAGACGACTCCCATTGTGCCTGAATGTATTTGAGCTCAGTGGCGTGGAACAGGTACGTGGCGTTTGAAAAGGTGGGCTGCCAGGTGTCGTTGATCAGCCGGGTGTTCCACCCGCAATGGTCCAGATGGAGATGGGTATTGATGACGATGTCGACGTCCTCGGGATCAAATCCTGCGTGCTTGAGGTGAGTCAGGTAGTCGGTATCGAGCATGTGGAGGTCTGGGAACAAGGGCCGGTTCTTGTGATTGCCCGAGCAGGTGTCGACCACCACGACGGTGTCGCCCAGCTCGATGAGGTAGTTGTGGATGGAGAAGATCAGATCGGCACCATCTGCCGAGATGGCCGACGGTGCATAGGTGGCTCGGGCGAACGCGAGCTGTTGCTCGCTGATGGCTGGATACCAATCGTGTGGCGGGATCGGCCACACCGCAAGTTCGGTGAGCTGTGTGACTGTCGCATCACCGACGGTGAATGTGTTCACAGCGGCCGGAAACGCTCACCGGGAGCGGCGTATTCCCGCTAGGGGGCGATCCCCCGGCAGACGAGGTCGGCGGTTGCGCGTACGCGTGATGCGAGAATGTCCTGATCGGGTTCGTGCCCGTAGCGGGCAAGTATTCCCAGCGGGATGCCGGCCACCGAATCAGCGACGGCCTCGACGTCGATACCCGGCCGGACATAACCAGATTCGATCCCGTCACGTAATAGGCCAGCCAGAACCGAAGCCCCGGCGTCGAACACCTGGCAGAACTGCGCAGTCATCTCCGCATCCACGGCGGCACCCTGTTGCAGCATCAAGCGCGACAGTCGGGGATCTGCTACCACCAGCTCGATGTAGGCAAGTCCGAGATTCACTGCAAAATCGTGGAATTCGTCGAGCGACGTAATGCGGCCGGGCAGCGTGTGACTGAGTGTTTCGACGGTGCGCTGGGTGGCGTGCTGTACCACGTGCTCGAGGATGTCGCGTTTGTTGGTGAAGTATCGATAGAACATCGAGTGGCCGGTGCCGAGCCGTTCCGCGATATGCGCGATCGATGTCTGGTGGTACCCGCGCTCGGAGAATTCCGCCAGGGCAGCCTCCACCACCTCTTCTTTGACGAGCTCGCTGCGTCGAGCGCGCTGCCGGTCTGCCATGCGGATCGGCGGTTCCGCGGGGTCCTCCATGCGGCTGAGAATAGTCGACGCCGCAGGCTAACGATGAGGCGTGTCGTCTTACGGAATGATTTGTCTCGAAATGATTGACTTATTCTCAAATCAGACATTAGTGTCCGAATGAACCGCTTGCCGACGGCGAAAGGACACTTGTGACGAGACGATGGAGTACGGGTGCGCAGTGGGGTCCACCACCAGTCATTCACGGTGAGCCGTGGTGGGCATGGACCGTCGTCGCGATACTTGTTGCTTGCCTGGCGATTTCGCTGATTTGGGTGGGATGGATGACCCTACGGAGGCACGAAGACGCGCTGATGTATTGGCTAATCATGCTCAGCGGGGTGACAGTCCTGCCCTACTTCGTCGAGCCATGGCTCGACGTCATTGGTGCCACCACCTATATGACCAACGCCTTGCCCTACGTCACGATCGCCGACCGGCCCCTTCCGATCTTCGTTCCGCTGGTCTGGGTGGGTACGGCGCCGACGGCGCTACTCGTCTACGAGATGATCAAAAAGGGTTGGGCCGCTTGGACACTCATCTCGTTCGCGGTGATCTTCGGGATTGGTGAATGCATCGGTGAGATGGTCAACAGTCATTTCGGCCTGATGAGGTACTACAGCAACAACGCACTGGTGTACGGAGTGCCATTGCCCAGCCTCGTGCAGAACGGCGGATTCCTGGTGATGATCGCCTGGGTACTGGTAGTGATCCGGCCGCATATGCGCGGATACCGTTGGGCAATAATCCCATTCGTCGCACCTGGGGCATATCTCGCCTACACCATCATCTGCACGCTGCCGAACTACTTCGCGATTCATCTGGGACTCGGGCCCGGACCGTCGTGGGCGATCGCCAGCCTGTGCACGGCCCTCAACCTCCTGGCTGTTGTGATCGCGGCGTACTCACCTACGTGTCAGCGTTACCGCGATGCGGTCGGAGCCACGGTGTTGGGACCGGTGCGTGGCGCACCCTCCAAACAGCCCGTGCCCGTGGCGTAGTCACCCCTCGGAAAAGGAGACCAAGGAGCATGCCGCAGCCACCCACTGCCGAGAACAGGACCGATGCTTGTCCATTCGAGGCTTCCGCAGGGACGCAATCCCGCGCAATAGATGTGTCGCTGCCACGTGAGCTGACGGGAGATTGGGGGCCATTGCCGCTCAATCCGACGGTGCGCGAAGTCAACGAGATTGGTAGACGGCACGGAGGATCTGCCTTCGGTAGGCATGATCCATGGCGGATCACCCGCGCAGGCATTCCTCTGGCGGCTAGCGCCGTGCGGGGAGTGGGGAGAGCGGCGCTCACTCCACCGGGTCCCGTTGGCCGACCGTTCGTCGGGAGTGTCCCGGAGATGCGGCGTGAACCCTTCGAGTTCTTCCGGCGCTGCGCAAAGGAGTTCGGTGACATCTATAGCGTTCCATTTCCGTTGGGCGGCAGCATTATTGTGGTGAACCATCCGGATTACGCCAGCCAGGTGATGGACGATCCTGTCGGTCGGTACAGCATGATCGGGCCGGGCCAGGCGGCAATGGGCATGATCGGTGCTGCGATTCCGATGCTGGAGGGAGACAAGTTCCGGCAGCGGCGCCGGATGCTCATGCCGATGTTTGGACGCCGCCATCTGGCGCGGGTGGCAGAGGTGATCGCCGACGAATTCGTGGGCCGAGTCGACAGCTGGGCACGGTGGGCAGACACCGGGCAGGAGGTGGACTTGCAACACGCGATCGCACAGGTGACCTTACCCGCGTTCCTGCGCGCGATGTTCTCCTCGTCGATCACCGCGCAGGAGATCCACGAAACCGACGTGGACTTAAGGACTTTCATGTCGCTGATGGCGTCGGTGACGTTGATGAGCCCCCTACCGAACCTGCTGCCGCTACCCGGGCGCGAGAGCGCGCCCAGGTCGATGTGGAGACTGTGGCGATTGACGAGAAGGCTGATCAAGGACCGCCGCAAGCACCCGGTCGAGACCCCGGATCTGTTGAGCCTGTTGTTGGAGGCGACCTACGATGACGGAAGTCCGTTGTCGGAGCGGGATCTCAGCATGGAACTGATGATCCTGATGGCGGGTGGATACGAGACGGTGGTGGCGTCGCTGTCGTGGACACTCGCGCTACTACTGGCACATCCGGATCACCTCAACCGGCTGTACGCAGAGGTTGACGCACTGCACGGTGCAGTGCCGACGCCGGATGATCTACCCAAGTTGTCTTGGGCGAAAGCGTGTTTCGACGAGGGGCAGAGGTTGCAGGGCCACCCGCTCAATCCTAGATTCGCGATGGAAGACGACGTGATAGGTGGGTACCTCATCCCGCGATACACCATCGTCGGCCCGTCGTTGTACTCGATGCACCGTGATCCACGTTGGTGGGTGAACCCGGACTCTTACGACCCGAATCGATTCATGGATCAGGCACTTGTCAGGGAGCGTCCGAGACTGGCATTCATGCCGTTCGGGTCGGGCAGACACCACTGCCTCGGCACCGGCATGGCCTACATGAACGCGCAGTTCTTGTTGGCGATCATTTTCCAGAGGTATCGGCTGACGCTCCCGCAGACCTGGAAGCCTAAGCACCACTTCAACTTTTCGGTGACGCTCGATGGTGGGCTGCCCGTTACCCTAACGAGGGCGTGACCGTGGACGGGGCCCACGCAAGGTTCAGTGTGATCGTCGATCAGGATCTGTGCATGGGGTCCGGATACTGCGTTGCGCAGCACCCGGAGTTGTTCAGTGCGGATGCGGATGGCACTGCCGTACCGAGGGCTGCTGGGGTGCTGAACGAGGACCAGGTGGCGAAGGCCGATGAGGCAGCGCACCTCTGTCCGGCAAGCGCGATCGAGCTGGTGCGCTCGGACTAACTTCCGGCGGACAGCTCGTGGGCCAGCAGCTCATCGAAAGTGAATGTGCCAGTAGGCCGGTCGTTCTTACCGAGCAGGTACACACGCTTGACCGCGGCCAGAATCGACTCGGCCACCACATCGCGATAGTGGGCGGCGCTCAGAATGGAGACATCGTTCGGCGAGGTGATGTACCCGATGTCCACCTGCACGGTGGGCATCCGGGTGAGGCGCAGCAGGTCCCACGTCCGGCCGTGTGCTCTGCAGTCGCGTAATCCCGTGCGAGCAGCCACTTCTCGCTGAATAAAGTCGGCCAGCATGTGTCCAATGGTGGACACCGAGCCATGCAGGTTGCCGAAGTGATAGGACGCGACGCCGCTGGCGGCCACCGTCGGTTGCGAGTCGAAACGCAGGCTGATCATCAGATCGGCACCCACATTGTTGGCGTAGGTGGCGCGGTCGATATCGGTGGGGTTGTTCTGGATGGCGCGCGAGATGTACGTGTCCATACCGATCGCTGTCATCCGGCCCTCGAGGCGACTGGCCAAGTCCCACAGGATGTCTGCCTCGCTGGTCGGGCCCTCGCGACCCGGAACGATGACTCCGCGGTCGGCGCCGCCGAGACCGGGATCGATCACGATGCGCTTGCCTGACAGCTGTGGGCCGGCGTTGCGGACGTGTTCGGTCTCACGAATCGCGTGCGCGGATCCACCGGTGACGTGTCGACCCAGCAACTGGAACGAGCGCAGGGTCTCGGGTCCACAAATACCGTCCGCGGTCAGCCCGTACTCCCGCTGGTACGACATGAGCGAGTTGTAGGTCTGCAGCCCGAAGTTCCCGTCGACCAGGCCCGTGTAGAACCCAAGATCTTGCAGGCGCTTCTGCAGAGTCGCCACATCGTCGCCGTACATGGGTGCGGAGAACTGGTGAAAAAGGGTGCGAGCCCCGAGCCGATAGGAAGCTTCCTTCAGGGTGCGATAGGTCGCGGGTCCGACGACACCATCGACCAACAGGCCGCGGCGCTGCTGGAACGCGCGCACGGCGTCGTCCAAGGTCGGGTCGAAGTGGTCGGGCATGACGTGCCGACCGGTCGCAAGCACCTCATCGGGATCCTCCAGGAACCCGAGTGCGGTGAGCACCTCGCGTACCTCGCTGACGGCGGGGCCTCGATCGCCGCGGCGAATGTTCGACGCGCCTGTCGTCATACTCCGCCTTTCGCAAGAAACCGCACTGTCACCGACCGGACACGGGCTGCCCGTCGTCGGGACGGCACTATTGTCTCAGATGCCTAGGCGATGAGAGAAACTCCCGGCCGAGTCAACCGACCGGTGTCGAACCGGTTAGACGACCCCGTCCAGCTCACGCAGCAACGCCGACTTGCTCTTGGCGCCGACGATCCGCTTGGTTGCCTCGCCGTTCTGGAAGAGAATCAGGGTGGGGATCGACGTCACCTGGAAGGCGCGTGCGGTCTCCGGGTTGGCATCCACATCGAGCTTGGCGATGGTCAGCGTTTCGCCATGGTCCTTGGCGATCTCCTCCAGCACGGGGGCCACCATCTTGCAGGGTCCACACCAGGTCGCCCAGAAATCCACCAGCACGGGCTTATTGCTGGAGACGACATCCTGCTGGAATGAGTCGTCGGTGACGGTAACGGTCGCGTGGTCGCTCATGGGTTCTCCTTGTGATGGGTGGCGGTGAGGCTAGGCCTCGACGAGGGTCTGGGAATGCGCCGTCTCGGCGAGCCAGCGCTCGGCGTCGATGGCTGCGGCACAACCACTTCCGGCGGCGGTGACGGCTTGCCGGTAGGTCCGGTCAACGAGGTCGCCCGCAGCGAACACGCCTTCCAGTGAGGTGTAGGTGCTTCTGTCGCGCACCAGTACGTACCCGTCTGAATCGACGTCGACGACATCCTTAACGAGTTCGCTACGGGGATCGTGCCCGACGGCGACGAACATCCCGGTGACGGGCAGCTGCGAGGCCTCCCCGGTCACGGTGTTCTCGAGCTTGAGCCCGATCACCGAGTCGGTGCCCTCGACCCCGAGGATCTTGGTGTTGGTCAGGACGTTGATCTTGGGGTCCGCGTACGCGCGCTCCAGCATGATCTTGGACGCGCGGAACTCGTCGCGGCGATGGATGAGTGTCACGCTGCGGGCAAACCGTGTGAGGAAAGTCGCTTCTTCCATCGCGGAATCGCCGCCGCCGATGACGGCGATGTCCTGATCCTTGAAGAAGAAACCGTCGCAGGTGGCACAGGAGCTCACGCCCCGGCCCAGCAAGGTGTCCTCGCCCGGTACCCCCAGATACCGCGGAGCGGCGCCCATGGCCAAGATCACCGCGCGGGAACGGAAGACCTCGCCACCGACCGTGACAGTCTTCACAGGGCCCCGCAGGGAGACCTCGTCGACATCCTCGGTGCGCAGGTCGGCACCGAAGCGAATGGCCTGCTCACGCATCTGGTCCATCAGGTCGGGACCCATGATGCCCTCGCGGAAACCCGGGTAGTTCTCGACCTCGGTGGTGGTCATGAGTGCCCCGCCGAACTGGGTGCCCTCGAAAACGATCGGCTTCAGCTGGGCGCGGGCTGCGTAGACCGCCGCGGTGTATCCAGCGGGTCCTGAGCCGATGATGATGAGCTCATGGATGTCCGATTCGGACTCGGTCGATACAACCTCCGACATGCGGTTCCCTTCTGATCCGATCTGAGTGCCTGTTGGAGACAAAGGCCATGCGAGTGCTGAAACAACAGCCTAGAGCGGGATGTTCCGTACCGGGCGGGCGGTGGGAGATACGGGTGCTGTCCGGCCTTCTAGCGGGCGGGTGACGCGCCGATTCGGGTCTGTGCCACCCGCTGGGGATCGGACTGGCTGCAACCGGGCCGGACGGCCACCGCCAACAGTTCACCGGGACGTTCGGCGGGCAGCACCATCAACACCGCGGGACCGTCGACGTCCAGGGTCTGCGCTCCGAGCACGGGCGTTGAGGCCGGGAAGCCGAGGCCGGTGAGGCAGGACGCGCGCAGTGCGGGGTCCTCGAGGGTGCCGAATGTGGGGGTGCGGCCGACGAGTGCGGTGATCTCGTTGCCAGAAATCGGGAAGGCGGTCTGGCCCAGGGCACTCTGCGGCGGCAATTCCGGCGCCATGGGCGCAGCGGTCTTGGGCGCGATGTACTGCGATAACGACGGGCCCGCCACGGTGGCGGTGGTCTCAGAGGTGCGCTGGTTGTTCTGCGCGACCACGGTGATGGCCACCGCGATACAGGCGGCCGCGGCCAACCCCGCGCCCGAGAATACGAGCCAACGGCGCTTTGCCGCGGGGCGCCGGCGATGGTCCAGGGGAACCGGGCCGGTCACCAGGTTGAGGCGCGGGTCCGCGGGCCGGACGGCATCCGCAGCTACCACGGGCAACGTCGACTCGGCCGACTCGGCGTGCAATGCGGCAACGATGCCGTCGACGACAGACGCGGGCGCATCGGGGGCGGGGCTTTCCCTCCACGCCACCAGGTCGTCGCGCACACGGTCGAGGGCGGCGAGTGTCGTGCGCGCGTCCGGATCCTGCTCTGCCCGTTGCCGAAGTATCTCGGCGTCGCGTGCGTCATAGACGCCTGCGTGTAGGTCGGCCAGGACGTCGAGTGACAGCGGTACCTCAGCGAGGTTCACCTTGTCGAGGTTACCTTCGCCATCGGCGGTGTCCGGCGGATTATTGACCATGTGAATCCATCATCCTCGTACCCAGCTACCGCTGGCCACCCGCGTTACCCAATTCGCAGGCGGATCATGACACGGCGGCATACGGTTAGTGGTCGATGGTTTCCGGTTCGACGGAGCCAGCCTTGTCGAGATAGTGCAGGGCGACGGCCAGACGTGCGCGGGCTCGGGCGCAGCGGCTCTTCACCGTGCCCTCGGGCACGCCGAGCAGCTCAGCGGCATCGGCCACCGAATATCCGTGCATGTCGACGGCGATGACCGCGGCGCGCTGTTCGGCGGGCAGCCTGAGCAGGGCTTTCTGGATGACGATCGAGGTGTCGATATCGGTCGAGGGGTCTTCGAGGGTGTAGACATCCTCTTCGAGTTCGAGCGGGCTGTGCACCTTGGTACGACGCAGTCGGTCCAGACAGGCGTTCACGACAATGCGGTACAGCCAGCTGGTGACCGCGGCATCGTTACGGAAATTGGCGGCTCCACGGTGCGCTGAGAGCATCGCTTCCTGCAGCGCATCGGCGGCGTCTTCGGGGGTGCGGCTGGTGGCCCGAGCGAGCCGGTAGAGGCGACGGTGGTGACGGCGGAATAGCTGCTCGAAAGCGGAAGGGTCGCCGGCGACGTGGGCAGCCAGCAGCTCGGCGTCCGAGTGTTGAGGAGCGGTGAGAACCCCCTGAACCATGCCCACACGCGCACACTAATAAGAAAGGGGGGTGACGTCGACCACAAAGTCAGCCCATAGCAAACGGTCGTACAACTTTCAACGATAGGCGGCAGCGATACCGGTAACTGAACAACATGAACCGCAGTACAGTCGCTAAACAATAGGTTGCCATCGGGTTTCAACCATGCTGAAAAAGACGACTTGAGCTTGTGGACCGATACTGAAAACCGTTCGATAACCGCTCGACGGTCAGGCGTTCCTGCAGCTAGGAAGCAGTGGTGACGGTGATCTCGCCGATCTCCGCATGGTGATCACCGTTGGTGGAGCCCAGTTTGTTGATCCACACCAGCACATGAGAGACCTGCGAACTGCTGGTGATCGGGATCGTCGTTTTGCCGGGCTGCAACGTCGTAGAAGCGGAGATCTCCTTGGTGTCGTTGAAGGAGCCGGGTGTGGCCGAGTCGGCAGAACGAATCTGCACTTGCGTTCCGACACTGTGAGATTCGATCGTGACGCTGCTCAGAGCGCTGGCCGACTGTAGATCGAGCAGTAGTCCAACCCCTGGCTTGAAGATCACCGGGAAGGGATCGGCGTCGGTGTAGGTGTCGGTCGACCATGACGTGGAAGCGTTGCCGTCCACCGCCAGATTCGCCTTGCCGGGTTGGTCGGCGTCCGGGCCCGGAGGGAACACGGTCGCCTGCACGATCTTGGCCGGGCTACCGGGCTTGGCGGCGTCACCGTTGGCGGACTGGGTGGGTAATCCGATACCGATGTTGATCTTGTCCAACGGGCCGACATCGCCGAAGATCCGCGTGACCCAGACCCCCAGCGCGATGCACAGCGAGATGACCAGGACACCGACCACGCCGAGCCCGATCAGGAAGATCTTCCGGTGCCGGGCCGCTTCCTCGGGGTCCTCGTCTTCGTCGTCCTCGTCGTAATCGTCCTCGTCCGCAGGGTCCCCGGAATCCTGGAAACCCTGGGGGCGACCGATGCTGAACGACTGTGTGGGTGCTGCGGCGGCAGGCTCCAACATGGTGGTGTGATCGACGCTCGCGATGGCCGATTCCAGGCCGTCGAGCAGGTCCGCGGCAGAACCGGGATCATCACCGAGCGCGCGAGAGGCCACATCCGAGATCTCGGCGGGGATGGTCGGGACGATGACTCGTGGCTCAACGGGGCGACCGTCGGGCGCGCGGTTGGCGCCGGGCAGCCCACTTGGCTGACCGGTTTCGGCCAGCGGCCAGCGGCGGGTGGTGAGTGCGTACAGGGTGGCGCCGAGGCCATGGACGTCCTCGTCAGCGCTGGCCGAGGAGAGTGTGGCGGGGAACGCGAGCACGGCGTCGCCGTCGATGCTGATGCGTACGCGATCGGGGTGGTCGATGCTCAGCGCCGACCCGGCCTCGAAAGCAGCATCGGCGGCCTCGGCCAGGGATCGAACCGCCCGGCTGGCGCCCACGGCGGAGGGTTCGGTGTCGGCAACTTCGCGCAGCGAACCGCCGCGGACCCACTGCGCGACGATGATGCCGCCGGTTCCTTCGCGTACGGCGTCCAGCACACGCGCGAGGCCTGAGGACCCAATCTTGCTGAGCCGCAAGGTATTCGACAGGATGTCCTGCACCTGATCGGAGCTGAAGGCAGCACCGTCAATGATGGTGAGCGCTACCGGGCGATTCAGCTCGGTATCGGTGGCCTGCCAGAACTGCAGCCCGTCCGGGCCCCCGTGCGAGGTGAGCAGACGGTAACGGCCGTCCGCGATGCTGGCACCCGGCATCACGGAGGTGGGGACTGCGCCCCCGGAGGGGGACTCGGTGGAAACAGACCGGGTCGATGACCCTGGGGTGTCTGTCACGGCCCTGCCCTTTCTCGTATCAGCGCCGCCCCCGTGCACTGATTTGTTTGCGGTTGTCAGGCCGACAGCGTCGCCGCCGCCGACTCGATCACCCGAATCAGGGTACGGCAGGGATGGCGGTGGGGAGTTGCCCATGACCGAAGCGTGATCTTGGATGCCGATGCCGAGCCGGCTGCCCAGGCGGCGCTGCAGCAGCACGACGATGCTCAGTGCCTCGGGAAGCTTGACCGCCACCATGGCCGCGAAGGTGACGGTGAGCATCACGGTGCCGAGGATGACCAGCCGCAGAATCGAACCGAGGCCGCCGCCTGCCCGGGTGAGCAGATCGAGGTCGAACCCTCGGTCGATGCCCAGGCCGACGGCCGCCGCGGTACCCGAGGTGGCGAGGGCGATCAGCACCGTACGGACCACGCCCGGGCCGATGAGCGGCCCTGCCGCGCGCCCGATGCTTCGGCGCAACAGCAGATACCCACACACGGCGCCCGCCACGAACCCGAGTCCGTTGGCGGCACCGAGATAACCGGCGACCAGGCTGGGATCGTCGGTGAGGTGCGGGGCGATCACCGAGCAGACAATCTTCACCGTGGTGATCACGATGACTATCAGCGTGGGTGTCCACGCCTCATGGCGCGCATAGAACACCCGAAGCTGAAGCAGTACAAGGGCATACGCGATGAGAGTGAAGGAAGAAAGCGAGATTGAGAGCCCGAGGTAGTGGGCGTCACCGAGGGTGAAGTGCCCGTATGCGGACAGCGCCGGACCCATCGCCGGACCGGCGACGGTCATCACCGCAACGACCGGGATCAGGACGACCATCGTCAGCCGCGTGGCCAGAGATATGTCGCCCACCACCGCAGAGGTGTCCTCGGCAGCGGCGTTGCGGCTGAGCCGCGGCATGATCGCGGTCAGGATGGTCACGCCGACCACCCCGTAGGGCAGCTGCAGGATCATCCAGGTCTGGTTGTAGATGATGGGACCGGAATCGGCTGCGCCGGCGGCGATCCGGTTGGTGATGACGAGCCCCAGCTGGCTGATGGCGACGTACGCGAACATGGCTGCGGCCATACCGGCGAACTGCTTGAGCCGGTCATCGACTCCCCACAGGGGGCGCAGGGGGATCCCCTGACGACGAATGGCGGGAATCAGCACCGTGGCCTGGGTGACCACGCCGAGCGTGGTGCCTATGCCCAGCACCAGGAGTTTGGGATCGCTCATCCGGGTCGGATCGAGGGTGAGTTCCCCGGGCATCAGCCAGAACAGAATCAGCGCGGCGATCGCGACGACGTTGTTCCACACCGGAGCCCACGCGGGTGGTCCGAACACATTGCGGGTGTTCAGGATTGCCATGAATACCGAGGACAGTCCGTAGAACAGGATCTGCGGGAGCAGTAGGTACGCCAGCGCGGTGGTCAGCGGCGTGCTCACCTTGGGGTCATCGCCGAGCATCAGCGCGGCCAGCAATGGCGCAGCCAGCACCGACAGCACCGTCGCCACCACCAACACCGATGTGGCGATGGTCAGCAGCTTGCGCATGAATGCCTGACCGCCGTCGGCATCCTCCCGCTCGGCGCGCGTGAGCACGGGGATGAATATGGCGGTGAAGGTGGCCTCGAGCACCAGCGCGGCAATGATGTTGGGCAGCTGGTTGGCGGTCGAGAATGCACTGGCGGACGCGGCGCCGAGCGCAGCGGTGATCAACAACAGCTTGATGAATCCGGTGATCCGGCTGACCAGGGTGGCCACCGCCATCGAGCCGGAATGCGCTACGACGGCCGCATCCGAGAGCTCTTCGATCGTGTCGTCGGATTCCGGATCGGGTAGCGGGTCCAGCGACTTTCTCACGGCTGCCACGGGCTGCCCCTCCCGCCGGCGGAAACCTCATCCTCGCGGTCGAGATCGGCGCGGTCGGGTTGGCCGCGGAAGCGATGCCACAGGCGCCGCCCCGTCAGCGCGAAGAGCACCGTGGCCGCGCCGATGGTGATGAAGAACAGCGGTTTCCCATACGCGTTGGAGTGCACCGACAGGCGTACCGGGTCACCTAGGGGCAGACCATCAGGGGTGTGCAGCGTTACATCGACAGCCATGCGCTGGGAGACATTGACCTCCACGGGCACCTTCACCGGCAGGAAGCCGGGCGGAATCTCTTGTACGCCAACATCTGTGGCACTCATACCGGCCGGCGTTTCGACGCGCAGAGCGACCCGGATGGGCACCGGAAGCTCGTTGCGCAGCACCAGCGGTAGCGGGCTGTGTTCGGTGGCCAACGTGTAGGAGCCACCCGGATTGACGACGGTGACAGCGTTAAACAGGTCACCGACCGTGCGGCGGATGGCCGAGAGCCGTTCCTGCGCCGTGTCGTCGCGAGCATCGGGTGGAACGCTTTGGCTCACCGCGCGCAGGGCGTCCTGGCGTAACGGATCGGTGTACTGAACACCGGTGAGTCCGGTGCGGGCGTCCACGGTCAGCGCTGCGGTGAGGCCCCACAGCCGCCGGACCTCGTCGCCCAGCCCGAGCGACACCCCATCGTCCACGGCGCCCGGCGAATCCACGCCGAACGCGGTGTCCACCGGGTTGGGCTGGGCACTGGCGCGCGCCTCGCCGATGACGGTCGGCAGCGGGCGCGGTATCGCGAGTCCGGCGTGCAGAAGCGTGGACGTGGTGGAAAGGATGGCGCGGGCCTCGCCGTCGGACAGGTCCCAGGTGGCGTCCGGCAGCAGAATCGTCTGGCGGGGAGTCTGCTGGGGTGTCAGCGCCTGCCAGGCCATCGCTCCGAGCGCGTCCTGCATCCGCGCTACGCGCGAATCATGTTGCAGGGTAAAGCGAAGTGACCGGGGCACGTAATCGGGCGTGGTGGGGGTGCGTCCGGCGGCGCTTAGCGCGGCGCCCACCGATGGGTCGAAGGGTGCCGCCACGACGGTGTCGGATACCCGGCGCGGGTTGAAGTCGGGCGGAGTCTCCTGATCCGCGGGTAGGGCCGACACCGCGACGGTGGGGCCCTGCCCGGTGAGCAGACCTATGCCCGCCTTCGAGAGATGACCGTCGCCGAGGAGGGTGGCACCGCGCAGGCTGTTGATTCCTAGAATCTGGTCGAGCACATCTGCGGTGCCGGTGGTGGCCTGATGGGCCAGACCCTCATCGGCCATCTGAGCAACAGCATCCAGTCCGGCCTGTGCGTAAGGCAGCGGTGTGACGCAGGTGCGCTTGGCCAACGCCCGCAGCCTGTCGAGCCAGGCGGCCGCGAGTCCCTGCCCGGTGCCGGGGTGCACCGGACCGGCGGGATCAGCCGAATTGTCGAGGACCTGGTAGCCGAGTGTCATCTCGTTGACGGTCACCAGCAGATCGGGGTCGACGGCCAGGCAGACCGTGCGGGCCAAATCTGCCTTGGGGTCGACGACCGCCTCAGTCGCGAACTCCAGGGCTCCCAGCAGCGCGTCCAACCGGCCTCCGGGTGACAAGGAGCGTTCGAGCTGATCGTCGAGCAGCCGCACCGGCGCCGGCCCACCGGGCTGACCGGGTGCCAGCCGCGGGCGGTCGGCCAACGGCCACAACAGCGTCAGACCCACGGGGCGAGAGGTGTCGGGTGCGACCTCGGGTTCGGCGGCGGCACCGGCGGGGGGCGGAACTCCGAGAACCGGCAGCAGGAAGCGCGCGTCATCGAGCCGGGCAGCCGCCCCGTAGTCGGGGGTGCCGTTGACGTTCACCAGGGCGGGATACACCCCCGGGGTGGAGATGTTCCAGGTTGGTCCGGTGCCACCCCGCAACGGGAAGGCGAGCGTGAAGGGGCGCTGCTGGCCCTGCTCGAGAGTGCCTGCGAGAGCGACGAAATCACCGATCGGCTGGTACTGATCGTGGCGGCCATGAAGATTGGCGCGTAACTCGGCGCTGGTCGCGACGGCCTCGGCGCGCTCCAGCCGAACGACCACGTCGGTCACCGGGCGATCGCCGACGTTGACCACCGTTCCCCGCACCGTCACGGTTGAATCGACGGTGGTGACGGTCTGCGGGGTGACCTCGTCAAGGACAACCTTGAGGAACTGCCCGTCCCGATAGGCGTGGGCGCGGGGTGCGGCCCAAGGAGCACCCAGCAGGACAAGTGCGAGGACGGCAAGTACCGCCGCCACACGCGTCGCGTTGCGAAGCGTGATTCGAGTCATTGCTGTGGTCCACGCCCGGTTCGTCGGCCCGGTGTCCTGTGGGTGCTGGAGTGCGTCTGCGGGCGGCGTCTCGGGGTGGACGGAGGCAAGGGGGGCAGCGATTCGGGCCCGTCGGTGTGCAGTTTGTCGATGAGGTCGCCAGCCACTTGGGCCAGCCGCCGCTCATCGGCGTACGCCAGCCGGGTGGGCAGTTCCTCGAGGGGGACCCAGGCGACCTCGGTGACTTCGACATCGTCATCGGAGAGCTCTCCGCCCAGCGAGCGCATCAGATAGTGGTGGACGGTCTTGTGTACGCGTCGCCCCTCGGTGACGAACCAGTAGTCGATGCTGCCGAGTGCGGCCAGCACGCTTCCGCGGATACCGGTCTCCTCGGCGACCTCCCGGATGGCAGTCTGTTCCGCCGTCTCGCCCTGTTCGATATGGCCCTTGGGCAGTGACCACAGCATTCGGCCACGCCGGTCCGTCCGCCCGATGAGGGCGGCCACCTGGCCGTCCTTGGGGCCGTCGATGCCTGCGATGACCAGGCCACCGGCGGAGGTCTCGCGGACGGTACGTAACGAGGTTCCTGCGGCGCCACCCTTCGGGCGCCCGCGCCCGCGGCCCTTTGCACCCGCAGCACCGGTTCCGTTGGTTGCGTGAGGAGCGCCCGCGGCAGGGGAGGCCGCCGGAGTGCCAGCGCCTTGCGCCCGGCCCTGCGATCGGTTGCGCCGACCGCGTCGCGACCCCCTGCCGCGCGCTGAGGCGGGGTTCGAGCCGGGTTCATCCGACGACCCACCCGTGCGGGAACCGCCGGAGGAGTCAGACACCCATGTGATAGTAGTTCCCGCTACTGAGAGCCCCCGTGATACGCGCCGGTAGGCTGCCCGACGTGCCCGAATCGATACCGTCCGCCGAGCTGCTGGCCACCGCCGCAGTGACCCTGAACCGGCACAAGAAGATGCTGTCGGAGCTGGGTGCACTCTTCGATTCGGCAGGCTTTGACCTGTATCTGGTGGGCGGTACCGTCCGTGACGCCTTGTTGGGCAAGTTGGGCACCGATCTGGACTTCACCACCGATGCCCGCCCCGGGCAGGTGCAGGAATTGGTGGCCGGCTGGGCCGAGGCCATCTGGGATGCGGGTATCGCCTTCGGCACCCTCGGCGTGGTGCGCAAGGGGCAACGGGTGGAAATCACCACGTACCGCAGCGACAGCTATGACCAGCAGTCGCGCAACCCCGAGGTGGTGTTCGGCGACAGCCTCGAGGGTGATCTGGTGCGCAGGGACTTCACCGTCAACGCGATGGCGGTGAAAATCGGGCCGGACGGGCCGGGAGAGTTCTGCGATCCGCTGAACGGACTGGAGGCCTTACGCGCCGGGGTGCTGGACACCCCGTCGGCTCCGGAGATCTCTTTCGGTGACGATCCGTTGCGCATGCTGCGCGCGGCCCGCTTTGTTTCCCAGCTGGGTTTCACAGTGGCGCCCCGGGTGCTGAAGGCGCTGGATGAGATGGCCGGCCAGCTGGGACGGATCACTGCCGAACGGGTGCAGGCAGAGCTGGACAAGCTGATCGTGGGCGCCAATCCGGTCGCCGGAATCGATCTGTTGGTGGAAAGCGGCCTCGGCGCGGTGGTGCTGCCCGAGGTCGGTGAGATGCAGCTGACCATCGACGAGCATCACCAGCACAAGGACGTCTACCGGCACTCGCTGACGGTGTTGGAGCAGGCGATCGATCTCGAAGACGATGGCCCCGATCTGGTGCTGCGGTGGGCGGCGCTGCTGCACGACATCGGCAAGCCGGCCACCCGTCGGCACGAGGACGGCGGCGGGGTCAGCTTTCACCACCACGAGGTCGTCGGGGCCAAGATGGTGCGCAAGCGCATGCGTGCCCTCAAATACTCCAAGCAGATGGTCGACGATGTGTCGCAGCTGGTGTACCTGCATTTGCGGTTCCACGGCTACGGGGATGGCAAGTGGACCGATTCGGCGGTGCGCCGGTATGTCACCGATGCCGGCCCGATGTTGCCGCGGCTGCACAAGCTGGTGCGCGCGGACTGCACCACGCGGAACAAGCGGCGAGCGGCGCGGCTGCAGGCCAACTATGACGGTCTTGAGGAGCGCATCGCCGAACTGACCGCCAAGGAGGATCTGGCGCGGGTGCGGCCCGACCTCGACGGCAACGAGATCATGGAGCTGTTGGGCGTTCCGGCCGGGCCGATCATCGGCCAGGCGTGGCGGTTCCTGAAGGAGCTGCGGCTGGAGCGTGGACCGCTCGATCACGACGAGGCGGTTGAGGCGCTGCGCGAATGGTGGGCGAGCCGTACCTGAGCGCGCTCAGCCGATCATGTCGTAGCCGAGCTTGCCCACCATCACCACGACGACCACCAGCAGCACCACGCGGACAAATCCTGCGCCGCGACCCAGCGCCATGTGCGCGCCGAGCTGAGCTCCCGCGATGTTCGCGACACCGAGCGACAGGCCCAGTAGCCAGAGCACGTGACCCTGCGACGCGAAGACGATGAGAGCGCCGACATTGGTTCCGGAATTGAGCACCTTGGCGGTGGCAGAGCTTTCCAGGAAGGTCATTCCCGCGATGGCGGTCAGGGTGATGATCATGAACGTTCCGGTGCCCGGGCCCATGATTCCGTCGTAGAACGCGATCAAGATGGCCGCGACCGCGAGCGCGGTGACAGTGGTGGCCCTGGTGCGCGCGGTGCCCTCCGTCGCGGTGCCGAACTGAGGACGGGTCGCGACGAACACTCCGACGGCCACCAGCAGCACGAGCACCACGGGTTTGAAGACCGATACCGGTAGCCGCGAGGCGGTGTAGGCGCCGGCGCTGGAACAGGCCGCGGCGAGCACGAATGCGCCCAGGAGCGCACGCCAGTTCAACGGGGTGCGCGGAAAGAGCCGGACGGCGGCCGAGGACGTGCCGGCCAGCGCGGCGAGTTTGTTGGTTCCCAGGGCGGTCGCGGGAGTCATCCCGGGAAAGACGAGCATCAGCACGGGGATGAGGACGAGCCCGCCACCACCCACCACCGCATCGACCCAGCCTGCGGCGGCTGCTGCACTGAGAAGCAGCGTGAGTGTTGGGGCATCCACGGGGTCAGAGATTACGGAGGGAACCGATTGCCCCCGAATCCACTCCTACGTTATGTGAACCGGTATCAGCGCAGTTTCTGTCTCCGTGGTTATCCACATGCCCCAAGAAGGCGGAACGCCCGGAGTCGCCGCGGCCTCGTATCGGGTATGGATTACTGCTTTGGTACCGGGGACGGGAGCGTCACCGCCTGGGACGTACCACCCAACGCCGATCTGGACGGCGATGGAGTCATGGACGCGGTGCGCCTGGATTTCGACGGTGACGGGTTGTTCGACGACGTGATGTGGGACGCGGACGGTGATGGTTCGGCAGACCACAGCGTCCTTGACGTGGATAACGATGGCAGGCCGGAGACGTACTTCACCGATGATGGCTTGGGTACCTGGGCGTTTCACGTGGAACGAAGCGGATCCATCAGCTGGTTCGGTCTTGACGGGATTGAACACGCCGGTGGCACAGCAGATATCGATGGGGACGGGAAGCCCGAGCAGCTGGTCGACGCCGACAACGACGGAGATGCTGAAAGAGCTTTCCGGACAACTGATTCAGGTACCTCCGTGTATGCGGACACCACGGGTGACGGCCGCTGGGATGTCGAACTCACCGATGCGGACGGCGACGGGATTGCCGATGCCGCCCGGCCGCTCGGACCGCCGCACCCGTCAGCGCAGAATGCGGTCGAAGGCGCGCCCTAGCGCCTCCGTCCACCCGATGGTGGGGTCGGACTCGTCGGCAACCCAGGCGGGATGATCGATACTGAGCCGTCCGTCACAGGTGGTGATGAAGAAGCTCGGTGGAAGTGTCGTGGCGCGTAACCCGATATGCCGACCGCGGACGGTGGCGCGGAAGTCGTGTACGCGCAGTCCCTCCGGCAGTCGCAGCGCAGGTATCGGACCCCAGTTCGTGACCATGAGTGGATTCTCGATGCGCGGTTGCTGTCGCTGCGGTTGGTGCAGAAATACTTGGTGCACAGTGTGATCCGCGAGGCCGCTAGCCAGAGAATCCAGTACGGCACGAGCCAGGCGCAGTGGGTCGTCATCGGGTACGACAGCCAGAATCGCGGTGTCGGCACCCTGGATTACTGTCCCTTGCGCCGCGGTGATGGGTGCCGCTGTTCGTGTGCGCAGGTCCACCGATGACGTCAGGCCAAATGTGACCGCGCCTTGCGACCGCGAAAGCGTATGAGCGGCCGCCAGAATCGCGGCACACACGACTCCGTGCACGGTGAGGCCTGCCGCGTGCGCCACATCGAACAACCGCGTGGTCTGCTCGCGCCCGAGCCGGGTGCGCCCGTGCCGAACCACGACCGTCGCGTCGACCGTCGTTTCTGCTCGTGGTGCCGGGGGCTCGCCGGCCTCGGGTATGACGTAGCCGCGCGCGGCAAGGAACTGCTCTAGGGAGAGGGCGAGTGGATGCGCACGGATGGTCCCGGCCGACCCCGTCTCGACCACGCGGGTGTAATACGTGCACAGCACTTCCAGATAGCGCAGCGCGGCCCCTGCGTCGGCGATGCTGTGATGGGTCAGCAGCGTCAACCGAAAGTCAGTGCCGGTCTGTGCCACGTCGATGGCACAGACCGCGTCGAGGTCGGCGATGGTGAACCCTGCCCGGGGAAGGGCGGTGGATGTACCGATCTGCAGGGCGGGCGGATGGGCGGCGTATTGCAGCGCGTACCCGTGCCCGGCAGAAACAATCTGCGCGGAAAGCACCGGGTAGCTTGCCAATAGGGCGCGGAAAGCCGTTGTCAGAGCACCGATTTTGAGAGCGCCGCTGCCGAACGCCGAGTACGCCACGGTGCTGCGATTCCCGGCGAACATCGCTTCCGAGGGATACAGCGGGCGGATGGTGGCCCCGGCGTTCACCCCCGGCCGGTGCCGGGCGGGCCGGCGAAGGCCTGGGCGATGGAGAGCCACTTCTCTGCGTCCGCGCCGGTGGCCTGCAGATCCAGCTCGGCGCGCGGACGCCGTTGGGTCACCAGGTAGCAGAAGTGCAGTGCCGATCCGGTGACGCGCTGTGCGGCATCGTCGGGGCCCCACGTCCACGTATCGCCGTCGGGTCCGGTCAGCTCGACGCGGAACGGCTCAGCCGGGGCAGCCAGCGAGTGCACGGAATACGCGTAGTCACGGGTCCGAACACCCAGGTGTGCAATCGATTTCAGGCGCGCGGTGGGCGCCGGGACCACGCCGAGCGCGTCCGCGACATCAAGGGCGTGGGCCCACGTCTCCATCAGGCGCGCGGTGCCCATGGAGGCGGAGCTCATGGGAGGCCCATACCAGGGGATCTTCACGCCATCGGGCACCGCGCGCAGCGCCGCGTGCAGTTGGTTGCGGGTATCGCGCCAGTGGGCCAGCAGCTCGGCCGGGGGAGTCTGGGCGGTCTCTTCGGCGGCCTTGTCCACGAATCCGAAGGGATCGGCCATCGCCTTGGGCAGCTCGTTGGCGAAGCCTTCGGGATCGGTGACCGCCAGCAGGGACTGCGCGTCGGTCCAATGCAGATGGGCGATCTGATGGGCGATGGTCCAGCCGGCGGCCGGGGTGTCGCGGGCCCAGCCCTCTGCGGACAGCGGAGCTACCAGTGTGTCGAGTCCATCGCTCTCGTCGCGCAGGTCATCGATGACAGCGTCAGCGGTCGAGGTCACGGGCGTGTCCTTCCGGGTCGGATTGGCTGGATTCGGCCGGGCTGGGCCAAAGAGTTCGGGTCATGTGCACGATCAGGCCGATCAAGTAGACCACTGCCCCGGAGAAGGCCAGCCAGTGCGACTGCGTGATGAAGGCGGCGGCCACGCTCATCGCTCCGGTGAAGGTGACCCAGAACAGCGAGTCCTGCACGGCGAAGACGTGTCCTCGCAGCGCGTCATCGACATCGGTCTGCATGCCGACGTCGGCGCACAGCTTGATCACCTGCCCGGCCATTCCGAGTCCGAACGCGGCAACGAGCACGATCGGTACGTACAGACTCGAGGCGATCAGCTGCAGCACGACGGCGCTGCCGAGTGCCATCCCGAGGGTGCGGCCACGGCCGAAGCGCCGGAGCAAGGCAGGGGTGGAGACCGTTCCCAGGAACGAGCCGATGCCGGTGCACGCCAGGAACAGGGCCGCGGCCCCGATCCCCGCGAACAGCGAGGCGTTGTTGCGCACCAGCACCAGAACCAACAACGTGTTGATGCCGAAAACCATGCGGTGGGCGGCCAGACCGATGAGCGCGTCGAACACCGAGGGCGTGCCGACGATGGTGCGCGCACCATGCAGCCACCCGGTGGCCACCGCATAGAAGGCCGAGCCGTGCACGGCGCGCACACTGTCGTCGGGACCCAGTCGATCGCCCGGAAAGCCGGTGGCCACCCATGCCGCGGCGAGGGTCGGCACGATCACCAGGAAAATGACTGTGGCAGAACCCAAGTCCCCCGCCCCGAAGACTGCCCGCAACATCAGCATGAAGTTGGCGCCGACGAAGGTGGCGGTGGCGCCCACCGCGGTGGCCACCGAGTTCATGGTCGCGACCTGGTCGCGGGGCACCACGTGGGGGAGTGCCGCCGAGAGACCCGATGTCACGAACCTGGTGACCCCGTTGACGATCAGCGCGCCCAGCAACAGCACCACATCGTCGGCGCTGAAGGCCAGCTCGATACCGACGAGGGCCACCAGCAGTACGCGGATCAGGTTGGCACAGATCAGCACCGTGCGCCGGTCCCAGCGGTCCAGTAGCGCACCGGCGAAGGGACCGATTGCCGAGTAGGGCAGGAACAGCACCGCGAACGCACCGGCGATGGCCCACGGCTCGGCCTCGCGTTCGGGGTTAAACAGCAATGCCCCGGCCAGCCCGGCCTGGAAGAGACCATCGCTGAACTGAGTGAGCAGCCGCACCCAGACCAGCCGCCCGAAGTCGGGGAGATCGTGGATTGCGTGCCACAGGCTCAGCGGCGAGTGGCGCGCAGTCATGTGAGTCTCTTTCGTATGTCTGGATCGGGCTACGGAAATAGGCGGAGCGCTTACGCCCACACTACAAATGTGTAGCGGTTGGCCGAGCACAAGTCATGAAACGGCAAACGGTGTCATGATGTTCAGGTGGCGCACGGGGACGAGCCCGATGAGGGCGAGGCATATGGCGAGGGTTATATGGCGCCGCCCGCACACCGTCTGCGGGCGGGTACCTTGCTGGTCGCCAACACCAATCTGTTTGAGCCGACGTTTCGGCGCAGCGTGATCTTCATCGTGGAGCACAACGACGGCGGCACCTTGGGTGTGGTCCTCAACCGTCCGAGCGAAACTGCCGTGTACAACGTGCTGCCGCAGTGGGCCAAGCTCGCCGGCAAGCCGAAGACGATGTTCATCGGCGGGCCGGTCAAACGCGATGCGGCCCTGTGCCTGGCGACCCTGCGGGCCGGTGTCAGTATCGACGGTGTGAAGGGTCTGCGTCACGTGGCGGGCCGCATGGCCATGGTTGATCTGGATGCCGAGCCCGAGGACATCGCCCCGCTGGTGGAGGGCATCCGGGTCTTCGCGGGCTATTCGGGGTGGACTATCGGTCAGCTCGAGGGTGAGGTCGAGCGCGACGACTGGATCGTGTTGTCCGCGCTGCCGTCCGATGTGCTCACCGATGCCAGTGGTGACTTGTGGGCAAGGGTGCTGCGTCGTCAGCCGTTGCCGTTGTCGCTGTTGGCGACGCACCCGATCGACGTGAGCCGAAACTAGGCCTACAGGTCGTCGCCCACCGACGGATCGGAGGGGATGACCGCCCGGCAGAAGTCCTCACCGAACGGCGTCAGGTGGATGCTGCGGCGAACGGTCTTATGCGCGCGGCCCGCTCGGCGGCAGGCCGCCACCACGTCCGGTTGTACCTCCAACACCTGATAACGCTCGGCAGCAACTGATTCCGGAGACGCCCGGACCAGGCCGAGCCGTACCAGATTGTTGGTGTAGGCGTTGTTGCGGTCGGTGTAGCGGCAGCCGGAGCGTTCGGCCACCATCGAGAGGCCCTCGGCGATCATCTCCGAGCCGACGTCGAACGGGCGGCTGGTACGGACGTCCACCACCGGTTGCGCGCCGTGCGCGGCCAGGAACCGCAGGATGCGCGCCTCATCGGGTGCCAGCTGATTGATAATCCGCGCGTAGGCCGGATGGGTGTCCTCTACGTCGGTGACATCGGCTGAACGCCGCAGCAATTCGGCACCGCGCCGGCGCAGTTCATCGCAGTCGGCGGAGCCGGACTCGGTGATGTCGATGGTGACCCGCGACGGGGCGGGCCGTTGCGGTTTGGCGAGAGTGATCCCTGCGGAATCGTTGGCCGGCAGCTGCAGCGCGTCGCGCACGGCTCCCAGCACATGCTCGGTGGCCGACAGGGCTATGTCGGTGGCCGAGCGGCCCGCCCGCACATCGTCGATGATCTTGGTGCCGGTGGTGGTGGCGATATCGGCCGACCACTTCACCCCGCGCCACCAGGTTTTCGCGGCCAGCATCGCGACCCCTTGGACCACGCGATCGGGCCGGAGCTCACGATTGTTGTGCGCGGGAACGGGCGTGTTATCGGTCATCGGGCATCATCTTGTCAGGTCGATTCGGGTCACGTGTCACCCCGCTGGCGGGAAGATCAGCAGGTGCGCCAGGCCGCCGGCCGCGCCAAGGACCGCACCGTGCACGAACAGCAACCACTCGTCCTGTTTGACCGCCGAGCGCAGCAACTCGTTGAAATCGTCGAGTGAGAGCTTGTGCATCTGGGTCGAGACGAAGGCGCCGATCTTGCCTTGGCGTTGCTTGTTGAACTCGGGGTCGGAAAACGCAAGGGGCGCAAAGCCGGTTGCCTCGATGGTGACCGATTCGGTGATCTGGTCGTATTGGCGCCGGCCGACGGCTACCCGGATGGCGCGCCGTGCGGGCCCGAGTGCTTGCTCCAGTGCCGGCCGGATGCCGTCGGCCAGCATTTGTCTGGTGCGGTCCGACCGCGGCCCGTTGAGCATCTCGTTGCCGATGTTTTCCAGGGTGATGACGTTCTCGGAGATGGTGCGCGCGTACTCCTCGGAGATCTCCGACTTGCGCTTGATGAACAGGCCCTGGCGCCACGGCACCCACTTGTTGGGATGGACGGGTTCGAAAATCATGGTGATGCCGAGGTAATTGACGATGTACCCGATGATGATGCCGCCGAGCGGCAGCACGATCCATGGAGTCCACCAGTGGTGCGGAACCGAGTGCAGGATCGCCACGAGTACGAAGCCCATGGGATAGCCGAAGTAGAAGCCGAAGTTCTGCATGAACTGCAGTTCCTTGTGCCCCATGGTCCGGAATATGTCGTTGAGCAGCTTGGGATGAGCCGTGAGATACCGGATGATCATCAGCTTGGCGTCGACGAGTTGCCCGATGTTCTCGCCGATTTGATCGGTCATGTTCTTGACGATCTGCGGCAGCTGATTCTCGATGCGCTTGAACATCATCTCCCGCAGGGCCGGCGGCAGGTTGTGCCACAGCTGCGGATCCTCGCGCTCCATGATCTTGGTGATGACGCTGCGAATCTCTGATTTGGCAATCAGTGCAAGGTGATTGGCTATGAGGTCCGGTTCGAGCTGCTCGTAGAAGTCCGAGATGCTACCGAGCTTGGCAAGGCTCTTGTCGACGGCGATGCTGGCCATCTTCTCCGCGCGTGATGGCACTATGCCCTGCCACCCGAATCGCCCGTCGGAGGTGATGGCGGGGATCACCTGTACTCGCCGGGGCAGGAACGCGTACAGCGTGCGCAGCCCGGGGATGCGCCAGCCGTAGAAACGCAAGGGTGCGAACAGCATCAGCACGCCGGTCCAGTTGGTGATGTAGCCGATGATGCCGGTGAACAACGGCACCGTGAGCAGGTCCACGATCAGCTGATCGTCGCGATAGATGTACGCGGCGATAGCGGAGGCGAGCGTGAGAACACCGACGAGGATGAACTTCACCATCTGCTTGGTGTCTTTCACGGCTCCCTTTCTGACCACGCCTGTCTACGAGTGCCCGGGAACATAACACCAAAAAATGGGTCGACATGGGCGAATACGGATCACATTCAGATGAGGTAGCGCCGCGGTGTCTAAAGATTGGACACGTCAGGGCCGAGCGCACACCGAGGAGTCGGCCCGCCCCGCGCTGGGGCATCCGCCGCAGGAACTGCCGCATCCGCCGCCCGAGGACGACATCTGTTGTGCGGCGGTGGTGTAGCGCGCCACCTGCCAGGCGGCCGCACCCACCGTCACGATGGCGGCAGCGCCGCACACCATCAGTCCCACCAAACCGATTGCGGTGGAACCAAATAAGGCTGCGAGCGCGCCCGCCGCGAGAATCAGCGCGGCCGCGGCCTGAGCGGGCGCGAGCATGCGCTGAGGGCTGCCGTGCGGTGCCCGCAGAAACGCCGTCGCCGACAGCGCGCCCAGCAGCCCGGCGAGGGCAATGGTCACGATGGCGGCGATCAGCACCCGCTCAGTTTAAGCGGGACGGGAGTGCGCTTATGCCGCGGGCGGTGCCGGCGGCACCAGCGGAGGCAGGGTGGGCAGCGGTGGCAGTCCCGGGACTCCCGGCGCCGGCGCAGCCGGAGCGTTGGGGTCGGTGCCCGGAGCAGGGGTTACGGGTGCCGCGGGCAGCGCATCCGGATCGGCGAGCGCGTTGGGGTCGGCTACCGGGGCGGTGACCGGGGCGCCTTCGCCGAAGCGCAGGCCGTTGACGATGAGGTCGGTGGCAGGAGCCTCGGAGATGGCGTTTCCGACTGTCGTGGTGACGGCCAGCTGAACCAGGTACCGGTCCTTGCCCTGCGTGATGATCACGGAGCGCCGCGAGGTGTTGAGGGTTTCACCGTCTTGCCGGAAGGTGCCTTCCACGATCGAAGAGGGGAAGCCCTGATAGGTGACCAGCGAGGCGTCGGTCGGCTGCCAGCCCTGCAGTGTTTTGACCTCGACGGGGCCGTGCGAAACGGCCTCATTGGTATCGAACTCGCCGACGAGCTTGCTCATCGTGACCTGCGCGTTGGACTGGTACAGCCCGGTGCCGTTGGCCTTGCTCACGATCACCTGGTACGCGTTGGGAACGTTGGGATCTGGCACGTTCGCCCAGTTCGCCGGAATCGGGATGCTGACGCGCGGTGCCCCATGGCTGTTCTTGGTCAGCGGCTCCAGCTTGACGTTCTTGGAAGCGAAGAACTCCGTGAGCGTGCCGTCGGCGGCGGGCGCGACCCCGTTGATCGGCGGGGCGGGCTGGAGGGGGTTCGTAGACGCGGTCGGTGCGGTCGCCGGAACGGCGGCGTTCGGGGTGGCGGGGGCGTTGGGGGCCGCCGCCGGTGCGATGGGTGCCGAGGTGGCTGCGTTCGGAGTGGCCACCGGTGCTGGAGGCGCCGGCTGTGGGTCCGCCAGTGCGATGGCGGTGGTCCCGGCGAGCAGTGCCGCGACGGAGGCCGTGGCCGCCGCGAACCTGACTGAATACCGTGTGGTCGTCACCTTCTCTGTCCTTCCGGCTCTGTCCAATGCGTGGTGTGTGAGTTGTGGACGACAACCGTGAGCGCGGGCACGCCGACCGCTATGTCGACAGTGGGCTCTCGGTTGTAGCGGTCCCGAAGTTAATAAGCGCAGCTGAGAAAGCACCCCGGACACCCCCGGAAGTGGCCGGATTGTGACCAGAGTGATTAACTCTCGTCGCCAAACCGGCGATTTCTGTTCGCTGAGCTGCCGCATTTACCCTTGATGCGTGACTGAAGCCCAGCAAGACGCCACCGATACCCCCGAGCATCGCTACACCGCGCAGCTCGCCGGGCAGATCGAGCGTCGTTGGCAACAGAGCTGGGCCGACCGCGGCACGTTCCACGTACCCAATCCGGTGGGCTCACTCGCACCGGCCGATGGCACGCCGATTCCCGCTGACAAGATGTTTGTGCAGGACATGTTCCCGTATCCCTCGGGTGATGGGCTGCACGTCGGACATCCGCTGGGCTATATCGCGACGGACGTATATGCCCGCTTCCACCGGATGCGTGGCGCCAACGTGCTGCACGCGCTCGGGTTCGACGCGTTCGGTCTGCCGGCCGAGCAGTACGCGGTGCAGACCGGTACCCACCCGCGGGTCCGTACCGAGGCCAATATCGTCAACTACAAGCGTCAGCTTGGCCGGCTCGGATTGGGCCACGACTCGCGCCGCAGTTTCTCGACCACCGACGTCGACTTCTACAAGTGGACGCAGTGGATTTTTCTGCAGATCTACAACGCCTGGTACGACGTCGAGGCCCAGCGTGCCCGCCGGATCGACGAGCTGGTGGCCGAGTTTGATTCCGGTGCGCGTACGCCGGCCGACGGCACGGTATGGGGCGAGCTGAGCGACGGCGCGCGCGCCGATCTGGTCGACTCGTATCGCCTGGTATACCAATCGGATTCGGTGGTCAACTGGTGCCCGGGACTGGGTACCGTGCTGGCCAACGAGGAGGTCACCTCGGACGGCCGCAGCGAGCGCGGTAACTTCCCGGTCTTCCGTAAGCGGTTGCGGCAGTGGATGATGCGGATCACCGCGTACTCCGACAGGCTGATCGACGATCTTGAATTCCTGGACTGGCCCGACAAGGTCAAGACCATGCAGCGCAACTGGATCGGTCGATCGCAGGGTGCATCGGTGTTGTTCGCCGTCGCCGGTGTGGGCGATATCGAGGTGTTCACCACCCGGCCCGACACGCTCTTCGGCGCCACCTACATGGTGTTGGCACCCGAGCACCCACTGGTGGACAGCCTGACGGGTGACACCTGGCCGGAGGGAACGGACGCGCGCTGGACCGGCGGGCAGGATTCGCCGCGCGCGGCGATCGAGCAGTATCGCCGCTCCATCGCCGCCAAGAGCGACCTGGAACGTCAAGAGAACAAAGAAAAGACCGGCGTATTCACCGGCGCTTACGCCACCAACCCGGTGAGCGGTAAGCCGGTGCCGGTCTTCATCGCCGACTACGTGCTGTTCGGTTACGGCACCGGGGCCATCATGGCGGTGCCCGGCCACGACCAGCGTGACTGGGACTTCGCGCATGCGTTCGGTTTACCTGTGCAGCAAGTCATTTCCGGCGGCGATATCACCGAGTCCGCGTACACGGGCGACGGTCCGCTGGTGAACTCCGATTACCTGAATGGGCTGGATATCGCCGCTGCCAAGGCGGAGGTGACGCGCCGGCTGGTGCAGGATGGCCGCGGCGAACCGCGCATCGAATACAAGCTTCGCGATTGGCTTTTCGCACGCCAGCGCTATTGGGGCGAGCCGTTCCCAATCGTCTATGGCGAGGACGGGCGACCACGCGCGCTGGGTGAGGGTGCGCTGCCCGTCGAGCTGCCGGAGGTCGAGGACTACGCACCGGTGTCCTTCGATCCCGACGACGCATCGAGCGTGCCGTCGCCGCCGCTGTCGAAGGCCACCGACTGGGTAAACGTTGAGCTGGATCTGGGCGACGGACTCAAGCGGTACACGCGCGACACCAACGTGATGCCGCAGTGGGCGGGCAGCTCGTGGTACGAGCTGCGTTACGCGGACCCGGATAATGGGGACGCGTTCTGCGACAAGGAGAACGAGGCCTACTGGCTGGGGCCGCGCCCGGCCGAGCACGGCCCGGACGATCCCGGGGGCGTTGACTTGTATGTCGGCGGCATGGAGCACGCCGTACTGCACCTGCTCTACTCGAGGTTCTGGCACAAGGTCCTTTACGACCTCGGACATGTCAGCTCCCGCGAGCCGTACCGGCGGCTGCTCAACCAGGGCTACATCCAGGCGTACGCCTACACGGACGCGCGCGGAATGTACGTGCCCGCCGCCGAGGTGGTCGAGGAGAACGGAACGTTCTCCTGGCCCGGTCCCGACGGGAAAGTCGAGGTGAAGCAGGAGTTCGGCAAGATCGGCAAGAGCCTCAAGAACTCGATCTCGCCGGACGACATCTGTGACAACTACGGTGCGGACACCCTGCGGGTGTACGAGATGTCGATGGGTCCACTGGAGTTGTCGCGGCCGTGGGCAACAAAGGATGTCGTTGGCGCGCACCGGTTCCTGCAGCGGGTGTGGCGCGTGGTGGTCGACGAGGAGACCGGCAAGATCCGGGTAACCGAAGGCGACCTGACGAGCGAGGACACCCTGCGGGCGTTGCATAAGACGATCGCCGGAGTCACCGAAGACTATGCGGCTCTGCGCAATAACACCGCAGCAGCCAAGTTGATCGAGTACACCAACCACCTCACCAAGGAGTACCCGGAGGGTGCCCCGCGTGCGGCGGTGGAACCGCTGGTGCTGTTGCTGGCTCCGCTGGCGCCGCACCTGGCCGAGGAGCTGTGGAGCCAGCTCGGACGCGATGAGACCTTGGCGCACGGCCCCTTCCCGGGATTCGATGAGCGATGGCTGGTGGCCGACACCGTCGAATACCCGATTCAGGTCAACGGCAAGGTGCGCGGCCGGATCACGGTGGTTGCCGACGCACCGGCGGCCGATATCGAGGCGGCGGCCCTTGCCGAGGAGAAGGTGCTGGAGTTCCTGGCGGGCGTTGTCCCCAAGAAGGTCATCGTGGTGCCCGGGCGCATGGTGAATCTGGTCGTCTAGTTCTGGCGCACCACAATTTGGTGCACACGCGCGTCGCGCGGCAGCCGCACGGCATCGACGATCAACTGAGCGACAGACTCGGGACGCATGTACTCATCCGGGTTGTAGACGCGCCCTTCATGTTCGGTGAGTTCCTGCTGCATCGGGGTGCTGATCCGGCCGGGATGCACCGAGGTCACCCGCAGCAGCGGCTCCTCCGCCCGCAGCACATCGGCCACGCCGCGCAATGCGAACTTGCTCGCAGAGTACGAGCCGATGCCGGGGTGCGCGTTGATTCCCGCTCCGGAGTTCACGAACACCACGTCGCCCTGTGCCGCGCGTAGGGCGGGAAGCAGGGCCTTGGTCAGTGCCACCGGCGCTAAGACGTTGACATCAAAGGTCTTACGCCAGTCCGCCAACTGCGAATCGGCGATCGTCGCCGGATAGGACACCCCGGCGTTGTGCACCAGTACATCGAGTTCGTCGATGCCGGCGGTGGCCGCCAGCAACGCGCTCTCATCGCCCAGGTCCACCGGCCATGCTGTGGCCTGCAGTTCACCGGCCAGTGCGTCCAGCCGCGTGGACGGGCGGCCTCCCAGCAGGAGTGCATGGGTGGGGGCCAGGGCACGCGCGATGGCAGCACCGAGACCGCCGCTTGCGCCGGTGATGAGAGCGAGTGGCATGCGCGCCAGGCTAGCCGCCTCCCGGCGAATGTCGACTTTTGGCGGCGTCCAGTCGCACTTTCACACCAAAAGTCGACTTTCGGCGAGAGGGAATGGCCGGGTACGCCGCACAATGGACGAATGCCGTCCCACCCGATGTTCACCCCCACGCAGTTGGCCGCACGTGCGGCATACCTGCTGAGGGGAAATGACAGGGGGACGATGACCAGTGCCGCCCCCAAGTTGTACCCACATATGTGGAGCTGGGACGCGGCTTTCGTGGCGGTCGGCCTGGCGCCGCTGAGCGTCGAACGCGCCGTCACCGAATTGGACACCCTGCTTTCCGCGCAATGGGCCAACGGGATGATCCCGCACATCGTCTTCGCGAACGGGGTCGACGGCTACTTTCCCGGGCCCGCGCGCTGGCGCACCTCGGAACTGGCGGTGAACGCGCCGTCGAATTACCAGACATCGGGCATCACCCAGCCACCGGTGCATGCCATAGCGGTGCAGCGCATCTTGGATCATGCGCGCCGCCGTGGCCGGAGTGCGCGCGGCATCGCGGAAGCCTTCCTGGACCGGCGCTGGGCAGACCTGATGCGGTGGCATCGATGGCTCGCCGAGTCCCGCGATCAGAACCAGCACGGGCGCATCACCCTCTATCACGGGTGGGAATCGGGAATGGACAACTCGCCGCGCTGGGATGGCGCGTACGCCAATGTTGTTCCCGGAGAGCTACCGCCGTATGTGCGGGAGGACACCGCAATCATCACCGACGCCTCGCAGCGCCCCAAGGATGCCGAGTATGACGTCTATCTGTGGCTGCTGGAAGAGATGAAGTCGGTGGGGTACGACGATGCCCGGCTGCCGGACGTCATGAGCTTCGTCATGGAAGACGTGTTCGTCTCGGCAATCTTCGCGGTGGCCTGCGAGGTACTGGCCACCATTGGTGAGGAGCACGCGCGCCCGCGAGCCGATGTGCGTGAACTGCACGGCTGGGCCAAGCGGTTCCGTGCCGGGGTAATCGATACCACAGAAGAACGTAGCGGTGCCGCAAGGGATTTCGACGTCAAGACCGGCAAGTGGGTGGCGACCGACACGGTGGCCATGTTCGCACCGCTGCTATCTGGAGGGCTGCCGCGTGCGCAGGAATTGGCGCTGCTGCGGCTGCTGGAAGGACCACGTTTCTGCGGCCACCCGGATCTGCGGTACGCACTGGTGCCGTCGACGTCGCCGGTATCCCGGGACTTTCGTCCGCGCGAGTATTGGCGGGGCCCGGTGTGGCCGGTGCTCACCTGGCTGTTCTGTTGGGCGTTCGAGCGGCGTGGATGGAGTGAACGGGCGTTCCTGCTCCGGCAGGAGGGTTTACGGCAGGCGGGCGACGGCTCCTTCGCCGAGTACTACGAACCGTTCACCGGTGCGCCGCTGGGCAGCATGCAGCAATCCTGGACGGCTGCAGCGGTTCTGGACTGGCTGGGCTGAGCGCTCAGTCTTGTCCGGCGAGGCGCCGCAGCAGTGGCGTCATCCGGAATGCCACCAACTCGTGCATGGCGATCGCGATCGACGTACGAGTGATGCCGGGGATGTCGAGGATGTTCCCGGCGATTCGGTATAGATCGTCGCTGTCGACGGCCACCACCTTGATCATCAGATCGTCCGCGCCCGCCAGACCGTGCACCTGCACCACCTCCGGCACGTCGGCTAGCGCCACGCCAATCCCCTTGAGCTGATGTTGGTCGATGCGTGCGGTGACGTAAGCCGTCATGGGATAACCCATCGCGCGCGGCACGATCTGGTGGTCGATACCGGCCAGCGCCTCGTGCTGGTCCCAGCGGGTCAGCCGCGCTTGCACGGTGTTGCGGGACAGATTCAGTCGCTGCGCCAGCTCCACGCCGGACGCGCGGGGTGTTTGCGTGAGCGCGAGTAACAACTTCGCATCAGTGGCATCCAGAGTGGTCATAGAGCGCAGTATCGCACAGAATTGACCCATAAATCTGAGCACTATGCACAATGTGACACGCATCGGTTGCGCAGTATGACTATCTGATGCACTGTGAAGCAAGACACACCTCTGCGGTGACGGTCAGGCATGGACAGTGCATCAGATGGTTAGCGAGGCGGGTATGGAAACCATCCAGCTTCTGGATCCGGAAGGCAACCGGGTCGAGGATCCGGCGTATGGGCCGCTGGTCGCGGATATCGACGACCAGCAGCTTGTCGCGCTGTATGAGGACATGGTGGTGGTCCGCCGCATCGACACCGAGGCCACGGCACTGCAGCGTCAGGGTGAGCTCGCGCTCTGGGCGCCGCTGCTGGGTCAGGAGGCCGCTCAGGTCGGTTCCGCGCGTGCGCTGGCACACGATGATTTCGCCTTCACCAGTTTTCGCGAGCACGGCGTCGCCTACTGCCGCGGTATCGAACCCACCGCCATGCTCCAATTCTGGCGCGGCTCAACGCAGTCGGGCTGGAATCCGCGCGACCACAATGTCACCGCACCCGCGATCATCGTCGGTGCGCAGTCGCTGCACGCCACCGGATACGCGATGGGTGTCAAATTCGACGGTGCCGACTCCGCGGTCATCGCGTACTTCGGCGATGGCGCGACCAGTCAGGGCGACGTGTCGGAGGCTTTCGCCTTCGCATCGAGTTTCGGTGCGCCCGTGGTCTTCTTCTGCCAGAACAACCAATGGGCCATCAGCGAGCCGGTGCGGGTGCAGAGCCATCTGCCGCTGGCCGCGCGCGGCACCGGATTCGGCGTGCCGGGAATCCAGGTGGACGGCAACGACGTGCTCGCGGTGATAGCGGTGACCCGTGCGGCGCTGCGGCGCGCGCGCGAGGGTAGCGGGCCCACTCTCGTCGAAGCGGTCACCTACCGGATGGGGCCGCACACCACGTCCGATGATCCGACCAAGTACCGCAATTCCGCCGAGCTTGAGGAGTGGCGCGCCAAAGACCCGCTGTCGAGAGTGGAAAAGTATTTGGAAAGACTTGGAGTGCTGACAGATTCGGAGAAGCAGCGCATTGTGGCCAAGGCCGATGCGGTGGCTGCCGAAATGCGCGCGGGATGTCTCGGCACCATCGAGCCGACCGCCGCCGACATGTTCAACCACGTGTACGCGGAACCACATTCGCTTGTTGCCGCGGAACGGCGCGACTATTTGGAATATCTTGCCGGCTTTGAGGATGAAGGGATCGCATCATGACCAGAATGACGATGTCCGGTGCCCTGAACGCGGGTCTGCGTGCATCCCTGGAAGACGACGACAAGGTGATCGTCATGGGGGAGGACGTGGGCAAGCTCGGCGGCGTCTTCCGGGTCACCGACGGGCTGCAGAAAGACTTCGGTGACCATCGAGTCATCGACACGCCGCTGGCCGAATCCGGAATCATCGGCACCGCGGTGGGCTTGGCCATGCGTGGATATCGCCCGGTGTGCGAGATCCAATTCGACGGCTTCGTGTATCCGGCTTTCGATCAGATCGTCAGTCAGGTGGCCAAGCTGCACTACCGCACCAAGGGTGCGGTGGGCATGCCGCTGACCATCCGCATCCCGTTCGGCGGTGGAATCGGTGCGGTGGAACACCATTCGGAATCGCCGGAGGCCTACTTCGCCCACACCGCGGGCCTACGGGTGGTGGCGTGTGGATCGCCGCAAGATGCCTACGACATGATCCGCCAGTCCGTGGCGTGCGACGACCCGGTCATCTTCTTCGAGCCCAAGCGGCGCTACTGGGAGAAGGGTGAGGTCAACCTGGAAGACACGGCGGCCACGGCCCTTTCCCTGTCGTCCGCCCGCATCGTCCGGCCTGGTACCGCGGCCACGGTGGCCGCATATGGCCCGATGGTCGCCGTCGCCACCGCGGCGGCGGAAATGGCCGCGGCCGAGGGGATGTCGATCGAGGTCGTCGATCTGCGCTCCCTTTCGCCGGTCGACTTCGAGACGCTGGAGGCCTCGGTACGCAAGACGGGCCGGCTGGTGGTGGTCCACGAAGCATCGGTGTTCATGGGATTGGGCGCCGAGATCGCGGCACGCATTACCGAGCGGTGCTTCTACCACCTGGAGGCGCCGGTGCTACGGGTCGGTGGTTTCGCTCTCCCGTACCCCGCCAACAAGGTGGAGCATCACTTCCTGCCCGATGCGGAGCGGGTGATGGACGCCGTCGACCGCGCTATCGCCGCGTAGGAGAGGTGCGAAATCCATGGCAGTCAAACAGTTTCTGCTTCCGGACCTCGGTGAGGGACTCACCGAAGCTGACCTGATCGCCTGGAAGGTGAAGGTCGGCGATGCGGTGAAGCTCAACCAGGTGCTCGCCGATGTGGAGACCGCGAAGGCGATGGTCGAGCTGCCGTCGCCGTACGAGGGAACGGTGGTGGCCCTGGAGGCGGCGGAGAACTCGACCCTCGCGGTCGGGTCGCCGCTGATCTCGATCGAGGTCGCCGGTGCCGAACCTGACGAGCCCGCGAACCTGGTCGGCTACGGCCCGTCGGAGTCGACGGGCCAGACCCGCCGTCGGCGTCGCGCGGGCTCGGCCGCCCTCGCCCTCGTCGAACCCGAAGTACCGGTTGCCCCACGGGAACCGGTGCGGGCCGCCGCGAAACCGTCGGTGCGCAAACTGGCCGCCGAACTGGGCGTGGCCCTCGACCTGATCAGCGGCACGGGGATCGGGGGCAGCATCACCCGTCAGGATGTGGAGGCCTATACGCGCAGTCTTACCGCGCGCGCTCCGCAGGCTGAGCCCCCGGTCCCGGCCCCGGTGGGCGGAGAGACGCGGATTCCCATCGCGGGCGTCCGCAAGCATACGGCGGCCGCCATGGTGCGCAGCGCCTTCACCGCGCCCCACGTCACCGAGTTCCTCACGGTCGATATGACCGCGACGATGGAGCTACTGGCCGAGTTGAAGGCGAAGTTCCCCGACCTCAAACTCACGCCCATGACGTTGGTCGCGCGGATGGTGCTGCTGACTCTGCGGTCGCACCCCTCGCTGAATTCCACCTGGGATGAGCAAGCCGGCGAGATCGTCATCAAGCATTACGTGAATCTCGGTGTGGCGGCAGCGACCGAGCGCGGACTGGTGGTCCCGAACGTGAAGAACGCCAACGGGATGTCGCTGCGTGAACTGGCGATCGCATTCGCGCAGTTGGTGACTACCGCACGCGAGGGAAAGACCGCGCCCGCCGACATGTCCGGCGGAACGTTCACGCTGACCAATATCGGAGTGTTCGGCGTCGATGCGGGTACCCCGATCATCAATCCGGGCGAAGCGGCCATCCTGGCACTGGGCTCGATTGCCAAACGCCCCTGGGTGGTGCACGGAGAACTCGCCGTCCGCGACGTCACCACGCTCGCGCTGTCCTTCGACCACCGACTGGTGGACGGTGAGCAGGGGTCCAAGTTCCTCGCGGATCTGGGTGCGCTGCTTACCGACCCTCGCATGGCACTGGTGGTGTAGCTTCGCTTCTAGCAAACCTCGGGTGGGGATGCTGGGATAGGGGGTGCGGTGATGCGGGCGGCGGCGGTGTTGATCTGCGTGATGGTTGCCTGTGGCGGCTGCTCCCGCGTAGCCGACGGACTCGCCACCCCGCCGCCCGAGCGTGTTGGCCTTTATCCAGAACTGCATGCCATCGGCGGCAAGCTTCCCGGTGGCACGCTGCTTACTGGCTCGCAGATTCGCGAGATATCGGAGTTGCCACGACTAGAGCCGGGGCAGGCAGTGGACGCGATGTTCCGCTCGACCACCGACGCCACCGTGTGCGCGACTGGCTACTCACTGGCGGAGATTGCTTCCTATGAGAAGCACGAGGCGGCGCGCATCGAGTTGTATGTGGAGGAGAGCGAGGTCGCGCGGCTGCATACGGTGGGAAACGCGGTGGTGACCTTCTCCGACGATGCCACGGCTCGACAACAGTTCCAGCGGTTCAACGGTCTGATGGCCAGGTGCGACGCGATCACGAGCGCCACGCATACACAGCGCGATCCCTCCTCATGGAAACTGAGCATCACCAGTGCCGACACCGCCGACGAGGTGGCGTGGACGCGCAGCGTGGTCGACTCGAGCTGGACCTGCTACATGGCTGCACGACAGCGGGCCAACTTTGTGGCATCGTCGATGTTCTGCACCCACGGTTCGGATAACAAGGCGGGCAATGTGCTGGACCGATTGACGCTGAAACTCTCGGGAGCACGGTAATGCGCTGGGCACCAGCCGTTTTACTGACGGCCGCCGCGCTGTTGGCCTCCTGTACACACGCGGTTGAGGGCGACGCGGCGGCCCCCGCCAGGCCGGAGAAGTTGTATCCGGTGCTGCCGCCCAGGCAGGCCGACCTTGAAGATAGGCTTCTGTCGGCATCGGATATCCGTGCGGCAGTAGGCCTTCCGGATATCAAGACTATTCCCGCCGTCGAAACTGTGCTCTCGACGGCCAACACGGTGTCCGACTGTGCATACGGATACTCGTTGGCCACGCGGCAGCAGTACCTGAGCTTCGGTGCGGCGCGCATCCAGGCGTATTCCGAGACGGTCGGAAGGGTTCGCCAGCACACCATAGGGTCAGCGCTGATTGTCTTCGAGACCGCTACCTCGGCAAGTCAGCAGTTCGAGCAATTCGCCCAGCGCATGTCCAGATGCGATGGAGTACATGGGGTTACCTCGGTGAATGGCATCGCGGAGAATTGGACGCTCAGCATCGGGCACAGCGGTCAAGACGAGGTGAACTGGACGCGAACCACTGACCGCTCACCGTGGTCCTGCCGTCTGGTGGCGCGCCAGCGCGCGAACTACGTCGCTTCGGTGATGTTCTGCCGACTCGACCCCAACGATGACAAGACCGAGGCGATGTTCACGCTGCTGCTGGACAAGCTCGCCCGCTGATCCATGGCTGCCGCCTCTTGCGCTATCGGCATCGCTTCTTTAATGTATCGATCGCCACATTAGTCAAGGAGGACTGGATGCTGCAGGACAAGGTCGTCGTCGTCACCGGTGGTAGCCGCGGGTTGGGCCGGGCGATGGTGCAGGCGTTCGCCGCGCATGGCGCCGATGTGGTGATTGCGAGCCGCAAGATCGACTCCTGTAACGAGCTGGCCGCCCAGGTGGAGGCCGAACACGGTCGCCGTGCGCTCCCGGTGGCCTGCAATGTCAGCTCCTGGGAGCAATGCGATGAGCTGGTCGACACCGTGTACCGGGAGTTCGGGCGGGTGGACGTCCTGGTCAACAACGCCGGACTGTCCCCGCTGTACCCCAGCCTGGACCAGGTCTCGGAAGCATTGTTCGACAAGGTCATTGGGGTGAATCTGAAGGGACCGTTCCGGTTGTCGGCCCTGATCGCCACCAAAATGGCGGCAGGAGCCGGCGGTTCGATCATCAACATCAGCTCGATCGAAGCGGTGCGGCCCGACGCCACCGCGTTGCCGTACGCAGCGGCAAAGGCCGGTTTGAATGCCCTGACCCTTGGCCTTTCGCACAGCTTTGGGCCGACCGTGCGCACCAATACCATTCAATGCGGACTTTTCAACACAGATATCGCGGCGGCCTGGCCGGAAGGATTCGCCGAGGCGCTCATTCCCAGCATTCCGTTGCGCCGCGTGGGTGAACCGGAAGACATCGTCGGCGCGGCACTGTATCTGGCAAGTGATGCATCGGCCTACTGCACGGGAACGACGATTCGACTGGATGGCGGCATCCTGTGACCGAGGCCGGCGCCAAGCCGCGTCGGGGCCGTCCGCCCGCGGCCGATGGCGATGCCGCGGCGACCCGCAGGCGGATCATGGATGTGGCAACGGAACTCTTCGCCGAGAAGGGATTTCACGCGACCGGTGTTGCTGAGATCGGCGCTGCGGCCGGTGTACGGGGTGGCGCGCTGTACTACCACATCGGGTCCAAAGAGGAACTCCTCTGGGAGATCCTGCGCAGCTACATCGACGAAATGCTCACCGAGGCTGCGCACATCGCAGGCATGAACACCCCGCCCGCCAAGCGTCTGCGCACTCTCATCGGCTCCTACCTCATCCTTATCGTCAAGTACCGCAAGCAGGTTGCCATCCAGGTCCGCGACGGTTCCGCGCTGACCGGCGAGCGGGCCGCGGAGTTGCAGGGAATGCGTGACGAGTTACAGCGCTGCTGGCAACGCGTACTCGACGAGGGCTACGAAGCCGGGGTGTTTCGCACCAGCGATCACCTGATCACCAACGCGATTCTCGGGATGCTGAACATGGTGGCGGTCTGGTACCGCGCCGACGGCAAGAGCCCGGCGCAGATCGCCAAGCGCATCGCCGACATGGTGGTGGACGGCGTGCATACGGATCGTCCGCATGAACTTCCCATTGAACCCGAACCGACAGGAAGTAACTGACATGGCATGGGATTTCGAGACCGACCCCGAATACCAGGAGCTGCTGGACTGGGCCGAGGAATTCGTCCGCACCGAGGTGGAACCGCTCGATTACGTGTTCCCCAACCCGTACGACAAGTCCGATACCGAGGCCATGGACTACGTGCGACCGCTCAAGGAGGAGGTCAAGCGCCGTGGGCTGTGGGCCTGTCACCTCGGCCCCGAGCTGGGCGGTCCGGGCTTCGGGCAGCTCAAGCTCGCGCTGCTCAACGAGATTCTGGGCCGTTCGGTGTGGGCTCCCTCGATCTTCGGATGTCAGGCTCCCGACACCGGCAATGCCGAGATCCTCGCGCACTACGGCACCGAGGCGCAGAAGGCGAAGTATCTGCAGCCGCTGATGGACGGCGACATCGGGTCCTGTTATGTCATGACGGAGCCGCAGGGCGGGTCCGATCCGACGCTGTTCAAGACAACTGCCGTGCGTGACGGTGATGAGTGGATCCTCAACGGGGAGAAGTGGTTCAACTCCGAGGCGCGGCACGCCGCCTTCTGGATCGTCATGGCCGTAACCAACCCGGATGTCAGCCCGTATCAGGGAATGTCGATGTTCATCGTCGACCCGAACGCGCCGGGGGTGGAGATCGTAAGAAACATCACCGTGCATGGGTTCAGCGAGGACGAGGCCTACACCCGCTTCACCAACGCCCGGATTCCCGCCGAGAACATGCTGGGTGCCGAGGGTGCCGCGTTCGTGATCGCGCAGACTCGCCTCGGCGGTGGTCGCGTGCATCATGCGATGCGGACGGTGGCTCAGGTGCGTAAGGCATTCGACATGATGTGCGAGCGTGTCATCAGCCGGGAAGCACGCGGCGGCACCATCGCCAAGTTGCAGATGACGCAGGAGCGCATCGCCGACAGCTGGATCGAGATGGAGTCATTCCGTCTGCTGGTGCTTCGGACCGCCTGGCTGATCGACAAGCACCAGGACTACCTCAAGGTGCGCAAGGACATCGCGGCCATCAAGGCCGCCATGCCGAAGGTGATGCATGACGTCGCCCAGCGTGCGCTGCACCTGCACGGCTCGCTCGGCGTGTCCGAAGAGATGCCGTTGGCCAAGATGTTCCTGTACTCGGAGGTGATGGGTCTGGTCGACGGCCCCACCGAGGTGCACAAAGTCACCATCGCCAAGGAAGTCCTCAAGGACTACACCCCGTATGAGGGTCTGTTCCCGCCGAGTCACATCCCGGCATTGACGGAGAAGGCCAGGGCACATGTGGCGGCCCGGCTCGAGCACCGGGTGGGCAACCTGTAATGGCGGCTCCGCAGCATGTCGACCCGAAAAGCGTTGATTTCGGTGTTGTTTCGCGCTGGATGGATGAGCAGGGACTTCCGGCGGGTGAGGTGGCGGACGTCTCGGCGATCACGGGCGGCACGCAGAACATCATGGTGCGCTTCACCCGGGGCGGCCGCGAGTATGTGTTGCGTCGGCCCCCGAAGCATCTACGTGAGGCCAGTAACAATGTCATCCGCCGAGAGTCGCGATTGCTGGGAGCGCTACGCGGACAGGGAGTTCCCGCGCCCGAACTCATCGCGGCGTGCACCGACGAGACGGTGCTGGGCGGCGCGGTCTTCTATCTGATGGAGCCGGTCGACGGATTCAATGCCTCGGTCACCTTGCCGGAGCTGCATGCGAGCAGTCCGCAGATTCGGCACCAGATGGGGTTGGAGGCGGTCAGTGGTATCGCCGCCCTGGGGGCACTGGACTATCAGGCGCTGGGACTGGACGGGTACGGCAATCCCGACGGCTTCCTGGAGCGTCAGGTACCGCGTTGGCTCAAGGAGCTCGACTCGTTCAGCAAGCACGAGGGGTACCCGGGCCCGGACATCCCGGGTCTGCAATCCGTCGCCGATTGGCTTGAGCAGCATCGGCCGTCGCGGTGGAAGCCGGGGATCATGCATGGTGATTTCCACCTGGCGAACATGATGTTCCGCAATGACGGTCCTGAGCTCGCCGCCATCGTGGACTGGGAGATGTCGACGATCGGCGACCCGCTGCTGGACTTGGGCTGGCTGTTGGCGACGTGGCCCTCGGATGGCGACGATGCTTCACTGGGTGGAGCACTCGTGCAGGCCGGAGGTCTGCCCACGCCCGAGGAGCTCGTCGCGCACTACGCGGAACGCACGGACCGTGATCTCAGCGCGATCCACTGGTACACCGTGCTCGCCTGTTTCAAGTTGGGCATCATCTTGGAGGGCACGCACGCCCGCGCCTTCGCCGGGAAAGCGCCTGTGGCAGTGGGTGATTACCTGCATGGTCTCACGCTGCAGCTGTTCCGGCGGGCCGGGGCGATTACCGGGTAACCGGTTCGTCGGGCACCGGTGCGCGGCGCCGGGTCAGCCGGAGTGCCACGAAGGCGAGCAGGATCACCGCCCAGGACAGCAGGCTGGTCCACAGCTGCGAGCGGGTGCCGTCCTGAAAGCCCATCGCGACCAGAATCGCGACGATCGCGCCGGCGGTGAGGATCGTTAACACCGGATAACCCCACATCTTGACGATCAGCTTCTCCGGGGGTGTGCGGGGCCTGAGTACCAGCTGCGATATCGCAATCATGAAGTACACAAACAGGATTACCGCGCCGGAGGAGTTGAGCAGGAATAGAAAGACGGTATCTTCGGCGACGTATGCCAGCACCACGCAGACGAATCCGATGAATGAGGACGCCAAGATGGCGTGCACCGGAACACCGCGCGAGTTGACGCGCAGCCAGCTGCGCGGTGCCTCGCCCCGGCCTGCCAACACGAACAGCATGCGGGAGGCGGTGTACATCGCCGAGTTGAGACAGGACAACACGGCGGTGAGCACGACTATCCGCATGATGTTGTCGGCGTGCGGAATTCCCATGGTCTTGAATGCGGTGACGAAGGGTGAGGTGCCCAAAGTGGGGCTATCCCACGGCACGATCACCGCGATGAGGAAGATGGAGCCCACGAAGAAGAGCCCGATTCGGTAGATGACCGAGTTGGTGGCCCTGCTGATAGCCCGTGCGGGGTCCTTGGATTCGGCGGCCGCGATGGTCGCGATTTCCGGGCCGACCATCGAAAACACCACGACCACGATGGCGGAGAAGATCGCACCGGTGCCATTGGGAGCGAACCCGCTCTTGGTGAGGTTGGAGAAGTCCATGTGCTTACCCGGCCACCAGCCCAGTACGAACATCGTGCCGAGGACGAGAAACGCAATGATGGCAAGTACTTTCACACTGGCGAACCAGTATTCGAACTCGCCGTAGGACCGCACCGAGAAGAGGTTGGTGGCGGTCATGGCCACCATGAGGACAAGAGCGATCAGCCACAACGGAAAGTGCGGCCACCAATCTTGGACGATCTTGCCGCCGGCGACTGCCTCGAACCCCACGACGATTACCCAGAAGTACCAGTAGAGCCAGCCGACAGAGAATCCTGCCCAGTCGCCGAGGGCGCGGCGGCTGTAGTCGGCGAAGGAGCCGGTCGACGGATTCGCCACGGCCATTTCGCCGAGCATGCGCATCACCAGCACGATGAGCACACCGGTGATGGCATAGGTGAGGAAGGCCGCCGGGCCAGCCGCCTTGATCGTCGCACCGGACCCCACGAACAGGCCGGCGCCGATGACGCCACCGATCGCGATCATCGTCAGGTGGCGCTTCTGCAACGAATGCTGCAGGCCGCCCTCGCTGGACGATTCCGTGGTCGCCATGGATTCTCCTTACAGCCGGGTAGGTCGATGTTGCACCCCGCAATCGGATCGTGCAGCGCGTTGCCAGGAATTTCGGTGGCACGCGGGTGGTTCCTGGAGGTCATGACCGGCTTCGGTATCTCTACCTCATCGGCCGACGGATACGTGGCCCCCGACGTGCTCGCGCGCGCTGTCGAGGAGCGCGGCTTCGACTGGCTGCTCTTCGACGACCATTCCTACTTCCCGGTCGACACGCCCGATGACATCGATCCGGAGTTCCGGGCGCGGCTTCCGTTGATACGAGACCTTCCGGTGGTGCTCGCCTATGCCGCGGCGGCCACCGAGCATTTGGTGATCGGGTCCGGCGTCGCCCTGTTACCCCAGCGCGATGTGTTGCACACCGCCAAGGCCTGGGCGACGCTGTCAACACTGTCGGGCGGCCGAGCCGTGCTGGGAGTCGGCGTTGGGTGGAATCTGGGCGAGCTACGCAACCACGGCGCCGACCCGACGCTGCGCGGTGCGAAACTCGACGAACAGCTGGTCGCCCTCAAACAGCTGTGGACCGAGGACGTGGCGGAATTCCATGGCAAGCACCTCGATTTCGGGCCCGTCGCCGCGAGCCCGCGTCCACGGACGGCCATTCCGTTGTACGTGGGTGGTCCGAGCCGGGCCGCTCAGTCACGTGCGGTGCGGTTAGGTGATGGGTGGTTGCCGTACGCGGCGACGTCTACCCCCGAGGATGTGCGGGTGGCGCGCCGCCGGTTCGCCGAGCAGGGACGTGCGGATCTGCCGGTCGGTGTGAGTGGCGTGTCCGGGGAGCGGGCTGCCGCTGCATATCTGGATGCCGGCGTGGAGCGGGTGCTCCTTCATCTGGATCCGTTGGGCGAGGACGAGACCCTTGCCGTGCTCGACCAGCTAGCCGCAGTCGCGAATCGGTTGCGGGCCAACAAATAACACCGAGGGCACACCTGACGGTGTGCCCTCGGTGGGTAGAACGAAGAAACAGGCTCAGCCTTCGATGAACTGCTCCAGCTGGGTGCGCGCGATGTCGTCGGCGAGTTGCTTCGGCGGGCTCTTCATCAGGTAGGCCGAGGCTGGAAGAATCGGGCCACCGAGTCCGCGGTCGAGTGCGATCTTCGCCGCACGTACCGCGTCGATGATGATGCCGGCCGAGTTGGGGGAGTCCCAGACCTCGAGCTTGTATTCGAGGTTCAGCGGCACATCGCCAAAGGCGCGGCCTTCCAGGCGCACGTAAGCCCATTTGCGGTCATCGAGCCAGGCGACGTAGTCGGACGGGCCGATGTGCACGTTCTTGTCGTACACCTTGTCGGCCAGTGATCCGTTGAGGTTCGACGTGACGGCCTGAGTCTTGGAGACCTTCTTGGACTCCAGACGCTCACGCTCGAGCATGTTCTTGAAGTCCATGTTGCCGCCGACGTTGAGCTGGTAGGTGCGGTCCAGGGTGACACCGCGGTCCTCGAACAGCTTGGCCATCACCCGGTGGGTGATGGTGGCGCCCACCTGGCTCTTGATGTCGTCGCCCACGATCGGCACACCGGCATCTTCGAATTTCTTGGCCCACACCGGATCCGAGGCGATGAACACCGGTAGCGCGTTGACGAACGCCACCTTGGCGTCGATGGCGCACTGGGCATAGAACTTGTCGGCCTCTTCAGAACCCACCGGAAGGTAGGACACGAGGACGTCAACGTTGTTGTCTTTCAGCACCTTCACGACGTCGACCGGATCGGTGTCGGACACCTCGATGGTGTCGGCGTAGTACTTGCCTATGCCGTCCAGGGTCGGCCCGCGCTGCACGATGACATCGGTGGGCGGCACGTCGGCGATCTTGATGGTGTTGTTCTCCGACGCCGAGATCGCCTCGGAGAGGTCGAAGCCGACCTTCTTGGCGTCCACGTCGAACGCGGCGACGAACTTCACGTCGCGCACGTGGTACGGGCCGAACTTGACGTGCATCAGGCCCGGAACAGTGGAGTTCTCGTCCGCATCCTGGTAGTACTGCACGCCCTGAACCAGCGAGGATGCGCAGTTGCCGACGCCGACGATGGCGACTCGCACCTCAGATGATGTGTTGGACATGGACGGTTCTCCTTTACCGATGGTCGTGCGCTGTGTCACGTCTAACGCTCCTCGACTCGTGCCTGCGCGGTGCGCTCGGCGGCGATCAAGTCGTTGAGCCACTTCACTTCTCGTTCACTGGATTCCAGGCCAAGCTGGTGCAGCTGCTTGGTGTACCGGTCGAACGAACTGCTTGCCCGGGTGATGGCCTCGCGCAGGCCCTCCCGGCGCTCTTCTACCTGACGGCGGCGGCCTTCGAGGATGCGCATCCGGGCCTCGGCCGGGGTGCGGTTGAAGAACGCCAGGTGCACACCGAAGCCGTCGTCGGTGTAATTCTGCGGACCGGTGTCCGCGACCAGCTCGCTGAAGCGTGCGCGGCCGGCGGCGGTCATCTGATAGACCCGCTTGCCGCGAAGCAGCACTGTGGTGCCCGCGGGCGCGGAGTCTTCGGCGATTAGCCCATCGGCCTGCATGCGGCGCAAGGCCGGGTACAGCGAGCCGTAAGAGAACGCCCGGAATGCTCCGAGTAATCCGGTCAGGCGCTTGCGCAGCTCGTAGCCGTGCATGGGTGACTCAAGCAGCAAGCCGAGGATGGCCAGTTCCAACATGAAGTCACCTCCTCACACCGTGTATGACGCCGGAGCATCTTTCGTGCACCGATCGGGACATAGTATCGCCGCGATATATGCGGGCGCCACACGGGGGAAGATCTAACTGCCGGAGGGGTACGTGGTCCGGATGGGGGTGCCGTCCGGATTGACGTAGATCGACCCGTTCTGGAATTCACCGCTGATCGAGATGTCGATCTGAACGGTGTCCGGTGGTGCGGTCTTGTCCTCGCTCGGTTTGATGAACAGGTACGTGTTCTTGACCTCGCTCTGTTTGATGCCGAGGGTTTCGGGTGCGCCGCGCATGATGCCGATGATGGTTTTGACGTCGAACTTGGCGAGGTCAACCGTGCGGTCGGCGTGACTGCCCGACGAGTCGTCGGGATGGTCCCATCCGCCCTGATAGGTGTAGCGCAGCGTGCGGCGAGGTTCGCGGGGATCGGGGCGGGTCAGAATCGCGTAGTCCCCGTAGATATTCAGCTCGTACCCGGTGGTGTCACCGAATTTTTGGCGCATCTGCTCAAAGAGACCTGTCAGGCCGCCGAGCGACATCAGCTGACGTGGGGGCGTCATCACAATGGGCGCCACACCGTCGGGCTTGGCACCGGGATCGGTGGTGAAGTCCATCGGAGAGCTGGTGTTTCCGTAGGCGCCCCAACCGATGAGCACACCGACCAGGACCAGGGCGGCGGCCACACCGGCGGGCGCGTACCACCGTCGCCACCAGGGGCGCTGCGGACCCTTCAGCACGGGCATGTGGGCGGCCGCTTTGGCGTTCTGCAGATCCGAGACCAGCGAGCTGAGCTGTCCCAGTGTCGAGGCGGTGGTGGCCGAGGCAACGCGTTCGCGGTGCTCCTCCATGGACAGCTGTCCGTCGCTCAGTGCGTCGTCGAGCAGCTTGCAGGTGTCGTTGCGGTCGCTGTCCTTGGCCCGGGTGCCTGTCGCCATGCGAGGAATCGTAGAGCGATCTTGATGGTCAGGATGCGGGCACGACCTCTTTGGGCTCGCCGTTACCCGCGACGACCATTCGGCCGGTGCGGTCCCGCTCCGAGACGGTGATGGTGATATCGACCCCCTCGTCGTTGGGCTTGATCACCATGACGGTTCCGCCCTCGCCGGCGGCGGGCACATTCAGGGTTTCGGGTGCTCCGCGCAGGACCCCGATGATCTTGGCCGGATCGAATCGGCTCAGGTCTCCGATCCGAACGTTGCGCCAGGTACCGGGCATCGCTCCGCCGTCACGGAACCCGCCCTGATACGGGTAGGTGATGGGCAGGTTCGGATCGGTGGATTCGATGCGGACCAGCGCCGCGTTGTTGGAGCGGACGGTCAGTTCGATGCCGACGGTGTCGCCGAATTTTGCGCGCATCTGGTCCAGCAGGCCGGAAAGGCCCGGAACGGAGAACAACTTCGTCGGGGCGATCACGACGGGCGCGATGCCGTCGGCGGCCGCGCCCGGATCCGGTGGCACCGGCCGTGTGACATAGGCACTCACCCCGGCTCCGAGAGCGGCAGCGACGACGGCGGTGACGACGATCGCCGGCCAGCGGCGCCGCGGCGGCCGGGGGATGGGTACCTGGGCCGGGAGGGCGGCGATCTGCAGATCGGAGACCACGCCGTTGAGCTCGCCGAGAGTCTGCGCACTGGTGGCGATGGCGATCCGCTGACGGTGCTCCTCCGATGAGAGCTGGCCGTCGCCGAAGGCGGCGTCGAGCGCCTTGCACGTGACGTCTCGGTCGGAATCCTTGGCACGGGTCGCCATGCGAGGAATCGTAGAGCGGCTCGGTCCCTCAGGGCCCGGGTGCGTCAGCCCCAGTACGCGAACTCGCAGACCGGATTCGGCTCACTCTTGAACGACACCAGCATGTCGCCCATGGTGATCGTGCAGCCGGTGGCGCCGGCCCCGTTGGCCCGAACTTCGGAGTTCGCCTCTTCGACGACGTCGATGGTGTGCTCCCAGGGCAGCGCGACATCCTTCTCGACGTGGGCCGCGCCGCCGTTCTCTTTCCAGGTGACGGTCGCCGTCCCGCCGCCGATCACCTTCAGGACCGCCGTTCCTACGACCTTTCCGGTGCCAACCGGTGGGGACGCGGTCGCCGCGGGATTGATGGCCGCGGAGGCGATGACGGTCAAGGCCGCAAAGCCGCCGAGCACCGGTGATAGTCGACGGAATGTCATATGTCCCCCTCTTCCTGACAGCCGCCCCATCGTAACGAGCGGAACGCGGACAGAGATCGGCTTCGCAAAGTACGTGCTGTCTGTGTGGCCCGGGCTCGGCCAGCGCGTAATCGGACGTACTCTGGTTACCGTGCGATTGCAGAGACAGGTGGTGGATTACGCGCTCAAGCGGCGATCCCTGCTGGCTGAGGTCTATTCCGGGCGTACCGGCGTGGCCGAAGTCTGCGACGCGAACCCGTATCTGCTCCGTGCAGCCAAGTTCCACGGCAAATCGAGTGCGGTGGTGTGCCCGATCTGCCGCAAGGAGCAACTGACGTTGGTGTCGTGGGTTTTCGGCGAGCATCTGGGCGCGGTATCCGGTTCGGCCCGTACGGCTGAGGAACTGGTGTTGCTGGCCACTCGGTACTCGGAGTTCGCCGTGCACGTTGTCGAGGTATGCCGGACCTGCAGTTGGAATCATTTGGTGAAGTCGTATGTCATGGGCGCCCTCCCGGCGCCGAAGGGGACCACCCCACGTCAGCGAACAACTCGTGCCCGGACGGCCAGTGAATAGGCCACAGGGTGAGGGCGGCGTGGTTGGCGGACAGAATCCGGTAGCTTCCGGCGGCCCGGATTCACCGCGCACCCCCAGCATGGACGATCGGCCGACGTCGATCCTCGACCCTGTCGAGGATCTGCCGCTGTACCGGCGCGATGAGGATGCCGTGGCCGCGGCTCGCGCGGCGCTGGAACGTGATGACGAGGGCAACGGACATGAGCCGCCGCCCCCCTCCAGCCGGCCGGGTGGTTCGTCGCGTCCGCCGCAGCGTCGCCGTAGACGAAAGAGCAACGGCTGGAAAATCTTCCGTCGCGTGATGATCGCCCTGGTGCTGTTGGCCCTCGTCATCCCGCTGGCGACGTTCGCACTGGCGTATTCGGTGGTAGACATCCCGAAGCCGGGCGATATCCGTACCAGCCAGGTGTCCACCATCTTGGCCAGCGACGGCACCACCGAACTCGCCAAAGTCGTTCCACCGGACGGAAACCGGGTCGACATCAAGATCGACCAGGTGCCCCAGCATGTGCGCGCGGCCGTGATGGCCGCCGAGGACCGCGATTTCTACGGCAACCCAGGCTTCTCCTTCTCGGGTCTGCTGCGCGCGGTCAAGAACAACATGTTCGGCGGCGATACCCAGGGTGGTTCCACGATCACCCAGCAGTACGTGAAGAACGCGATGGTGGGTGCGCAGCGCGCCGGCCTCGGCGGTCTGACCCGTAAGGCCAAGGAGATCGTCATCTCCACGAAGATGTCGCAGTCCTGGTCCAAGGATCAGGTGCTGGAGGCGTACCTCAACATCATCTATTTCGGACGTGGCGCGTACGGCATCTCGGCGGCGTCGAAGGCCTACTTCGACAAGCCCGTGGAACAGCTCACGGTGTCCGAGGGCGCGTTGTTGGCCGCACTGATCCAGCGGCCGTCGCGCCTGGATCCCGCCGTTGATCTGCCGGAGTCGACGAACCGGTGGAACTGGGTGCTCGACGGCATGGTCACCATAGGTGCACTGTCCGCGCAGGATCGTGCCGGGCAGGTGTACCCCGCAACGGTGCCGCCTGAGCAGGCTGCTGCCCAGAACGCGACCACCGGTCCCAACGGACTTATCAAGCGTCAGGTGATGGCGGAGCTCACCGATCTGTTCAACATCGACGAGCAGACGTTGAATACCGAGGGCCTGCAGATCACGACGACCATCGACACCAAGGCGCAGCAGGCCGCCGAGAACGCGGTCAACAGCACCTTGCAGGGCGAGAACGCGGACCTGCGAACGGCGGTGGTGTCCGTGGACCCGCGCACAGGTGCGGTCAAGGCGTACTACGGCGGCTCCAACGCCCAGGGTCTGGACTACGCGCAGCAGGGTCTGCAGACCGGTTCGTCGTTCAAGGTGTTCGCCTTGGTGGCGGCGCTGCAGCAGGGAATCGGACTGGGCTACCAGCTGGACAGCTCGGAGCTGACCTATCAGGGCATCACCATCAAGAACAGCGAGGACGCTTCGTGCGGAACGTGTTCGGTGGCCGAGGCGCTGAAGCGCTCGCTGAACACCAGCTTCTACCGGCTCATGCTGAAGCTGAAGAACGGGCCCGACGATGTGGCTACCGCCGCGCATGCCGCCGGTATCGCCGAGAACTTCCCCGGTGTCTCGCACACGTTGTCCGAGGACGGTCAGGGCGGTCCGCCGAATAACGGTGTGGTGCTGGGCCAGTACCAGACCCGGGTGATCGACATGGCCTCGGCGTACGCGACCTTGGCGGCGTCCGGGACCTACCGCAAGCCGCATTTCATCCAGAAGGTTGTGAACGCGGACGGCCAGGTGCTTTTCGACGCGGGTTCTTCCGATAACACGGGCGAGAAGCGTTTCTCTGATGATGTTGCGAACAACGCGATCTCGGCGATGAAACCGATCGCGGCCTACTCCCGCGGGCATGGCCTGGCGGGTGGACGAGAGTCTGCCGCCAAGACCGGTACCGCGCAGCTGGGCGACACCAAGGACAACAAGGACGCCTGGATGGTCGGCTTCACCCCGTCGCTCTCGACCGCGGTGTGGATAGGGACCGACGACGGCAAGCCGATCAGAAACAGTTGGGGTGGACCGATTTACGGTTCCGGTCTGCCGTCGGATATCTGGCAGAAGACCATGAATGGCGCGTTGGACGGCTCCACCAAGGAGACCTTCCCCAAGCCGGGCGCCATCGGCGGATACGCCGGTGTGCCGGTCTACGTGCCTCCGCCGCCGGCTCCGAACGGTCCTCCGGCCCCCGCGCCGGGCGGTGGCGGCGAGGTGACGGTCATCCAGCCGACCATCGAGATCGCACCGGGTATCACCATTCCGGTGGGACCCCCGACAACGATTCCGGTGGGCCCGGCGGCGCCACCGGCGGGTGACGTGCCGCCGCCTCCGGGGCAGTAGGCAGGTGCCGGCCGAATCCCGTGCGACGGTGTCTCCCGAGAAGCTCGCCGATGACCTGCGCAGTGCCGACGATCGCGACTTCCCCAGTCGCACCGATGCGATGGGCGCCGAGCTATCCGAGGTGATCGGTGGGCCGTTGGGCGTGCACGCCCTGGTCGGGCGCCAGCCGTTCTGGACACCATTGCGGGTGGTGTTCATCATCGCGCTGGGATTCCTCATCTTGGGGTGGACCAGTAAGGCACCCTGCTTGCAGCAGAGTGGTTCCGGCAATGGTGCTCAGCGCGTGGCTAATTGGGACAACAACCGGGCCTACTACCAGTTGTGCTACTCAGACACCGTGCCGCTCTATGGCGCGGAGCTGTTGAATCAGGGGCGCTTCCCCTACAAGTCCAGCTGGCTGGAGACGGACTCGGGCGGCCATCAGAAGATTCAGTACGACGGCACTCCGGCGGTCCGGTACATGGAGTATCCGGTGGTGACTGGGGTGTATCAGTACACCGCGATGGCCCTGGCCAAGACGTACACCCAGGCCAGCGATCTACTGGGGCTGCCCATCGTCGCCGAAGTGGTGATGTTCTTCAACATCGTGGCTTTCGGATTGGCGCTCGCGTGGCTGGTAACCATCTGGGCCAGCGCGGGATTGAGCCCGCGCACCCGCCCGTGGGATGTGGTGATGATCGCGGCGTCCCCGATCGTGATCTTCCAGATCTTCACGAATTTCGATGCTCTTGCAACGGCTTTCAGCATGACGGCACTGTGGGCGTGGGCTCGCAGGAAACCGTGGCTGGCGGGTGTGCTGATAGGGCTGGGCGTGGCCGCCAAGCTCTATCCGGTGCTGCTGCTGTTTCCACTGCTGTTGGTGAGTCTGCGCGGCGGCAAGATGCATGAGTTCTCCAAGACCGCCGCGGCCGCACTGGCCAGTTGGGTTGTGGTGAATGCTCCGGTGGCGATGCTCTTCCCGCGCGGATGGGGGGAGTTCTTCCGGCTCAACACCCGCCGCGGCGACGACATGGACTCGCTGTACAACGTCTTCAAATCCTTCACCGGGTGGCAGGGTTTCGACGGCCCGCTGGGTTTCTGGGAGCCCCCGGTCGTGCTCAACGCGATATCGGCCGTTCTGTTCGGGATCTGCTGTCTGGGCATCGGATATGTAGCGCTGACGGCTCCGCGGCGCCCGCGTGTGGCGCAGTTGGCCTTCCTGGTGGTGGCGGTATTCCTGCTCACCAACAAGGTGTGGAGCCCGCAGTTCTCGCTGTGGCTGGTGCCACTTGCCGTGGTGGCGTTGCCGCATCGCCGAATCCTGTTGGCGTGGATGACCGTCGACGCGTTGGTCTGGGTTCCGCGGATGTACTACCTGCTGGGTTTGGAGAACAAGGGGTTGCCCGAGCAATGGTTCACCGGCACGGTGCTGGTGCGCGATATCGCGGTGATCGGGTTGTGCGCCTTGGTGCTGCGCCAGATCTATCACCCCAGTGAGGACCTGGTGCGCGGACACAGTGATGACACGGACGATCCGGCGGGCGGGCCGTGCGACGGGGTTGCCGACGATCCTCCGGCCTGGCTGCCGTCGTGGCTGCGCGCGCGTAAGCCCACACCGCATATCGCCCGCGCGTCTGTCTGATTTCGCCGGTCAGGGGGCTGTGCGGTAGCCTTGGCCGGTTGCCGACGCAGGCGACTCTCCTGCCACGGATACGCCGTGGCCGCACTAGACCACAGGAGGTGATGAGTTTCTCATGCGTCAGTACGAAATCATGGTCATTCTCGACCCCACTCTTGACGAGCGCACCGTAGCTCCATCGCTGGATACGTTTCTGAACGTCATCCGCGGTGACGGTGGAACCGTCTCGAAGGTGGAGGTTTGGGGTAAGCGCCGTCTTGCCTACGAGATCGCCAAGCATGCCGAGGGCATCTACGCGGTGATCGACGTGGTCGCGGAGCCCGCCACCGTCTCGGAGCTGGATCGCCAGCTGGGCCTCAACGAGTCCGTGCTGCGGACCAAGGTCCTGCGTACCGGAGCCCGCTGAGGTCCTACGGAAGTCAGTTGACTTCCGTAGGCTGCCGTTAACCACGCCAGCTGACAGACACGAGGAGGAACCGTGGCAGGTGACACCACCATCACGGTCGTCGGAAACTTGACCGCCGATCCAGAACTGCGCTTCACACCGTCCGGGGCTGCCGTCGCCAACTTCACTGTGGCGTCGACTCCCCGCATCTTCGACCGACAGAGTTCGGAGTGGAAGGACGGAGAGGCGCTGTTCCTGCGGTGCAATATCTGGCGTGAGGCCGCCGAGAACGTGGCCGAGAGCCTGACCCGTGGGTCCCGTGTCATTGTCACTGGCCGGCTCAAGCAGCGCTCCTTCGAAACCCGCGAGGGCGAGAAGCGCACCGTCATGGAGGTTGAGGTCGACGAGATCGGCCCGTCTCTGCGGTACGCGACCGCCAAGGTCAACAAGGCCTCGCGCGGTGGTGGCGGCGGTGGAGGTTTCGGCGGCGGCGGTGGCGGCGGGGGTTCCCGCTCCAACGAGCCTGCCGACGATCCGTGGGGCAGTGCCCCGGCCTCCGGTTCCACCGCGGCCGACGACGAACCGCCCTTCTGATCTGGGCGATACAACTTATCTAGCTAGAAAGAAAGAGATTCACCATGGCCAAGACGACTAAGCGCCGTCCTGCCCCGGAAAAGCCGGTCAAGACACGTAAGTGCGCGTTCTGCACTAAGAAGGCGCTGAACATCGATTACAAGGACACCAACCTGCTGCGCACGTACATCAGTGAGCGCGGCAAGATTCGTGCCCGCCGGGTCACCGGAAACTGCGTTCAGCATCAGCGCGACATCGCGATCGCGGTGAAGAACGCTCGCGAGGTAGCCCTGCTGCCGTTCAGTTCGGCGACGCGGTAGGACCGGAGGGACATCTGATGAAGCTGATTCTGACGACCGAGGTCGAGCACCTCGGCACTGCCGGTGACACCGTCGAGGTTCGGGATGGTTACGGACGTAACTACCTGCTGCCGCGCGGACTGGCGATTGTTGCCACCCGCGGTGCGGAGCGCCAGGCGACCGACATCCGTCGCGCCCGTGAGGCCAAGGAGATCCGTGGTGTCGAGCACGCCCACGAGATCAAGCAGGCTATCGAGGGCCTGGGTGCCGTTCAGCTGACGGTGAAGACCGCCGGCGAAGGCAAGCTGTTCGGCTCGGTGACCGCCGCTGACGTGGTGGGCGCCATCAAGGCCGCCGGTGGACCCAACCTGGACAAGCGCACCGTCACCCTGCCGAAGGCACACATCAAGCAGATCGGTTCGTACGCACTGGATGTGCACCTGCACGCCGGTGTGGCGACCAAGATCACCGTGGATGTAGTCGCCGCAGGCTGACCGATCGGAAGTACTGCCGGGTCAACGGCGTCGCGGGTTTCCGCGGCGCCGTTGCCGTATCTGTTGGCGAACGTATTGTACGCGTGTGCCACTCCAGCGAAGCTACCTCTAGTTAACCTAGAGGGTTGAGAGGGGTAACAGAACACGCCCGAGCCCGCAACCTGATGCGACACGCCGGGCGGATTCCCATCCACAGTCCTGTCAATTAGTTCACCGGCTGCCAACTGGGAAAAGTGCAGGAATGTAGGTAGCTATCCCCAGGTTGTCCCCAACCCCCTAACACCGGGTTGGACAGTAGTCCACACCCCATGCCCAGGCTCATCCACAGGGGCGCTTGGCAGGGCCGCCAGCAACATCTAACGTCTACCGCGGCGCGCGGGCTGAACTGTACTTGTCAGACCTCGCCGCGATCATGTGTTCGACTTGATGTGATTAGGAGGACCAGCGCGCCGTGGCGATAGTCGACGATCTGGGCCAGTCCGGCCCAGTTGCCCCTCCCGAGGAGGAGTTCGGCCGTCAACCACCCCAGGATGTGGCTGCCGAGCAGTCCGTGCTGGGCGGGATGCTGCTGTCCAAGGACGCCATCGCCGACGTGCTGGAGAAGCTGCGGCCGCACGACTTCTATCGGCCTAACCACCAGAGCGTGTACGAGGCCATCCTCGACCTGTACGGCAGGGGAGAGCCCGCTGACGCCGTGACGGTGGCCGCCGAGCTGGACCGGCGCGGGCAGCTGCGCCGGGTGGGCGGTGCGCCGTATCTGCACACGCTGATCTCCACCGTGCCGACCGCCGCCAACGCCGGGTTCTATGCCGGGATCGTGGCCGAGAAGGCGCTGTTGCGCCGTCTCGTGGAGGCCGGGACCCGCGTGGTGCAGTACGGGTACGCCGGGGCCGAGGGCGCCGATGTCGCCGAGGTGGTGGACCGCGCACAGGCCGAGGTCTACGACGTCACCGACCGGCGGATGTCGGAAGACTACGTGCCCCTCGAAGAGCTGCTGCAGCCCACGATGGATGAGATCGATGCGATCGCGTCGGCCGGCGGTATGTCCAAGGGCGTGCCGACGGGCTTCACCGATCTGGACGAGATCACCAATGGGCTGCATCCGGGTCAGATGATCATCGTGGCGGCCCGGCCGGGTGTGGGTAAATCGACCCTCGGACTGGATTTCATGCGGTCGTGTTCGATCAAACACCAGCTGCCCAGCGTGATTTTTTCGCTGGAAATGAGCAAGACCGAGATCGTCATGCGACTGCTCTCGGCCGAAGCGAAGATCAAACTGGGCGATATGCGCTCGGGCCGGATGAGCGATGACGACTGGACCCGGCTGGCACGGCGGATGAGTGAGATCAGTGAGGCGCCGCTCTACATCGACGACTCCCCGAACCTGACCATGATGGAGATCCGCGCCAAGGCACGACGGCTCAACCAGAAGGCCGGGCTCAAGCTGGTGGTGGTCGACTACCTGCAGCTGATGACCTCCGGTAAGAAGCACGAATCCCGTCAGCAGGAAGTCTCGGAATTCTCCCGAAACCTGAAGCTATTGGCCAAGGAGCTTGAGGTTCCGGTCATCGCGATCAGTCAGCTGAACCGTGGTCCCGAGCAGCGCACCGACAAGCGTCCACAGGTCTCGGATCTTCGTGAATCCGGGTCGCTGGAACAGGATGCCGACATGGTGATCCTGCTGCACCGCCCGGATGCGTTCGAGCGTGACGATCCGCGCGGTGGTGAGGCCGACCTGATTCTCGGCAAGCACCGTAACGGTCCGACGGCCACCATCACCGTGGCGCACCAGCTGCACCTGTCGCGCTTTACCAACATGGCGCGGTAGCTACATTCGGTTGTGGCTTCTCAAGTTTTATGTCCAATTCTCAAGTGAAATGTCCACCTGGTGTCCAATTGGACATGAAAGTGAGATTTTTAGGTGCCGCAGGTGCGCTAGCAGACGCCCTTGAGAATCTTCGACTGAGGCCCGACGGGGGTGACAAGAATTGGCGGCGGCTGAGCCGAATTTGTACTTTGCGCGTTGCACGAAAGCAACTGGTCACCAAGAGGGGCGAGCTCCCTACGACCGGAGCACGCGAAGATGGCGGTCGTGCAGTTAGCCGCAGCGAAGGGCGCTCGATAAACCGGCAGTATGAGGAGATGACGCGTGGCCGAGCAACTGGAAGAAGACGGGGACGCGTCTGGGTTCACTTCGGTAGATATTGAGACGGTGGCGCGCGCCATCGACAGCGCAGCCGAGGGCGAGGATCAAGCCCACTTCGATCTTCCGAGTGAAGCGATGGCCCAGCTCGATGGTGAAGCTGTACCTGCAACGCTTCGGAAGTTAGTCTCTAACACCTTCTTCCGATCCCTGCGGCTTGAGATTGTTGATCCAACAAGAGTTTCCGTGGCGCCGAACGGTGAATTTGCGCAGGAGATATCAGATGGCGAAGTAGCCGTATGGCGCGCCCTAGTCGCGAACCTCGAGCACCCGATGCCTAAGAGCTTGGTACACGATCTTCTGTTCCTGCAGAGAGACGGCAATATGGGACAGCATGCCCGTGAAGCAATCAGTCTCTACCAGGTCACCGCGGCGACATCGACAGTAAGCCGCCACGTGAGGGTCCACAGTGCACTGCGGGCACTCACGTTGATGAAGCTGACGAACTCTGTTGACGAGCTCCCACGCGCACTACAGTTGATTCGCAGCATGGTTGATGAAGATCTCGCCGACACTACCCAGCAACCGGGCCTTACCCTGCCGATGGTGGCAGCACTCGTCGAAGCCGGAAACTCGGAACAGTCTGGCCAGCTGGATAATTCACCTCTCCTAGAGGCGGTAATTGAGCGCTATGGCACTGCCGATCACATCGATTACATTGCGGAGCTTTTTCGGAGCTCCAAGTATGTGAGCGCTCCTCGCAAGGAGAGTGTCCGAAGGAGCCGGGTCACGACCCGGCTAGACAGAGCGCGGAACGCCTCTGCAGCGGAACTCAAGATGTTTCACCTTGATGATGCGGCAAAAGAGGCCAGGAAATTGGGCTTCTCAGATCTCCATGATGAAGCGGTCGCAGAGCTCCAACGGGTCGACTCTAGTGCGATGAACTGGACCAAGGTCAGTTCCGAAGTGGAATACCCCGCAGACTTCATCGCCTCCTATCTAGGTAGTTTCACCCATCATGGAGATTGGAGGCGCGGCCTTCGCCAATGGCTCGCCACCGAGCCCCCGTCTGGTTTCTACGCCGACAACGAAGCACTTGCACGAAAAACGCTGGAAGGTTCGTTGATACAACAGCTGTTTACCCGCGTGCGAATCGGTAGCCATGGGATGCCGGAACGAAGGGGCGCGGTTGACGACAGCCTGGACAGCGCGATCCGAGAGACAGAATTCCGCCGCGCGATGCTGCAAGGGCTGCCCTTGTTTCATGCGCTGAAGGCGGTCGGTCAACTCGCAGAAGGAGTTTCGGAGGACGAGCTGACCGCACTTATCCTCGAGAGATATCGGTGCCCAGGCGTCAATGCGCGCATCCTCGCCAAAGGGTTAAGGCTGTTCTGGCACTCTGAGTACCATGTGTGCGCATACTTTGTCACACCATTTATCGAAGCGGGAGCGAGAACTCTTCTGCTGACCCTGAACGAGCCGATCTATCGGGTCGAAAGTGGAAAAACTAAGGGTCAGTTCGCTCAACTGGGCGCGCTCTTGCCGCGGCTGGAGGAGGAAGACTTTGACCGCGACTGGATGCGCTATCTACAGACGCTGACCTCAGCCGATGGGCAGAACTACCGTAACGATATCGCTCACGGATTCCTAAGACAGATGGATCCCGTTGTCTGCACGCTGTTGTTACGCGCCAGTGCACTGTTTCTGATTATGCCGCTACAGGATTCAACAGCTGAGGATCTCCGTCAGCTGGCACGCCGCCCGGTACCTCAGGGCCCGAAGCGGAACCTCGGAAGAAAACTCAAGGACGCCTACTCTGCGGCCCGGCGCACATTTCGGCAACCATAGGTCTATTGGGCGACCGCTTGAATGATCCACTCCGCTGGCAGGTCGGTCTAGGTGCTTGTTCGTTGACCAGATGTGCGGTGAACTTTTCGTGTTCGGCTCGTTTGTCTGTGGAGATCGGGTGCAGAAACCTCGAAGACCGGATCGAGATTCCCGCGTGGGCCGAGGCCCCGATCCGCTGCAAAGTTGTGGATGGCAGGCGAGTCAGCTTTGGGAACACTGCTCGGCGGCAAGTCAGGCAACGGAATTTCTGCCGAACTGTCGGCCAGATGTGCTTGGAATCCAACGATTTCGACGCCAGCAGCTGCGCGTCACGGGTTTCGCCGAAGTCGGCGTCGTCGAGGACGCAGCCTTCGTCTTCGATGAGTGAGGCGGCCCAGGGCCGCGAAGCGGGAAAAAGACGCAGTACGGCCTTGAACTGGGTGGTGGAGATCGCGAAGCGGTCTTGGAGCAGTCGCTCAAGTTCGGAATCGTTCGTCATGCAGCGCTTCCCACTATGTGGCCGCCCACCGAAGCTCCGATGTCCGCCGCTGTCGTCGAGCTATACAAGGTCTGGCGGCGGCGCCGGTGCGTATCCGAGCGGGTCGGCGCAGGAGTGGCACAGGGTTTTGGCCCAGTACCGGGTTCTCTGCAGCACTCCTGGTACGCCGCAGCGTTCGCAGATGACCGCAGAAGCCCGTTGGGCGTCGTCGGTGATGGCGTCCATCGCGTCGAGCAGTTCCGGGCTCACGTCGTCGCTGCTTGGCCAGTAGTAGTAACGCAGCGTGCCGAACTTCTCCTTGATCTGATGAACACGGTATGCGGCATCGAGCGCGGCGAGGCGCTGGTCGGTGGCGATGACCAGGGGGTACCAGCCGGCGTCGACGCTGATCCAGCGCCCCCAGCCGTCCGGGATGCGCCGCAGGATCGTCTCGATCGCCCCGGCGTGGGGCCCGGCATCCGCGGGGATGTGCAAGGCGTTGCGACGCTTCTGGGGGTCGACGTCCAAGGACATGAACCGGGCGAACGCACCCTCGACGTCCTCGGGTGTGGCGGTGCCGTTACGCAGCGCATCACCCATGGCGGCGAAGTCCGATTCCGTTGCCTGAATGCGGATTCGCTCCGACTCAGTCAACTCGGGGATGCCGTCGTCACTCTCGCTCATCAGAGGTACATGCCGTTCGGGATGGTGGCGCGGTAGCGTCCGCTGCCCACCTCGGCGAGCAGTGCCGCGCTGGACAGTTGACCCGTCTCGTCGGCGGACAGGACGGCCCGACGAACGATTTCGCGCAGGTCGCTGCCGCTGGTCTGCTCCGGCACCGCAGCAGCCACGGCGCGGGTGTCCACGCTGTCGGCGCCGGGCAGGCCGGTGATCAATGCAGTTAGGATGCGGGCCGCGTCGAGGCGGGTGGGGTAGCCGACCCCGACGATGGCGTCAAAGCGTCCGGTGCGGATCGCGGCCTCGTCCAGGGTGGCGGCGTCGTTGGTGGAGGCCAGGGTGAGGATGCGGGCCTCAGCGGCGATGTCCATGGCCGCCAACAACTCCGAGAGCCCGCCACCGTATCCGCTGTGGCGGCTGCGGCACCACAGATCGACGTCCTCCAGGACGAGCAGGACGGGCCCGCCGAGACGTTGAGCTTCTTCCACGACCGCGGTCAACAGGTGCTCGCCAGCTTTGGCTTCGACGTAGATGACGGTGAACGCGCCGACCACCTCGGCGGCGACCACCGCGGAGACCGCGGACTTCCCGGTGCCCGGCGGCCCGCAGAGCAGCACCCCCACGCCGGGCGTCCAAACCGTGGGCGTTGAGCAGCTCGTGGCGATCGCGCACCGCGGTCACGCCGAGGTCGATCTCCCGCCAGACCTCGTCGTCGACGATGACCGTATCGCGGGTGAGCGTCGACGGTAGATCGATGACGTGCAAGTGCAACCCGTTGCTCAGCGAGGCCCGGACCGCATTCCCGCGGCAGGGATTCAGATCGGTGGCACGTGCGGCCAGGCGATCCAGGACCTGGCGGGCGCCGTCCTGGTGCTCGGGGGTGACGTAGGCGCTGACTCTCGGTGATTCCAAGGGACTGCTGCGCGCGTCGATGCTGATCACGCACCCGGTGTCGGCGAGAACCGTTCCCGCCGGGAAGTGCACCCGCAGGCACTGGGGGTGGCGGAACGTTCGGCCGCCGACCTCGGTTTGGGTCCACGCGGGTGGAAGCGCGTATTCACCCGGGCCCGACCTCGACGACGTTGGCGTGGAACGTGATCCACTCCGCCAAGGCGGCCGCGGTGGTCGACCGCGACACCGGATCCACCTCGCGTTCTTCGTCGATCAGCTCCGCGGCGATGAAGACACCCAGGGTGCGGGCGGTGAACCGGTCGGCGGTCTCGGCCCGCAGCGGCCGGTGGGTCACCCCGACCAGCAACTCGCCAAGCGTGCGCAACCCCTCGCGGGCGTGGTCGGGCAGGGTGTCGAGGTAGGCCTGCACGTCGTCGATCGGCTGGCGGCCCGGGTCAACACTGCCGCCGGTGTCGGCAGGCGGGGCGGTCGGTTCGTCGTTGGTGAGAGTCATCGCTTCACTCGGAGTGGGCGGTATGGAGCACAGCCGCGCGGAATCGTCACGGACCCGGTGGCGGTGAGCAAGCATCTGAGGCCCTTTTAGTCGCCGGCTAAGCGTCCAAGTCAACGGCTGTCCGGCCAGTCGTCAGCGGCAGTCGTACGGCCGCGGCTTGTCCTGCCCGCGCACGAGATCGGGACGGCCGACGTGCTGGGCCAGAAGGTCGGCGACGTACTGGCTGACCGACACGCCAGCTTCACTCGCCGCGATGCGCACGGCGTACCACACCTCACGCGCGGGTCGGGATTGCAGCAGTACGCGGTCGCCTTTGTGCGGTCTACCCACCATGCCGTCAGCATTCCGCCGAAGGCCGATTCCTTTTGTACGACACGCCGAGCGCGGTGATTTAAGTGCGATCGGCCCTGACCATTTAGCGAGGTCGATAGTTAAAGTTACAGCGCAGCAACGTTTTACACGTGGTGGAAAACTTATCGCGGACGAAAACGTCCCCTCAGTTAGTGACATTGTCTGAATCGGCAAATATGTTGGAATTGAGGGAAATTCGCGTCTCTGACAAGTTGTGATTTGGTCACGCACATGTGTCGATCGCCAATTGCCCTAGCTGACAATCACATTGCGACTCCACCATCGACCTACCCAATCCCGCAGATGAACGGAGCGATAGGCCGATGCCCACCAAACTTAAATGCCGTTTGGCAGCCCCGGACGATGACGTCCACTTGGACATCCGACTCGACAACGAAGACGTCACCCGCGTCGCGATGTCGCAGGCGGAGGCGGAGATGTTCGACGACGCCATTCCGTGGCGAACGTTCCGCATGATCTTCGGACAGACCCACTACTCGGGAGCGTACTGGTCGGCCACCGAAGAGGGCCACGTGATCTACGAATCCCGATTGGAGCTGAGTCGCCTACTGCTCGCCGACTTCGATCTGGACGTGACACACATTGTCGCGCAACCCTTCCTGATGCGGGCCGTAGTCGATGGAGTCCGACGCCGACACATCCCCGACTACCTCTTGGTCACGACCCGGGGCCCGGTTGTCGTCGACGTCAAACCACGAGCCAAGCTCGACGATCCCAAGGTCGTCGACACCTTCGCCTGGGTTGGTGCAGCCCTGGAGACCAAGGGTTGGAAATTCGAAGTCGCGAGCGAACCTCCGCCCATCCTCTTGGAGAACGTCCGATTCCTCGCCGGATACCGACGACGGCCGTACGTGTCGCCGCTGGCGCTGGACGAGCTGAGAGGTCTCGACCTGGAAGGAAGCACCTTCGATGATGCGCTTCGGCGGGTCACGGCTGCACCACCACCATCAGCGCGGGCTGCGCTGCTGCACATGTTGTGGAGTCACGAGGTGTCGACCAACCTCGACGAAGTCATCACCGCGGAAAGCATTCTGACCAAGGGGACGACGCGATGACCGATCACGCCAGCATTCGGATTGGTCGAGGGACCCGCGTCATGTACGACGGTGAAATACACACCGTCACCGAATGGCTAGCCACCGCGAACGGGACTGACGTCGTCCTGACATCGGCCAAGTCCATCGTCAGAATGTCGGTCGTGACGTTGCTCGAAGGGGTCCGGGCGCGACTCATCCCCACCAACGATGGTCCCAATCCGACAGACGACATCGACCCCGCTTCAGTCGTACTCGCCTCGTTGACGAAGGCGCAGACGCGCGAGATTCAACGCCGGTCTGAGCACATTCGCGAGATGTTCACCGGATATCGCTCCGGCAGCACCGAAGTGGCACTCCCCGACGAGCCCCGACCCCAGTACGCCACGGATCAGTCGCTGCTCAGCCGATACGCTGCGAAAGCCCAGGAGTTGGGTTTGAGTGTGCGCCACGTGCGACGGATGGCAAAGGACTACCAACGCCACGGCGAAGCGGGCCTGGCGTCGGCGCGTTGGCAGGGCAGCGGTCACACTGACCCACGGTGGCTCCAGACTGCGCTACAGATCATGGTGGAACACACCAATGAGTCCAAGCCCTCCCGCAAGGCGATCATCCTGCAGACGGCTAAGAGGCTGGAGTTGTGGTTCGGCACCAATGCGGTCGAATTACCCTCTCGCGCAACGGCGTACCGCGAACTGGAATGGTTGGAAAAACAGCACCGAATATTCGGCGGGACGACGAAGCGCAACCGCGATATCGCGGCACGGCCGAAGCGGGCCTACGGCAAGCTACGGCCGACGCGGCCGGGTGAGTATCTCTTGCTGGACACCACGGCGTTGGATGTCTTCGCACTCGATCCGAAGACGCTGAGGTGGGTGCGTGTCGAGTTGACCGTGGCGATGGACTGGTACACCCGGTGCGTCGTCGCCGCTCGCATGACTCCGGTGTCGACGAAGGCCGTCGACGCGGCCGCGATCCTCTATCGCACGCTTCGCCCCAAGCCGGCAGGGGAGCGCTGGCCGTCGTATGCGGTGTGGCCTGAACACGGCCTGCCCCGTGAAGTGCTCATCGACCCAGACCAGTTCGACCGCACGGGCAAGGGCGCCTCGGGCCCGGCGCTCAACCCGGAGACCATCATCACCGACCACGGCAAGATCTACGTGTCCGAACACGTCAACAGCGTCTGCCAACGGCTGGGGATCTCTACCCAGCCGGCGCGTGTCCGGGTGGGCCGCGACAAGGGTCCGTTGGAACGGTTCTTCGGCACCGTCCGCGAGGGACTATTGCAGTACCTGCCCGGTTACAAGGGGCCCGACGTCAACTCCCGCGGCCTAGACGTCGAGGACCACGCCTGCCTCTACATCGATCAGCTCGAAACGATCTTCAACGAGTGGGTCGCGACGGTGTATCACCACCGCAAACACGACGGGCTCATCGATCCCGGATTGCCGTCCGCGCGACTGACACCGGCGCAGATGTTCTCCCAGGGCGTCGCGCGTGCCGGCTACGTCGAGGCGCCGCGCGATCCGCAGTTGGCCTACGAGTTCCTCAAGGTGGAGCCCCACGTGATTCAGCACTTCGGCATCAAACGCGGAACGTTGAAGTATGGCGACAACGGCGAGGGAATCCTCAACAAGCTGGCCGCCATGCGGAGCCCGTACCGCGGGAAGTTCGAGAACAAGTGGCCGATCCACGTCGACCCCGACGACGTGTCCCGCGTCTACATCAAAGACCCCGACACCCGTCAGTGGCACACCCTCACCTGGGAGCACCACACCAAGTATCCGATGCCATTCAGCGACGAGGCACTTCAGTTCACCCGCAGAACCGTGCGGCGGCGTGATGGGTTCGTCGACGAGCAGGGCGCGTTGGACGAACTGCTCACGCGGTGGAACATCCGCCTCGGCGACAGCCCCGCAGACCGTCGCATCGCGCTGCGGATGGCCCGTCACGACGCCGACCTCAGCCGCCAAGCCGAATCCGATGCCGAGGTGGTGGCCGCGCTGACCTCACTGCCCCATGAAGGAGATTCCACGGATTCCGTTGGTGCGGAGGAACCCTCACGGCGCACGCCCGAACTCAGTGATGACGACGATGACGGCGACATCGTAGAGGACTACCTCGACGACGATCTGGAATGGGCATGACGGACCTGCAGAACCTCAGCATCGGGACCAAGGAAGGCTGGCGCAAGGTCGTCCACGCCGATCCGATGCCGCGACCACGAATGCTCAGCGACCGAGAACACAAGGCGCTGAGCGGGTCCGAACTCACGGCTTACAACAAGGAGCGACGATTGTGGCACGCCAACATGGGCACCCTGAGGACACCACAATTGACGAGACTTCACGACCACCTGTGGGACGACATCGGCAGCAACCTGCAGGACGGCGCTCGCGCCAAAGGCGCGGTCGCCGTGGAAGGGGACTCCAACCTGGGCAAGAGCACTGCGGTCGAACTGTTCGCCAAGGCGTTCCATCTGCGTGAAATCGAGGAGAACGGTGGCCTCACCGACGACGGGCACGAACGGCACTCGGTCGCCCGTGTGACCCTCAGCGGCAACCCCACCATCCGTGATCTCAATGGATCGCTGTTGCACTACTTCGCCCACCCTGGTCGCTACCGGGGAACCGCTGGCGAATTCTCCCGGCGGGCGCTCGACCTGTTCCTCGCCTGCGAGGTTCGCCTGCTCATCGTCGACGACCTGCACTTCCTGCGGTGGGAATCCGCCGATGGATCGAAGGTCAGCAACCAGTTGAAGCACCTGTCGAACGACTTCCCGATCACGTTGCTGCTGGTGGGCGTCGGGCTGACCGACCTCGGTCTCTACCGGCGGGGTCGCACCTTTGGCAAGGCGGTGCTCGGTCCCACCGCCCGGCGCACCACCGGTTACAAGCTGGAGGCGTTCAAGTGCACGACGGCTGAGGAACGCCGAGAGTGGCGCACCGTCGTCAAGGCCATCGAACGCAATCTCGTACTGAGGCACCACCAGGACGGAATGCTGTCCCGCACGCTGAGCGACTACCTGTTCGAGCGGAGCACCGGCTACATGGGTTCGCTGATGAACTTGATCCTTCGAGGGTGCGCGCGGGCGATCCGGACAGGAGTCGAGGCGCTCAACGAGGAGTTGCTCGAGCAAGTTCAGATCGACGTGGCAGCTGAGACGGCCCGCAAGAACACCGCACGGCTGTTGCGGGAGTGCTATGCAGCGTAGGGGCCAGTTGCTCGGGTCGCAGTATCACTCGTCGGTACCGATTGTGTGGCGGTGGCTGGGCGCGGCTGACGGCCGCAGCGGGATGTCGTATTCGCGGGCAAGGTGGCCAACGGTTTGTTTCGACACGCCGACGGTCTCGCCGATGGCTCTCAGGGTGAGCCGCTGCCGCAGATAAAGATCGGCAAGGAGTTCCGGTGTCAGCTGCACACGGGCGTCGGCGATGACGGCACCGGTGGCGCGGCGCTGCGCGATGGTCAGTGTCGGTCGCGGGGCGGGCGCGTCGTTGAGCGCCTCGCGGATTAATTCGATCGAAGTGCCCAGATGCGTGGCGATCGTTCCGAGGTAGGAGTCCCGCGGTAGGACCAGTTCGTGCAACTTGTCAATGTCTATCGCCTCGTTCAGCGGTTTGCGGCTCAGCCAGTTGGGAGCGGCGTCCTTCGGTGGTGACCATCGCAACGGCTCGTCTGCTAGTCCGTTGTCGTCGAGGAACCGTCGACCCGCGTCGTCAAGAGCGGAGACCAGTTCCGGGTTGAGAGTGCGGGGAAGGTCAGCGAGTTTGGCGCGGAACTCACCGGTGGTGCGTCCGTGCCCGCAGCGTCGCCCGGGTGAGCCCGTCAATCTCTCGTAGAGCCAGCAGCGGACGAGACGAATCTTCACCTGATTACCAGGGAGCATCCCGAGGTTCCGACACATGCGAAGCCACTCCGATTGCGGCAGCAGGTCCTGCGTGTCGAGGTGGCGTCGACGAACGTAGTCGATGGGTGATGGGTGCTGGGTGAGATAGTCGGCCAGGGTGGCCAGCATGACCGCCGTGGCCGCCCAGTCCGGTCGTGCCGACAATTCCCCCAGTACCCGCGACACCGACGTGGACGCGGTAGCCCTCCCCAGGGACGAACACGCTTGCGCCACGGTGAGACGCCCGTCGGCGAGAACTACAGCGACACTGAGCGCCATCCGGACCTGCTCGAACCCTACGGAGGTGTCGCATACGGGCAGCATCCAGTGAAACCAGAGCATCGCGGGCAACGATCGGGACACCACCGGTTCGTCCTGGATGGGTCGTCTGGGGTGATCGGTCAAGCAGCGGTAACGAATCTGGTCGACCTGTCCCAGGAAGGGTGTGAGCGCGCTCAGCTGGGCCCCCGTCAGCGCGGTGCTGATCCGGCCGCCCCAGCCGATATTGGTTGCCGACACGGCGAAGCCGCGATGGCGGGCGGAGGCAACCAACCACCGGAGCCGGTCGCCGGCGGCGGCTGCCGATGTCGCCGACAGCACTGGAACGGCAGCGCACGCCGCGACGGCCGTCGTCACTACCGAGGTCGGGAAGTGGTTGTAGTAACTCGGCCGGTTGGCTCGGGCGAGCCCGTCGAGGTCCTCAACAGTGTCGTCGCCGTCACCGACATAAGAGGCGGCACTGAGCAAGTCGTTCTTAGATCCGTAGCGAACCGCTCGCGTGCCCACGGCCATCAGATCGCGAAGGTACTGCGCGGTCGGTACCGGACCTGCGTGATAGATGCCATCGGACACGGTCCCGGCGTGCACCGCCCGCAGGATAGCGTCCTGGGCTGCCAGTGCCGGATGATGCGCCGGTAGCTCTAGAGCCGGTGCATCGGATAGATCGGCACCGCACCTTCGTGAGCGACCGCCGACACTCACACAGTGACCTGGGACGGGAATGGCCTTCGTCGACAAGGAGTGTTCGCGGAGAGCGCCACCGCATCGCGGACAGAGGTCGGCGAGCAGGCAGCGATGCGTCGGGCAGGCGAACGCATAGCGCAGTTTCCACCACAACAACCACCGACCGCCGTTCTGGTTGAGGCAGGCCGGACAGAATCGCGAACCGGGAAGTAACAACGCTCGCGGCCCCACGACGGGGACGCCTGCCTCCGGCACCACGGCGTCCAACGCCATCGCCTTGATCGCCTGAGCGGGGACCCCGGTGGCCGTGGCGATGGAGACGATCGCGCTGGACGTCGAGTCGATAACGGGGTAGCGCAGCAGTGAGCGGCCATGTCCTGGCCCCTTCAACCCGACCGCAATGAGCAGGTCACCCCAGGTCGTGTGGGATCGCGCGGCAAGGGTTTCGAGCCACGAGTCCATGGCCTCCCCGGGTAGCGGCGCGACCCGGATGGGCAGGGTCCGTACCTGTTGTGACAGTGGAAGCTGGCCTGTGGTCATGTCATCTCCCCGCTACCAATAGGGCCAATGTTGAACTAGTGCTACAGACTTTCGCCCGCTCATGGCTGCTTCTTGTGTAGGTGCCCACCCGACCTAGAGAAAACGATCCGCGCCGCGTCGAGCAGTGGAAGCGACGCCGCCGATCGGTCGGGGAAGCGATCCGGAGGGTGCGGACCGAACGTGGGCTGACCCAGGAGTCGTTAGCCGAGAAGAGCGGTGTGGACCGTACGCTTCTCATAGCGATGGAGTACGGCCGCCGGGGCCTGCTCTACGAGCGGCTCTTCGACATCGCGGATGCGTTGGACGTGCCGGTGGTCGAACTGCTGCGCGACGCCTAGGCGCGTAGCTCCTGAGCAGATCCGGGCGCTTGCCGTCGAGGTGGATGGCCCACGCCGCGTCGACGTCGAGGTGACAACATCGGCTGGGGCGCAGGGCGTTCACCACAGCGGGCCTCGCATCGACCGTGGCGGATGGGGTTGATAGAAGCTTCCACCCGCTGCAGCGAGCTCCATGGCGCAGGCCCTGCAAATCGTTTTGTATCTCGGACCGTCGTGGTCGTCACACACCGACAGCCGAGCGAGTTGGCCGCACAGCTCGCACATCGTCTTCGAAAGTCGTTCGGCGACCTCGATGAGAGCCGAAAATCGTTCCTGAACAAGGGGATCATTGCTCGACGTGCCGCCGCGATACCGCAGCGCGGCGAACCTCTCCTTGACCTGAAGCACGACGTAGTTGGGGTCCAGATCGAGCAGGTGATCGTGCAACTCTGCGATGAGGGGGAACCACCCCGGCGCGCAGGCGATCCATCGGTCCGCATGTGAGGGGATCCGGAGAAGCAGCGCTTCCAGCACTTCGCGATATTGTTCGCTACCGGGGTCGAGTGCCATACCCCTGGACCATCGGGCTCCGTGTAATCCCCTGCCTCCTAGTTCAATTCGATACCCGTCGTCGGGTACGGCGGCGCTCGGGATCACAGGCGCGTCCACGACGTCATTGCCTGGCTCCCTCATTGGAGTCGTAGGAGGAGTCGTTGCCGTCCCCGTCCGGCAGAAGGAAGTAGTGGGGCGACACTGCGAACAGTTCGGCGATGTCGACGAGCACCTCAAGGCTCGGGCTCTTCACGCCGTTCACATACCTGTAGCACTGGGACAGCGACTTGCCGTTCATCGACTTTCCCGTGGCCTTGGCTCGCGCGGTCAGCATTTCGTGTAGGCGTTTGCCATTCTTGCCCCCTACGGTAAGCGCAGTTTTCCCCTTGCGGGGACAGCGACGGAGTAGCCCATGAAGCTGCGCCACGAAATACTCGGTGGCTGGGCCAATCGCCAGCGCGAAACCACTCGACGGAGGCATTCGTTCGAGGACGAAATCCGACATTCACCACGCCCCTTTCGCGGACAGTAATGGCATCAACGCCTAAATCAATGATGCCTGATCGAGGTTAGCTGCAATGTTGGACTGCTGCAACAGTGTGTACTGCAGGGGGTGACATGTCGCGCGCCCCGTACGCCGCCCGTGCGAACCCGGTAGACGACTGCGGGCCTCTCAAAAGGGCTTTTAGAAGCCGTATTTCGACGTGAAAAGCGGCCCTGGCGCCAACATGATCGACACTGTCGGTTGCTGATGTCTGCAGATCGTGACTTGCCAGCGTTGACAACGTGCGTGGAGCGCGTTTGCTAGAAATCAATTAGTATTAACACACTAATTGCGCCTGCGGCGCATGGTCGCTCGATTATGCGATCCAATAGTCATTGCGACTCAACCATTCTGCGCCTAAAGCTGTGAATCGATTTGTCTGCTTGTGAGAAAAATGGACGGTATTCAAAGCGATATCCGTACGATGACGCCGAGTCGTGAATCCGCTGGCAGATGGTCGACAATCGTCCTGACTGGATGACCCGCGAGGTGGGAAACGCACGTAAAGGTCGTGATGTGCGCCGTCCACTCTTGACGCCGGTGATCCTGGCCAGGAAGGGCTGTCGCCGCAATCCGATCAGCGGCGCTAACCGGGCAGGCTTTCGCCGTCTGGTGTTTTGCAATGTTGCGGCTCGGCGGCTTGGCCTCTTTGCGATGAACCAAGGCACGGGGGGAGGTCACCGTGGAGGGAGAACCCACGTCACGTCCACGGCCTTCACCGCGTCAAACGTGGCAGCGGGTGGAAGCGCTTCGCACCCTCTTCGCCAGTGCCGTCGAGTAGCGACGATGCAGCAGTGTGGATCGACCGCACACGCGGTGCCAGCCGGCGGGGAACTACGCCACTCGGCGCATCAACACGTGCACGACCACCACCGCTGAGCTGTGGGCTCGGTGGCCCACAGGATGAGCACTACGCCCGCAGTCGCGCCGGCCGCCCCGCCGCCACCAAGAACCGGTGCGCCAACGACACTCCATCTGCCTCGTCCCACTGATGGACGTACGGATCCAGTCGTGCACCCACGTCGTCGAGCGTCATCAGACCCGCCTCCAGGACATCGGCGATGACGGTGCCCTGATGGGCTCCGTCGAGGTGATCGCGAGCCAGGTCGGCGATGATCCGCCCGGGCATCGCCACGGGTAGGCCCTCGACGATGTCCCAATCCGCTCCGGCGTCACCGATGTCGCGGCGGTAGGTGTGCACCCGTGCCGACCGCGTGTTGATGCGCCGCGGCGCGGTCAGAAACAGTCCCCGCGCGACGACGGCCCCCAGTTCGCGGATCACCGCAGCGCTGTCGTGGCTCACGATGCAATCTGGCTCGGTGCGACGCAACTCGACGTCCGTACTGGGGCGCAGCGCCAACCACTGCGCCGCCCAATCCTCGAAAGCGAACATGTCAGCGGAATCCTCGCTGAACCCATACACACCGTGGTGAGCCCGGAACAGGTCACCGGCAGCGATCCGTCGAGTGAGCTCGTAGCGAGCCACCCCTCTCTGGCGGGCCTGAGCTGCAGTGAATAGACCGAACTGGTCGGCGGCCAAGGCGTGCAATTGACACCACACCACCGCGTCGACCATCCCCCGATGGTAATAAGCCGGAGACGTCGTCGCGCCGGATCCCGCGGGTACCCTAGCTCGATGCCCGCCCGGGTCGGCTCGTAACGCGCAGACGAAGCGCCCCGACGGCGGCGTTTGCCTAGGTTGTTTCTCATGACTTTCACCGCGCTACACCGTGCGCTGGGGCTGCCGCCCGGTCCTCTTACTGATGCGATGCTCGATGAGGCTGTGGCCACCGGCGTAGTCGAAACCGACGACCTGGACTGGAAGTCGGAACTGCCGCCCGCCAGCAATCTCTCTCAAACCGATGTGCCCAAGGACATCGCCGCGATGGCCAACAGCGGCGGCGGCATGATCGTGTACGGCATCGAGGAGGAGCAGAAGGCCGCGACCGAGCGAAAAGACACCGGTGAGTTCACCGAGAACCATGAGCGGACCTATCGCAAAGTCGCGGTCACGGCGATCACGCCGCCAGTGTTTGGGCTGCAGGTGCACCACCTCGGCACCAACCCGCGGGCGGCGGCGGTGATCGTCCCGGCCAGTGTCGACGGCCCACACCTGATCTACCGCAACGACTACTTCGGCGCCCCACGCCGCAACAACGCCGACACCGAGTGGATGAAGGAACGCGAGATCGAGGCGGCCTACCGCGCCCGCTTCGATGAGCGACGAAGGTCCACCGAAGCGCTCGACTCGCTGTACGTGGAGACAGCGGCGGGACGAGACACCGACCAACGCGCATGGCTGATCGCAGTAGCGCATCCCCGCGTTCCCGGTGTCCTCACCCGACCATCCCACGACGACGCTCGAAAGATCTTCGAGATAGCCGGCAACATCGCGCTCAGCTACTCCCAGCGCCGGGCGACGCACCCCCTGGAAAACCTCGAACTGCACAACCCACGCCCAGGGCTCCAACGGTGGACCGCGCCACCCTCGTCGATGCACAAGAGCTGGTACTGGAAACAGGCGTGGGCAAGTGTGCACCACGACGGTTCTGCGGCCCTGGCGGCGGCCATTGGCGCACACCCCACCGGCCCCTCATCACAGTTCGAGGGCCATGAAGTCGCCGCACGCACCATCGAGGCGGCAGTCGCAGACTTCACGGCGTTGATTCGCGCTATCGCCCAAACCCAAGGTCACTCCGAGTACGAAGTCTCCGTCGGCATCGAGTGGACCGGCCCCCGTGCCCTCATGATCCTGACCGTCGATAACTCTGACCAAACCTACGATGGGAATTCCACCCCACTCGGGACGTTCACCAGGGTGCAGCTCACGATGAACGCCGCGGTCGCCGACGACGCCTTCCACCGCCAGGTGTACGAGCTTGCCGAGTACTGCATCAACCAAGGCGGCATCACCCACCTGCACGAAATCAAGAAACCAGATGACGACCCAGATTCGACGAAATGACCCCGCGCGCCGGACACGCCAGTCAGACGAGTGTGTCCAGCATTCCGGACGTCCGGTTCGTCGTACCCTCGGAAGCAGCAGGTGGCGCAAATCGGCACCGCCCAGTGCAAGACGAACTCGTCATGAAAGCGAGGCTCGGGATGGCTGATGACCAGCAGGCCCCACCTGAGACTCCACCCCCACCACCGCCACCGGGCCGGCCCCCACCCACACCCATCGTGTGGGAAACCGAGCTGAGCACCCGCAGCGAAGACCCTGCGTCGCTGAGGACGGCCGCACTCGACGTCGTGCGAACCGTCGTCCGCGGCGACCAGAGTGACTGACCCCCAGCCACCCGCAGCGGATGATCCGCCCGACCCCGACCAGGGTCGCGAATGGGTCGAATTCATCGGCAAAGAACTCGACCGCGAATACACCCGCCGCGACACCATCAACACCCGCTCCGCGGCCTCCATCACCAGCGCCACAGCCCTGGTCACCATCTCCCTGGCCGTCATCGCGGTGATCAGAGGTGAGCACTACACCGTCGGCCTCGCAGCCTGGACGGTGTGGCTCCTGGGCGGCGCCCTGGTGTGTCTGGCTGCCCGCCTCCGGCGAGACGGTGCCGCACCCGTCGGCGCGCTAGCCGTCTTCGAAGAAGCTGGCCGCGGTGTCGCGGATATGATTGAGGCGCTTGTAGATTGGGCTGCGGTTGCGGACAAGCCCACCGTGAGACGATTTCGACCAAGATTCTTTGTCACAGGTCTACAGGACCCCATGACTGACCCCGCCGACCCTCACTACTTCGCGCGCAGAGCAGCTGAGTCAGAAGCCAAGCGTCGAAGAATCGTCGCCGAGGTGGCCCGCGCCGCCGGCCCAAATGACGACATCGACTACCTAACCAAGCGCGAGCTGTACAGAGCCGGCCTCATCAGCGCGTCCGAGCTGCACGCCACAGGCTCCCCTGAACTCATGCCTCGCGTAGTGCTGGTACCAGCACTACGTCGAAGCGATAGACGAGTACTGCCCCACTCGCGTCTTCTCACTAGCTGAAGCCGGCCCCGATGCCGCCGACCTGTATGACCGCGGCTACCGGTGGATGGTCGTGTTCAGCGAACGAACCGGGCCAAGCGGCGACCACACATTCATCGACGTCCGCAGCTTCGCCGCCGCCGCAATGACCGATCAGAACTCCCTGACAGAACAGGCCGCGCTCTCACAAATCGTCCACATGGGCTACCACATCACCGACCTACCCAACGACATCTTCATGACCCCACCTGCGACCATCCCGCAGCAACCCACCCCACTACCCGGGCCGGGTTGGTACCCCGATCCCACCTCCCGCTTCCACCACCGGTGGTGGGACGGGCAACGCTGGACCCACATGGTCGCCCTCCACGGACAAACCCACACCGATCTAGACTCGGGGCCGAGGGCAAGACTGGGGCGGGAGATCGCTGTCGAGCTGGACCGATCGAGGATGCTAGCTAGCAGAGCTAGTCGTGCTAGGTGCCTCACGGTCAGGATGCTCGGGTGGCCACCAGGATTTGAAAGAGACGGGTCTAATGGATGATCGGATGCGTTTCCGCAGTGCCAACGCGCGGATCGATCAGCTCGTCAACGACCCGCTCATCGCCAAAGACGTGCAGCGCTACGCCGAGCAGCGGTCCGTAGATCATCGGGCCCGCGACGACGAATCGGAGCGTTCCTAGGAGTCCGCGAGCTTGGCGACACGGGGGTCGACCGCGCGGCCACTCTTCTTGCAAAACGCCACGGCGGTCTTCGCGGCGAGTTTGGGCACCGCCAGGCTGGCCCAGGCGGTCCTTGGTCGACGGCCTATCGGCAGACGTTGTGCTGCTCGGTCAGCCCGTTCGGAGGTGCTCTTGGGAAGTCATCGCAGGACAAAACGAAAAAAACGAACGGCGCTGGTGGTCATTTGACCCACCAGCGCCGTCGTGAGGACAACTCCTAAGCGTGAATCGAAGCCTAGAAGGACACTGAGCCGTCTCCGCATGTCCACTGGTTCGACCCCTCCCAGGCCGTAGCAGGAAGGCCGGCCATGTACTTGTTGCACCAGCCTTGGACATCGAGACCCCCGAGCCGCTGACCGCCTCCAAAGTTGATGCCGGCCGAGACACCGGGACCGCCCCTATCGACGTTGGCACCCGCGCTGTAACTGTCCAGGTACGGAAGAACGCACTCGTAGGAGTACGCGTCGTTGTTGCCGTCCACTTGCTGGACCACCGCGGCCGGTTGATTGTATTGGTTTTTGCAAACCTGAGTTAGGTCGATGTAATCCTGCGCGTGTGCAGGACCGGCGGTCGCAAGACCCAGAACGCTCCCCAACCCCCACAAGCCAGCAAGCAGGGCCGTTGCCGGGCGTTTCCTTGCGCCCCGATTGATCAGGGTTTTCATCGGTATGTCTCTCCTTCGGTACGCCAACATGTTCATCGTGTTCTCCATTTGTCGTCGTGCCGACCCACCTCAATATGGCATATACCCCACTTGGCGTCAACGCCCAGTGGGAGGGTATACCGAGTGGGGGTCTACAGCGTTTGGCGCGCGTTGGCGCGCTATCCTTAGGATCTATGAGCGAGCAGCGAACGCTTGATCGGTCTGCCATAGCGCGGCAGAAGGCGGCGCAGACCAAGAATCGCCGGACGCAAGCCCGGCTGTTCGAGAGCGCTATGCACCATGTCACCGCGCCGCGGCGGGCTCAGCAGCAGATCACCGTCGCATCGATCTGCAAGGAGGCCGGGGTCAGCTCGACCGCCTTTTACTACCAGTTCGAGCACGGGGTTGCCGAGCTGTTGGGCGAGGTTCTAGATCGGTCGATGCGTCGTGTACGCCGACAAATTGCGAGGGACATCGAGCGGGAGCTTTCTTCCCCGGATTACCGGGTGGCGATTGCGGTCTACCGCGTGGTTGAGGAACTATTCCGGTACCCGAACTTGTTCGAGGTGGAGACGGTCCCGCGGCGGTGGGTGCAGTTGATCGCACAGCCATTAGCAGAGGCCATCGTCAGTGACGACCGCGACTTAGAAGACCATCCGGGCATGGTCATAGCCGAGTACCACGCCAACGCCATCATCGGCCTGCTAGGTCGGGACTACACGCCGAGCTTCGAATTCTTCTCGAAATTAGTTGTCTCGCAGATAATCCCAGTGCTCGGCATGGCCGACCCCGAATTCGGTGACCGCTGGCAGCAGCTCGTCCACAGCCTGCCACCGATATAGGCCACGATCCGCAGCCTGGCGTCGCTGCCAGCGGCGTTCATCTGGATGGTGACGTGCTCGGGGGCTGATCGGGGTGTCGGGTCGGACCACGGCGCGGAACATGAACGCTCCCGACATGTTCAGCAGCCGCGGGTACCGCTCCGGGCTTGGCCATCTCGTCGTCGGAATGCAACAGCACCTCGTAGTGATCCACACCCGTGAGCGCGTGACGGGTCGATACCGTCATCTGGGTCCGGCATCATGGTCGTAGAACCCGCCGTCGTCGTGATCGTCATGTCTTGGTGACGACAGTTTCCCCTGGTTCGTTCGCGCCCGGTTCACATTCACGGGCGATCACCGTGTCGAGCCGGATGCACCGCGCCCATCAACGCCAACGACCCCCGGGGAGCACCCGGGGGGTCGTTTCGCGGGTCGCCTCTGCACAAGACCTCCGAGACCACTCGGTGGCTCTCCACGGAGATCTGTTCGCCGCCATCGCGATCAGTTGATACTTCGAACCGGTAGCGGTAGGTCGGCCCTGCGGGTTCGACCTTCACCCACTCGGCTGCGCTGGAGTTCTCGATCAGGTCCCGTAGTTGGTAGAGGTTCACTCCTCGGCTCCATCCCTTTTCGTCATGTGTTCTCACAGTCGCGTTTATGCGCCGAAAGTAGATATGTGACGGCCTCGACAACATCGGGTCCGATCTCGTTCATCGCGTCGCCGACGACCAACCAGTTCTCGGCGCCGTCTTGGTTGACGTACCGGAAGACCTGTTCGAACGCGAAGACTGGTCGCAGCGTGATCGACGTCTTGCCCGGACCCTTGGGCCTGGCGAACTCGACCCGGGCCAGTACCGATCCCTTCGCGACGACCCCCTGGTTGACGGTGGAGACCACCCCGCCGGGGGGCTCCGGAACAATGCTGACACCGCCCAGGTCGACCTGGTTGTTGGCCACGATGTTGAGCAGCTGGTGCTTGTCGGTGTTGGACAGGAACTGCAAGATGTGCAGCGGATGCAGCTTCCCGGTGCCGACCGCGTTGAACGGCTGATTGCTTCTGAACGACTCGAAAACCGTTGGCCCGTACCAGTCCTCGCGCTTCTTCGCCCACGCGGTGTAACGCTTCTCGGTCGAGTGCAGCGGAAACGCCACCTCGGTCGGTCTGGTCTGTTGGATGTGGGCCGGGGTGATCGCCCACACGGCGTGATCCAGCGCGGCGCGCAGATTGTGGATGAAGTCCCCCATGAGCAGGGCCGACTCGGTGTAATTGAGATCTGACTCCAACACCCACTCCGCCCAGACCGTGCGCGAGGTGTACTCACTGCTGTTGTCGCGCCGGCGGTACCGCCGCTCGATCGCCTGTTGCTCGGCGAGCACGTCACGCAGCCGGTCTCGGATCGCGAACCCATGCGTGAGCTTGTGGAAGGCCGACGACCCGACCAGCTCTGGGTCCCATGTGACGTCCGCCATCAGATCCCCCCGCCGCGCTCGACGTCGCGGGCATCGGCCATCTCCGCCGCAACCTGCTCGACGACGCCGACAATGCCCTGCATCGCCTCGACGGAGGTGGGAGCCAGCCAGGACAGCGAGGGGAACTCGGCGACGAGCCCGACGAATTCGTTGTCCTCGGGCGACCATTCAACCCGGTAGGCGTAGTCCATGCTGGAAGTCCCTAGGAGAGTCGGTGATTGAGTTCCGCCGAGCGTTCGGCAACCATCCTGGCGATCTCGGCGACCCGCTTGCGCCGCAGATGATCCCGGATGGTGGTGACGATGAACGCCGCGCGCTCCCGCGGATTGGCGCCATAGCCCGGGGCCGCGATCGTGCCGGTGGCGATGACGTCGCCCTCGATGACCTCGTGCTGCCGGTAGCGGGTGGTGCCGACGTCGTGGGTGCCGTCCGCGACCCGCATGGACCCACTCGGGCGGAGATCGATCTCGATGTCCCACTCGGTGTCGCGCTCACGGAAGTAGAAGCTGTGCCCGTCGACCACGCCGTTCCACTGCTCGGGTGCGTAGCCGCCGTGGTCGTGCACCACGACACCCGGCTGATCAGCCAGCCACGCCTGCAGGTCGGCCTCCTCGGCCTGCTGGGCAGCTTGGAGCCGCTGGCCCTCGGGGGTCTGCCAGAACTCGTTCATGTGGTCGAGAAGCTCCCGGAATGTGGCACCTGAACGCCATTGGCCGGGGTGGGGTGCATCCGCGTCGTCGGGCATCGGCGGTCACCTCTGCGGGTCGAGCAGGGCGCGGGCGTCTTTGATCAGCAGCAGCAGGTGCAGCGGGTCGGTCGGTGAGGGCTCGAGGTCGAAGTGGGCGTAGAACGCGCGGGCCTGCTCATGCAGGGCGTGCATCAGCAGCGCCCGCACGCCGATGATCTCCGCGGCCGCCACGGCGCGGGTGATCGCGTCGCGCAGCAGCTGCGCACCGAGGCCCTGGCTCTGGTGCTTGGCGTCGATCGCCAGCCGCGACAACAGGATCACCGGCACCGGGTCGGGCATGTTGCGGCGCACCCGTCCCGGCGTATCCGCACGCTCCACCGCCGCTGAGGCCAGCGCGTAGAACCCGACCACGCGGCCCTCGCAGCAGGTGACGAAGCACCGTGAGGCGCCCTCGACGTGGTTGGCCAGCGCCCGCCCGCGCAGGTAGTCGTCCAGGCTGGGCTCGCCGCTGTCGAAGTCGGCGACCTCATCGCCGCCGGTGATCGGCCGCGGCGCGCTGTAGCCGCTCACTCGTCGAAGATCGAGGGCTCCGCGAACAGCTTCTCCAGCCGCGGCTTGTGCGACACCGGCCGGTCCAGCACCGAGACAAACTCCGACCAGGCCGGAGCGTCGAGCATGAACAGCCGGCGATCGGCGAGCACGTCACGGGCGTGAGCCAGCGTCGCGGTCACCGTGAAGTTGGTCAGATCGGTCCCCTCCACCTCCGCAGCACGACGAATCAGCGCGTCCTGCTCAGCAGTCAGGCGCACCGCGAAACGTTCGGTCTTGATAGCCATCCACCCATTGTGTGCCTATTGGGCATACAAGTCAATGCGGTATTGATCACCGCTCTGAGCAGCCCATACGTGGTTCGCACCTGTGAAACGCCCTCCAGCAAGCGGGAAGAGTTACCGGGCCAGTCGGGCCGCGGCGGAGACGACCACGGTCGTCTTGCTCTTCAACCCCTGTGAGGGGGAAGCATGTCTTCTCGTCTGCTGACCGCGCTCAACCGTCTGCTGGCCACATTGGTGGTCATCGTCCTGGCCTGGCTGGGGGTGTGCGTCGTGGCGATGCTCACCGGCCACACCGACGCTCTGCTCGACATCGGTGCGGTCCTCGTCGACCTGATCGACAGGTTGGTCACCCAGCCGGTGCACGACCTGGCCAGCTGATCGTCACGTGCTACGGGGAGTTGTGGAGATCGCAGCTCCCCGTAGCGTCGTAACCATGAAGGGCCAGGAAGGCATCGCGCAACGCGTCGCCGACAGCATCACCGCGGACACCCGCACCCAAGCCCAGGTCGCCGCGCAGATCGGCTTGACCGACGAGGAACTCTCCGAATCGGTGCGCGACCGCCGACCCTTCTCCTCCGTCGAACTCGTCCGTCTCGCCGAGGTCCTCGACGTCGACGCTCACTGGCTCATCACCGGCCGCCCCGACCCGTACCGCCTTACCATCACCGCCCGCCATGACTTGGACCCCTGAGCGGACCCACGGTCGAGTCTCACGTCCCGTACACCCGGCCACGTCCATGCCGCACGTTGCTTGGCAAAACGCCACCTCACCGACCTATGTCGCACTTTATGTGCCCCAAAGTGCGGCATAGATCGGGGCCAGGGGCGGCGGGATGGCCCGGGAAATCGGCGGTCAGTCGTGGATCCGGATGTCCTCGATGACTTTGACGGTCATGGTGCGCCCGAGGCGGCCGCCCCAATCCGGGAGCACCTGCACGGTGATTGCGTCGAGTAGGTCACGCTGGGTCGCGGTGCCCTCGGTGGTGTAGGCGGTCACGAACACCGCGGCGTCCCGTCCGTGGCTGCGCAACTGACCACGCGATCGCCCCTGCGCACACCGTGAGGCACGCTGATGATCGAGGGTCTCCTCGGATCCCGCGGCGCCGCGGGGCGCCCTCGATGACCATGACACCGTTGTCCTGCTGGGGCGCTGGTCGCGACGGGTCGGGTGAGGGGCGCTGAGCGGGTCCTTCGCCGAGTTGCTCTGCCAGAGTGTTGAGCGTCCGGCGGGCGGTGTCGATGAACAGCAGCGCGCACTGGGTGCAGTAGTGGAACTTGTCGCGGTCGACCTTGACGACGAGCATGGTGTCGCCGTTGAGCAGGACGTGGGAGTCGTCGGAGCGGCAGGAGTGTCTGCGACCCGCCGTGCTGACCGAGACCGTTCTAAGCAGTGACCTTTGTCTAGCCATGACGTAGCTGCTCCTCGGCGTGGGCGACGATCTCAGACAGGTGAGCGATGAGGCACTCGTAGTCGTCGATGGCTCACCGACACCGGGTGCGTGATCGGCATCGACACCCGCCGCGGCGGCATGGATTCCACGAACAGGGCCATGAACGCGACGTTGATGAAGAAGGTGGCTTCGACGAGGCTGAAGGTGATGAACAACGGTGTGTAGAGGCGAGTGCTTCGGGTTGGCGTGCGACTCCGACTACCACCTCACCCGGTACGCGGAGCTGACGCGGCCCTTTGGCTCATACCTCCTGATAGTCGGCCGGCTGGACTTTGACAAAGCCTCCGCCACTGATGGACTGCGGCGTCACGACGTCTCGTCGGGTCGCTCGGGGTAACGCCTGGAACGCGACGTTCCAATCGGTTTCGAAGATCCCCTGGAAGTACTTCGCCACCTTGGCTTGCGCGATCCACAGCCCTGCCTCACGGTTCTTGGTGACGGCCGAGTCCGACCAGTTCTGCGAGCTAACCAAGACGCGCTTACCGTCGACGACGATCATCTTGTTGTGACAGTGGACGAGCACATCGGTGCTGATGAAGCGGATGTTCTCCCCTTGCAGCAGGCGGTACTTATCTCGCAACGCATAGAGGGTCAAGAAGAGCCGTCGACGCTGACCTACCAACCTGGACGCTTACGAACGGCGCGCGGGAAGGGGGCGCCCGGTGTTGAGCCGAACGTCGGATACGCCTACCAAAAGTGTCCAGATTCGATTGGCCGCCACACCCTCTACGGCACAAGGCTCGTCGGCGTTCGCCCACTTTGGCGGCCCGCGCCTGCTTCCGGGTTACTTCACTTCGGTAGGCCATGCGACCATTCGACCTGCATCGTCCGCGGCGCAGACAGGCGTTCTGGCAAGGGATTCCCGTCATCCGGCGGCGAAAGAGAGAGTCACCCGCGCGGCCGCTCCACTATGTCAGTCGGGACAAGACTCGGGGCGAACACCACAGTTACGAAAGGCCCATACCGGTGTAATCGTTTAGGACTTTTCAGATTGCGCCGTAACGGGCGATCGCTTCCTGAAGAGACATGCCATCTTTGAGGCCCTGCCGGATTCCCCGCTCCCGAAGGGTCACCGCCTCGGCGCGTTCAAGGACAGGCAAAACGTGTGCCGCTGGCACTACCACGACGCCATCAATGTCGCCGAGGATAAAATCTCCGGGACCGACCTCGACAGTGCGACAAGTTGCGCCAGGTAGCAAGACAGATTGAGCCCAACTCTGCACCTGCCACCGACCGATCGACTGAACCGGCGTGCGGTAGGTGGAAAACGTCGCGAAGCCGGCCTGTTCGAGCCATGCGAGATCACGCACACCGCCGTCGATCAAAGCGCCTCGACAGCCCAGCCCCTGCAGGCCCAAGGCTATGAGTTCCCCGAAAAAACAAGCACCATTTCCGTTTCCGGCCCAAACGGTTATGTCTCCGTCCTGTACCTCGCTGCAAGCCTGCACCTTTGCCAAGTCGGTAGGCGGGCCGCCAGCAACGGAATCGCCGCTGATCGTAAAAGCCCAGCCTGCTAGCTGCGAGCCTGAACGAGGCGCAAAGTCGGCTGACAAAGCCTGGCCTGGAAATCCGAACTCATCGAGTACGTCGCTGACGTTGGGAGTTTCAACACTGAGATAGCGCGCTCGAATACTGTTTCGGTCCTGTGATGACACGCTATAACCTTTCGCTGGATGTTAGCGATCAGACCACCACCGACGCACCATCGAGCCTTGACTGCTGAACGGGTACGTATGGCGGAGGCGTTCCGAAGAACTGTACGCTGCGGTACAGTGATCGACTATCTGAGTCAGCTGACATCTACCAATCGACTGCACGCGGAAGCCAAGACGATGAGCTGAGCATCTTAACTAGCCCTGACTCAACATGCGCAGTCGTCGGCTCATTACGCATGGAACAGCCAGAGAGGATCCCTCATCGTCTCGTTGACTGCGGTAGCGCTCGTCTCGGTCGTCGCGTTGGTGTCGCCGCTCAGCGTCAGGTTGCTCCGATTGCCTTTGCCAGCGATCGTGCTTGAGATTCTTCTCGGCGTCATCGTCGGTCCACAGATTCTGGGCTGGGTGCACATGGACGCCGCGCTCCAGGTGTTGTCGACGATCGGTTTGAGTTTCCTCCTGTTGCTCGCCGGGCTGGAGATCGACGTCCGCCAGCTGAGAGGGCCTGTGCTGCGGCGCGCCTCGGGCGCCTTCGTGGTGTCGTTCGTCCTCGCGGTGGCCGTGGGTGCAGGCCTGGGAATTTTGGGTCTCGCTCGGTCGCCGGTGCTGATGGCCGTGATCCTCTCGGCAACCGGACTCGGCATCATCCTTCCGGTCCTGAAGGACGCGGGAATCGTCGAGACCCGGGCAGGGCAAGTCATCGTGGCCGGTGCGTCGATTGCCGAGATCGTGCCCATTATTCTTCTCTCCCTATTGTTCTCCGAAGACACGTCGGCAGGGTTGGGGGTTAAGCTGACGCTGCTGGCGGCGTTTCTCGGCTTCACCGGTGCCGTCATCGTCGTCGTTCTCGGCCTGGAGCGTGCCCACACCGTCTGCAAGACGCTACTCGACCTGCAGGACACCACCGCCGAGATTCGAGTCCGCGGAACCGTCGCGCTGCTATTGGTCTTCGCCTCTCTCGCAACGGCATTCGGCCTCGAGTCAATCCTGGGGGCGTTCCTCGCCGGGGCGGCGTTGACTCTGCTCGATCGCGATGACGACATGACCCACACCCAGTTCTATACCAAGCTGCATGCGGTCGGATTTGGTGTCTTCATCCCGTTCTTCTTCGTCGCCACCGGGGTGTCACTCGACGTTCGGGCCCTCGTTGACCAGGTTTCGTCCTTGGCCAAGATCCCTGTCTTCCTCGTCGCCCTTCTGGTCGTGCGAGCCTTACCGGCCATCTTCTACCGTCCGCTGCTCGGCCATCGCCGCGACGTTGTGGCCGTAGGTCTGCTGCAGGCCACCTCGCTGAGCATTCCGGTGGTGGCCGGGGGGATCGGCGTGGAACTGGGCCTGATGCAACCGGCCAACTACGCAGCGTTAGTCGCCGCGGGGTTGTTGTCAGTCATCGCCTTTCCACGACTGGCCGTCCTGCTGCTGGCACGGGGTGCGAAGGAAACAGAACTGCCGGGCGTCCGTGCAAGCGATAGCCTCACGGGCGGTCGCTGCCCGCCCGTGGAGCCAAGTCGCGAAGGCGATGACCGTCCGCATCCCGGCCCGTGACAACGTGTGAAAGACTCCCCGGCGTCTCCGGACGCGTTGCCGGCGAGAGATCTGAAATCAGGTCCGTTAGCTACTAGCGAATTCGGCACAGAACGTGGAGTGACCACATTTACGGCGGCATCGCGGATCGCGACCAACGGCAGCGATTCTCGTCTATCTCATGTGAAGTGGCGTCGGCCGGCGGCGACCAATCGACGCCGCGGTCGCCTTCGCCATCTTCGTGGGCTGCAATGCGTCGATTCAGAACGGAAACGACCGCATCTTGCTCGTGCTGGTCTTGTGCGCCCCATTGCAGCGGCGGTGAGGCACTTCCGCGCGAGGCCGCAGTTCCGTCGCGTCACGAGATCGGGCTCCTCGAACGACGAGAAGAAACCACCATCATACCGGGCACTGAACGTTCGCAGCGGCGAGCAGAATCTAAGCGGTCACGTGTCGGGTTGCAGACGGTCGTGTTCGTCCCCGGGGGAAGCCGTCCATCCGCGGAACGTGTCGAGCAGGCGTTCTCGGAAGCTCTCGTCGAATTGATCGGGCGGAATGCGCCCCAGGGTGCTGATCGTCGACCGGAACTGTTCGAGGTAGTTGGTGCAGCCGTCACATTCCATTAGGTGTACGTCGAACCGAGCGGCGACGACGGGATCGAGCACACCATCGAGGTAGTCGGTCACCAGTTCGACGAGTTGTTCGCAGATGATCTCGTCGGTGTTCATGCCATCGTCCCAAGGTAGTTTTCCAGCTCCTGGCGGACTACGGCTCTGCCGCGGTGCAACAGGACCCTCTGGTTGACGGCGCTGATGTCCAACATCTGGCATACCTCCTCGGAAGTGAACCCCTGTACGTCCCGCAGAGTGACCACCTCACGCTGGCGCGTCGGCAACTGGCGCAGAGCCGCGGTCGCGACTCGTGTGAGTTCCCCGCTGAGCAGCGATCCCTCGGGCGTGTCCGGGAACGGGGCGGGTGGTTCCTTCCAGTGACCGGGCAGGGGATCGCCGGCGTCGCGGAATCGGTCCGGGTCAACGGTGCCGCCGGTCATGACGCGCACGGCGGTGTCGGTGTGACGGCGCTCAGCCAGGCCGTGCTTCTTGGCGACGTTGATCAGGATGGTGAAGATCCACGTCCGTAGCGACGCTCGGCCCTCGAATTTGTCGATGCCCCTGAAGACTGCGATCCACGTCTCCTGTACGACGTCCTCGGCCAGCTCGCGGCTGGACACGTATCCGCGCGCTACCCGTTGCATTGAGGACCCGTAGAGGTCGAGCAGCTTGCTGAAGGCTTCCGGATCGCCGTTGCGCAGTTGGTCGGCCAAAGATGCTGCGCCCACCGGTTCCTGCATGTCGGCATCCCCTCGTCGGCGGCGAGTGAGCGACCGCGTGCCCCGGTCGTCGCGCCCTGGCCACCACGTCGCCAGTGCACAGCACAGTAGTTGGCATATGTCGGGACGTATGCCTGATGGTCATGAATAGGGACGAGGCTTGCCGCTGGCCGGGTCATACAGATGTGTGTCGAGCCACCCGCAACTCGTTACAGGCACCGGGTTGCGGAATATGCTTCGGACTCGCCGCCTCCCTGGCGAGGTGGTGCTTTCCGAATGTACGGCTAAGTACAGCGTGCTGTGAAGCGATCGCATGGCACCACTCGCTGGACCGGCGACGAGTTCACACGGACTCCAGACCGGTGCTGTCGTTCGACGAGTGAAGTCCGACTGGCCGAGACGCTATCGTGGGACAGATGGCAGCAACGCGGGCGCCCGAGAAGGCGGCAAGGGGCGAGAGCCCAAAGCCGTCGCTGTCCCCGCGAGGGCTGCGCAGCCGTGCAGCTATCGTCGACGCAGCCGCGACCATGATGCGTCAAAGTGGTGTGGCGTCGACCAGCCTCGATGACGTTCTGGCGGCCGCGGGCTGCGGTAAGTCGCAGCTGTACCACTACTTCGACGACAGGGCCGACCTCATTCGGGCGGTCATCGACCGCCAGGTCGAACTCATCTTGACCGCCCAACCGGCGATTCATCACGCCAACTCCTGGGCCGGTCTGAAGCGGTGGGCTGATCAGGTGGTGGAGAGCCATCGTGTCCTTGATGGGCCGTTCGCCTGCCCGCTCGGGACGATGGCCGCTGAATTGAAGAACGATCCCGCATATCTTCCACACCTGGACGCCGCCTTCCGGCGATGGGAGGAGCCGCTGGCGCGCGGCCTGGAAGTCATGCGCGAGAGGGGTCAGCTGGCACGGCAATCAGATCCTGAGAGATTGGCCCAATCACTGGTCGCCGCCGTACAGGGCGGATTGATGATGGCCCAAATACCGGACTGTAGGCACAATGTCCTGTGTAGTACAGTTCATCCGCAATCGTTGCATGCCTAGGGAGGCGCATGAGCACCTCAACCAAAATGGTCTTCCGTGGCAGTAGCGGAGAGCTAGCCGGCAAGCTAGAGATGCCGATTGGCGCCCCGAAAGCCTGGGCTCTGTTCGCGCACTGCTTCACCTGCGGCAAGGACAACGTTGCAGCAGGCCGGATCTCGCGTGCGCTGGCGCGTCAGGGTATCGCGGTACTGCGATTCGACTTCACCGGTTTGGGAGAGTCCGAAGGCGACTTCGCGGCGACCAGCTTCAGTTCCAACGTCGAGGACTTGGTCTGCGCCGCCGAACATCTCCGAGACCGGTTCAGTGCCCCAGCGGTGCTGATCGGGCATTCGCTGGGCGGAGCGGCAGTGTTGGCAGCCGCACCGCAGATCCCCGACGTTCGCGGAGTCGTCACCATCGGTGCACCGGCTGACCCCTTCCACGTCATCGGATTGCTGGGCGACGTGACACCCGTCGTCGAAGAGGGCGAAGCCACGGTGTCGCTTGGGGGTCGACTGTTTCAGGTGCGTCGCCAATTTCTCGACGACATCGCGATGCAACCTCAGTGCGAGCGGATCTCCGCTCTCGATGCCGCGCTGCTGGTCATGCATTCCCCGAGCGACGAAGTGGTGTCTGTGAACAACGCGCGGATCATCTTCGACACTGCGCGGCATCCGAAGTCGTTCATTGCGCTCGACGGCGCCGATCACCTTCTCGGCAATCGAGCTGACGCTGACTACGCGGCGAACGTCCTTGCCGCCTGGTCGAGTAAGTACGTAACGGCTTACACGACGACCGCCGACCTGAACGCCGATGACGCGGCTGAGGATGCGGTGCGAGTCGCTGAGAGCGGACCCGGCAGACTCACCCAGCAGATCAGTGCGCGCCGGCATCGGCTGACGGCAGACGAACCGCACCCCGTCGGCGACGACGCCGGCCCGACGCCGTATGACTTGCTCCTGGCCGCGCTCGGCGCCTGTACGTCGATGACGGTGCGGATGTACGCCGATCGGAAGCAGTGGCCGCTCGAAGGCATCGTCGTCGATTCGCACCACTCCCGCATCCACGCCGAGGATTGCGCCGAATGCGAGACCGCCACGGGGATGATCGACCGGATCGAACGCGACATCACCCTCATCGGCCCGCTCGACGCTGACCAACGCGCCAAGCTGCTCGCCATCGCCGACCGATGCCCGGTGCATCGCACCCTGCGTTCCGAAGTGTCCATTCATACCGCTGAAGCACGAGCAGACGAAGACAAAGGCTGACATGACTCAAGATTCAGAATTCGACGTAGTGGTCATCGGCGGTGGCCCCGGCGGCTCCTCGGCGGCGCAATACCTCGTATCCGAAGGGCTCGAGGTGGCACTCGTGGAGGAACGCCTCATCGGCGGCGAGTGCCACTACTGGGCTTGCAATCCGACCAAGGCGCTTCTGCGTCCGATCGAGGTGCTGGCCCTGGCGAAGGCTGTTCCCGGCGTACGGGAAGCCGTGGGGTCGGGCCAGCTCGACGCCGCCGCCGTCTTCGCCAAGCGCGATGCCATCGTCGACCATCTCAACGATGGGGGCGTGACCGCTGAGCTGCAGCAGAGTGGCCTCACGGTAATCCACGCCCACGGCCGACTCGGCGGCCCCCGTGAGGTCACTGTCACCCACCCCGACAACCGCGAGGAAACCGTCCGAGCGCGTCAGGCGGTCGTGCTCGCCACCGGTACCCGCCCCACCATCCCGGACGTCCCGGGACTCGCTGAGGCGCGCCCCTGGACCAACCGCGATCTCGCGAACATGACGCACGTGCCACCACGAACCCTGATCCTCGGCGGCGGCGTCGTCGGTGTCGAGTTCGCCACCATACTGGCCGGCCTGGGCTCCAATGTCACCCTGCTCGCACGCGGCGACACCTTGCTGCGCAATTCCGAGACCGTCGCCAGCGAGATGGTGACCGAGTCGTTGCGGCGCAAAGGCGTAGACCTTCGCTTCCAAGCTCAGCTTTCGAGCGTGACCCGACCCGTAGCGGGCGGCACCGTCAGTGCCACCGTCGGCGACCAGGACATCAAGGTCGACGAGATCGTCGTAGCCGCCGGACGGATCGTCAACACCGATGACCTTGGCTTGGAAACCGTTGGGTTGCGTCCCGGGGAGTTTGTAGCCGTGGACGACCATTTGCACGCACTCGGAGTGGACGACACCTGGCTGTACGCGATGGGCGACACCACCGGGCGCGCACTCTTATCGCACCTGTCGCAATACCACGCAGTCGTCGTCGCCGACATCATCGCCGCCCGCGCGCGAGGCCGCCAACTCGGCGCCGACGAACTCATCGCACGCGACCCACACAACCTTCCCCAGGTCGTCTACACCGACCCCCAGGTCGTCGAAGTGGGCCGCACTGAAAACCAAGCGCGCGCAGACGGCTTCGCGGTCACGACGACCGTCGCGCGTTACCCGGAAGCCGTACCCGACCTCGCCATCTTCCGCGACGGCTTCGACGCCTGGGCGAAACTGGTCATCGACGCCGACACCGATACCCTGCTCGGCGCAACCTTCGTCGGACCCGAGTTCGCCGAACTCGCCCAAGCGGCCACACTCGCTGTCGTCGCCAAAGTGCCGATCGAGACACTCCGCCACGTCGTTGCGCCACACCCGTCGGTCAACCAGGTATGGAACCCCCTTCTTGCCCGACGACGGTCCGGTTCACATGGTCCGCCGTGAACGCGAAGCACCTGATGGAAAGCGGATTCGGTAACCGTCGCGGCGACAGCGACTCACGGTTGCCGCCGGGCCAGACGCTCGTCGACGACTGGCCGGCCCTGACGGCCGGCCTGACCCCGATATCGGGGCGCCCGATCTTGTTCGACCCGACGCAAACGACGGATCGTTTTGAGAGCCAAGCCGGAGCACCAGAGCCACTTGATCACCTACCCAACGGCTACACGTGCGACTTTATGCGCCCGCATTGGGTTCTCCCGAGGCGATTGAGGGGGAGGCACCGGCCTAGCGGCGGCAGATGCGTCGCGTGCGCGGCTTCGACTGCGCAATCGACACGAAATACTCAGGCGAACGGAACCTTCGGGGACAGACTGTACGGACGTAAAGCACGAGGACGCGGTGCGGCTGATAAAGGGAAGAGACGATATTCAATGAAGATAGTAAGCGGATTGGTCGGCATCGTTGCTGGCACACTGTTCGCTGCCGTGGTCGGTCTTGCTGGACCAGCACAGGCTGACGATCGCGGTGTCGGTAACAGTGGACGCGACAGAGACTCGAACTATTACGGCCGTGACCGCAGCAACAACCCGTGGATCAACCAATTGGTTCCGACGGTGAAGGTCCCACAGGTTGATACGCGTGTGCGCAACTGATCAGCAGATTCATCCTGGGGTCGCTACACTGCGCGTGCCGTCGTGTAGCCAACTCAACCGAGTTAACCGGCGGCGGTTGAGATAGTAATGAAACGTTCCTCTTCACGCTCAGCACGCGCGGCCACGCACTAGATCATCAGCCGGGCCACCTCGGCAGGGTCGCGACGCGACTATGGATTGCTCCGAATCACTGGCCTGAGTTGTGGCGCAACATAATCGGCTAGAGTCCGCCCCACAGCAGATACCTGCTGGCCACCGAAAACATTCTAGAAACCAACCCCCCGCACCTCACCTGGGTCGGCCGATGGGTCGAGGCTCGGGCAAAAGATAGCCCTCATGTTGCTCAAACCGTACCGGGCAGTACACTTTGATGCGTGCCTGCGTTTGAATATGCCAGACCCTCAGTGAGATTCGTCGAACCGCACTGGGGCGGCACGGTGAATATCGACTTGGCGGTGAAGGGGCGCGATCGACGCGGGCCAGCATTTCCGACACACCGACGTAGTCGACGCCCAGGCTCTGGACGTTCCGCGCCTTCACGGAGTGACCGCGATGCGTGGCTTATTCGTCACCGAGATCCGCAACGCAGCGACGATGCACTCGAATCACGTTCCGCTAGTTCATCTGCAACATGCCACTCTGAGCACAAATGTCGGAGGCGGCTGCTCACTCGCATGTCACGACCCGCTGCCGGAGGTCCGCTGACACGACATCATCGTGTAACGAAAGCCCAATTCGCGCGTACGAGTGAACCGCACACCGGAGTCGTGGCGTGACCATCGAACGGCACCGATTGTTCCTACTGCGCCACGGCGAGACCGAGTGGTCGGCCAACGGGCGGCACACCGGGACCACTGACCTCGAACTCACCGACGTCGGCCGAGATCAGGCTCGGCTGGCCACCGAAGCGCTCGCCGCTCTACAGCTGACGGACCCGCTGGTACTTAGCAGCCCAAGACGTCGGGCGCTAGTAACCGCTGAGCTGGCGGGGTTGACAGTCAGCAAGATCACCCCCCTTCTCGCCGAGTGGGACTACGGCGATTACGAGGGGCTGACGACGCCGCAGATCCGCGAGACCGTTTCCGGCTGGACGGTGTGGACGCATGGCAGCCCCGGCGGGGAAAGCGTCTCCGACGTAACGGTGCGCGCCGACCGCGCCGTCGCACTGGCCCTGTCGCATATCGGCTCCCGCGATATCGTGTTCGTCGGCCACGGTCACTTTTCCCGCTCGATACTGATGCGGTGGATGGAGATGCCAGTCAGCGATGGGATTCGCGTGTCGATGGCTCCCGCGTCGATCGCGGTGTGCGGTTTCGAGCACGGCATGCGCCAGATCGCAGCCCTGGGGCTGACTGGTCACCCGAATCCGTGTCTGCCGGAGTGACGGGCGCGGGCGTGCAAGCGTCGAGATGATCTCGCCAGCCGGAACTATCAACCCCCGAACCCTGCCTGTCTACGGCTACGACCTGTTCGCATCCTGCCGGCCCGGCCAATGTGCTGTCGATGACTGGACAGGAGAATTGACGATAGGAAGCAGCATCCCGCTATCGCAATTGTACGTTTTCCGAGAATTCTCACTTGCACAGCATTTGGGCGACGGCTTCTGTCATGCGGAGGCGCACAACCGCAACAAAGTTGATAGTGCACGACGACACACGTCGGTTCGGTCGCGGCCCGGGACCATATGCGCGAGCGTACAGCCGCCCACCGCCCCAATCCGGTTTCCCCGCAGAACGGCGTCTGCCAGTGGGCGCATCCGTCGATGCCCCTCGACCGAGCCATCGAGTCGCTACGAATCCTGTAATGCGGCGACGAGGACATCGGTTCGCATTATAAGTCCGCACGACGTACTGTACTGTTCAGTACAGCCCGCGAACGTACTGCGTGGTACGGTTTGGCTGCATTGGCATCAATCTTGAATGTGCACCGCCACAAACTTCATCGCTAGATCGGGACTTGTTGTCACAGTGCTTGAGTGGAGGCAGTTTGGTGAGCATCAGAAGCGTCACACGGTGACGCGCATGCTCAGCCCGGCCCCATCGAGCATTTGCTGGACGCGGCCATACAAGCCGCATGACCTCTCGTCGACGCTTTGGAGGACCCTGAACCGACGCCCTGCTGGTCAGTCTGCGTGTCCGCCGTCTGTTGCCCTTCACCACCCCGGCTGTCGGTGAGTCGGCCGTCGCGTTCCATTTCGGCGGCGGTCTGGGAAAGTTTCGTGTCAAAGCCATTGCGCCGCTGGTTCTTCCTTCTGGTGACCCGCCAACTTGAGACAGGTCGGGTCGCATTCCTCAGACCGATAGAGTCAAATTGCCTACAGTCGTTAGGATTCGATGACCACGCTCGATGAGCCTGATATCTCTTGACCCGGCCAAAAAGCGCGACGGACACAGGGGTCGACCCATCGCAGATGCTGGACACCAATACGGTTCCTGAAATCGCTACAGTTACTAGCCGAAATCCGTTCCCGCCCATCGCCGACTACGCCTTCCTGTCGGACTGCGAGACCACGTGTCTGATCTCATCCACCGGGTCGGTGGAATGGCTGTGCGTGCCTAGACCGGACTCACCTAGCGTATTCGGCGCACTCCTTGACCGATCTGCCGGCCATTTCAGGGTCGGCCCCAAAGGGGTATCGGTTCCGGCTGCACGCCGCTATCTGCCGGGCAGCCTCATCCTGGAAACCACCTGGCAGACCCACACAGGATGGCTCATCGTGCGCGACGCGCTGGTGATGGGTCCCTGGCATGACGTGGGCTCGCGGTCACCCACCCACCGCCGCACCCCGATGGACTGGGACGCCGAGCACACCCTGCTGCGCACCGTGCGATGCGTCAGCGGCACCGTCGACCTGGTGGTGAACTGCGCCCCGTCATTCGACTACCACCGGGTCGGCGCCCGCTGGGAATACTGCGGGCCCGCTTACGGCGAGGCAATCGCTTCGGCCCAAGATGATCCCGACACGCACCCGAGGCTCAGGCTCACGACCAATCTGCGGTTGGGTATTGAGGGCCGCGAAGCCCACGCGCGTACCCGAATGAAAGAGGGCGACAACGTGTTTGTCGCATTGTCCTGGTCGGAACCGCCGCCCCCGCCACGTTATGAGCAAGCCGCCGACAAAATGTGGAAGACCGGCGACATGTGGCGGGAATGGATCAATTCGGGGAACTTTCCGGATCACCCGTGGCGGACATATCTACAACGCAGCGCGCTGACGCTGAAAGGGCTGACGTACGCCCCCACCGGCGCGCTGCTGGCGGCGAGCACCACGTCATTACCAGAAACGCCACGCGGCGAACGCAATTGGGACTATCGCTACGCGTGGGTGCGCGATTCGACGTTCGCGCTGTGGGGTCTGTACACGCTGGGCCTGGACCGGGAGGCGGACGACTTCTTCTCGTTCATCGCCGAGGTGTCCTGCGCGAACGGCGATGAACACCGTCCCTTGCAAGTGATGTACGGCGTCGGCGGGGAGCGGGCACTGGTCGAGGAGGAGCTCACTCATCTGACGGGATATGACGGGGCTCGCCCGGTGCGGGTCGGCAACGGCGCCTACAACCAGGACCAGCATGACATCTGGGGCACGATCCTCGACTCGGTGTATCTGCATGCCAAGTCACGCGATGACATACCAGAAACATTGTGGCTCATGCTCATACAACAGGTCGAGGAGGCAATAAAGCACTGGCGCGACCCGGACCGCGGCATCTGGGAAGTCCGCGGCGAACCCCAGCACTTCACGTCGTCGAAGATCATGTGCTGGGTCGCGCTGGACCGTGGGGCGAAACTGGCCGAGATTCGCGGTGAACAGGCCTACGTGCAGAAATGGCGCCCGATCGCCGAGGAAGTCCGGGCCGACGTCTTGAAGAACGGCGTCGATTCCCGAGGTGTGCTCGTTCAGCGCTACGGCTCCGACGCGCTAGACGCGGCGCTGCTGCTGGCCGTGCTGCTCCGCTTCCTGCCCGCCGACGACCCGAGGATGCGTGCCACCGTGCTGGCGATCGCCGATGAGCTCACCGAAGACGGCCTGGTGCTGCGCTACCGCGTCGAGGAGACCGACGATGGATTGCACGGTGAGGAAGGCGCATTCGTCATCTGCTCGTTCTGGTTGGTCTCGGCGCTGGTGGAGATTGGTGAGATCACCCGCGCCAGGCAGCTGTGTGAACGGCTGCTGTCGTTTGCCAGTCCGCTCAACCTCTACGCCGAGGAGATCCAGCCGCGCACCGGCCGGCATCTGGGCAACTTCCCCCAAGCGTTCACGCACCTGGCATTGATCAACGCCGTAGTGCACGTCATCCGGTCCCAAGAAGCATCAGACAGCGCCGGAGTATTCCTCCCCGCCGCACCGACCTAGACGACTCATCACCACCGCCGGGCCGACCACGCTACAGACCACGGAGTGAAGAAAAGAGACCAATGAGCACCCCAGGTGAACACGGACCCCAACGGACCACTCCTCGAGCTCTCTCAGTGGTTGATCTGGTGGGTGTTAACACTTCTGTTGGTGCACAGTCTAATTCATGTGGACCCGACGTTGATACCGTCATGATCAACATGATTCGGGCGTCGCGCAGCCATCCTGAATGCCGACGACAAAGGGCGTGGAGGCCGACTTCCATGCCCCCGCCACTGTCTACAACAGTTTCGCCTCGAGCATTACCGCCCGCGGCGACCAGCCCCTGCGGGCGTGGGACACGACGTTCGAGGGCCACCGCAAGGCCTTCCCCGACCTGACCCGTGAGGAACTGCACGCCGACGAGCCACCGACCCACCGACGCCGACCCACGAAGAGGACTTCATATGCCAGATTCACCGTTGCGTGTTCGCCCCGCTTATGCCGCTCTCGCCGAACACCACGCCAGGATCGGGAACCGCCATCTACGTGACCTGTTCGCCGACGACCCCGATCGCGGCGAATGGTTCAACGCCGAGGCGGCTGGGCTCTATCTGGACTATTCCAAGAACCGCATCACCGATGAAACCGTCGATCTTCTAGTGGAGTTGGCCCAGCAGTGCGGTCTCGAGGAGCGTCGCGACTCGATGTTCGCCGGGATGCCGATCAACGTGTCCGAGAACCGTGCGGTTCTGCATGTGGCACTGCGTATGCCGAAAGACGCCGCGTTGATCGTCGACGGGGTCGACGTGGTCGCCCAGGTGCACGACGTCTTGGACCGGATGGCCGAGTTCGCCACGAAGATCCGCTCGGGTGACTGGAAAGGCCATACCGGCAAGCCGATTCGCAACATCGTCAACATCGGCATCGGTGGTTCCGACCTGGGCCCGGTGATGGCCTACGAGGCGCTGCGCCACTACACCGAGCGCAATCTGACATTCCGGTTCGTCTCCAACGTGGACTCGACGGACTTCGCGGAAGCCACCAGGGACCTGTCGGCAGAAGAGACGCTGTTCATCGTGTCGTCAAAGACGTTCACGACCCTGGAAACCCTGACTAATGCCACCTCAGCGAGGGATTGGGTGCTCGGCCAGCTGGGCGACGAGTCCGCGATCGCCAAGCACTTCGTGGCCGTCTCGACGAACGCCGAGCGAGTGTCGCAGTTCGGGATCGACACCGCGAACATGTTCGGCTTCTGGGACTGGGTCGGGGGTCGGTATTCGATGGATTCGGCCATCGGCCTGTCCACGATGGTGGCACTCGGGCCTGATCAGTTCAACGAAATGTTGGCCGGTTTGCACGCGATGGACGAACACTTCCGCACCACGCCGCTGCCTCGAAACCTCCCTGTGCTCATGGGCCTGCTCACTGTGTGGTACGTGGAATTCTTTGGGGCCTCTGCGGTCGGCGTGATGCCGTACGACCAGTACCTCAAGCGTTTTCCCGCGTATCTGCAGCAGCTGACGATGGAGTCCAACGGCAAGCACGTCACCCTCGATGGCACGGTTGTGGACTTCCAGACCGGCCCGCTGTACTGGGGTGAGCCTGGCACTAACGGCCAGCACAGCTTTTACCAGCTGATCCACCAGGGAACTTCGCTGATACCGGTTGACCTCATCGGCTTCGCGCAGGGCCTCAACCCCCTGGGCGACCACCACGACATCTTGTCGTCGAATGTCCTCGCCCAGGCCCAGGCACTCGCCTTCGGTAAAACCGCGGGGGAGGTTCGCGCGGAAGGGACTCCCGAGGCGGTGGTGCCGCACCGGGTCATGGAGGGAAACCGTCCGACCAATGTGTTGCTGGCGCAGGTGTTGACCCCCCACATCCTCGGCGCACTGGTGGCGCTCTACGAGCACAGCGTGTTCACGCAGGGAACCATCTGGGGCATTAACTCTTTCGACCAATGGGGCGTCGAGCTAGGCAAGGCACTGGCCGTGGCGATCCTGCCGGGGTTGCAGAGCGATGCCGAACCCGAACTCGACCACGACTCGTCGACCAACAAGCTGATCCGGCGCTACCGATCACTCAAGTGAGAAAGAAGAACATGGCAACTGGCACATCAATGCAGCTGGGTATGGTCGGGCTAGGCCGGATGGGCTCCAACCTCGTTCGGCGCCTGATCCGCGACGGGCACCGCTGCGTTGTCTACGACGTCAACCCCGACGCGGTCGAGAAGCTCGAGACAGACGACGGGGCGACCGGGGCCGCATCACTGGCGGACCTCGTCGAGAAGCTGGAACAGCCCCGGACAGTGTGGCTGATGCTGCCAGCGGCCATCGTCGACTCGACCCTCGACGACCTCGTCCCCCTGTTGGAGCCCGGTGACACGGTCATCGACGGCGGCAACTCCTACTATCGCGACGACATCACCCGGGCCAAGCAGCTGGTGACCCAGGCCATTCACTACGTGGACTGCGGCACCAGCGGCGGGGTGTGGGGACTCGATCGCGGCTACTGCTTGATGATCGGCGGGGAATCCGAAGTCGTGAACCGACTCGACCCAATCTTCAAGACGATCGCCCCCGGCGCCGGATCCGCCGAGCCGACCTTGGGCCGTGACAGCCGCGCCGGCACCGCCGCCGACGGGTACCTGCACTGCGGGCCAAGTGGGGCAGGGCATTTCGTGAAGATGGTCCACAATGGGGTCGAATACGGAATGATGGCCGCGATCGCCGAGGGCCTCAGCATCATCAAGCACGCCGACGCCGGCAAGGCAACCCAAGCCGTGAACGCGGAGACCACCCCGCTGCGCGACCCGTGGGCCTATCAATACGACATCGACATCGCCGAGGTGGCCGAGGTCTGGCGGCGCGGATCGGTGGTCGGATCATGGCTGGTCGACCTGGTCGCCAACGCGCTGGCCCGCTCACCCGAACTCGACGAATTCAGCGGGCGGGTATCCGACTCCGGCGAAGGCCGGTGGACGGTCCTCGCCGCAGTGGACGAGGGTGTTCCGGCTCCTGTCATCACGACCTCACTCTTCGAGCGATTCGAGTCCCGACAACTCGGCAACTTCACCGACAAGATCGTGTCAGCCATGCGCAGCGAATTCGGCGGCCATGCCGAACAGAAGTAGATCCACCCACCAGTCCGTCGCACACGCGACACATCCATCTGGAGACCGCATTGTGAAAGTCGATCGGGGACAAATGATTTGCCATCGAGGAGTGAGCTTGTGACCACAGTGGAAGAGATCTCGGCCCTCACCGAACCGCACCATCCCGAAGACTGGGCCGACGTCGACTCAGTCGCCGTCGACACGGTGCGCGTGCTGGCGGCAGACGCGGTTCAGAAGGTCGGCAACGGCCACCCCGGCACTGCAATGAGCCTGGCGCCGTTGGCGTACACGCTGTTCCAGCGGCAAATGCGGCACGACCCGTCCGACGTCCACTGGCTCGGCCGCGACCGGTTCATCCTGTCCTGCGGCCACAGCAGCCTCACGCTGTACATCCAGCTCTACCTCGGCGGATTCGGGCTCGAGCTCGAAGACATCGAGTCGTTGCGGACCTGGAAGTCGAAGACTCCCGGTCACCCGGAGTTCCGGCACACCAAGGGCGTCGAGATCACCACCGGCCCGCTCGGCCAGGGCCTGGCGTCGGCGGTCGGGATGGCGATGGCGGCCCGCTACGAGCGGGGCCTGTTCGATCCCGACGCCGCCCCCGGCACCAGCCCGTTCGACCACTTCGTCTACGTGATCGCCTCCGACGGCGACATGGAAGAAGGCGTCACCAGCGAGGCGTCGTCGCTGGCGGGCACCCAGGAGCTCGGCAATCTGATCGTGTTCTACGACCACAATCAGATCTCGATCGAGCATGACACCAATATCGCGCTGTCCGAGGATGTTCCGGCCCGCTACCGGGCTTACGGCTGGCATGTCCAAGAGGTTCAGGGCGGCGAGAACGTCACCGGCATCGAGGAAGCCATCGAAGCGGCGAAAGCCGTCACCGACAAGCCGTCGTTCATCTCGGTGCGCACGATCATCGGCTATCCCGCCCCCACCAAGATGAACACCGGCGGTGTGCACGGCTCGGCTCTCGGCGACGAGGAAGTGGCCGCCACCAAGGAGATCCTCGGTTTCGACCCGGAGAAGACCTTCGAGGTGCGCGACGAGGTCATCGAGCACACCCGCAAGCTGGTGGACCGGGGCCGGGAAGCCCACGAGAAGTGGCAGCCGGAATTCGACGCCTGGGCCGAGCATGAGCCCGAGCGCAAGAAGCTGCTCGACCGCCTGCTCGCCGGGGAGTTGCCCGACGGCTGGGACGTCGACGTGACCTACTGGGAACCCGGATCCAAGGCGCTGGCCACCCGCGCGGCCTTCGGCCAGGTGCTCAACGACGTGGCGTCGAAACTGCCCGAATTGTGGGGCGGCTCGGCCGACCTGGCGGGCAGCAACAACACCACCATCGAGGGCGTGAAATCGTTTGGCCCTCGGTCAATTTCGACGAAGGACTACACCGCCGACCCGTACGGCCGGGTGCTGCACTTCGGCATCCGCGAGCACGCGATGGGTTCGATCCTGTCGGGCATCGTGTTGCACGGACCGACCCGCGCGTTTGGTGGAACTTTCTTGCAGTTCTCCGACTACATGCGCGGCGCGGTCCGGCTGGCGTCGCTTATGGACATCAACACCATCTACATCTGGACGCACGACTCCATCGGGCTCGGTGAGGACGGTCCCACCCATCAGCCGGTCGAACACCTGGCCGCGCTGCGCGCAATTCCGAACCTGTCCGTGGTGCGTCCCGGCGATGCCAACGAAACCGCGTACGCCTGGCGCAACATCATTGCGCGGGGCAACGGCAGCGGGCCAGCTGGCTTCATCTTGACCCGGCAGGGGATCCCGGTGCTGGAAGGAACGAATTACGAGGGTGTCAGCAAGGGCGGATACGTCCTCGGTGGCGGCAATCCGGCCGACGACGCCGACGTGATCATCATCGGGACCGGTTCGGAGCTGCAGTTGGCGGTGGAGGCGAAGAAGTTGTTGGCGGAGAAAAACATCACCGCCTACGTCGTCTCCATGCCGTGCGTCGAGTGGTTCGAGAGCCAGCCTAAGGAGTACCGCGACAGCGTGCTACCTCCCCAGGTGTCGGCCCGTGTCGCGGTCGAAGCGGCAGTGGCGATGAGCTGGCACAAGCTGGTCGGCGGCTCTGGCGAGATCGTGTCGATCGAGCACTACGGCGAATCCGCCGACGACAAGACCCTGTTCCGAGAATTCGGGTTCACCCCCGAAGCCGTCGCCGCCGCCGCGGAACGCTCGATCGCCAACTAGTTCTGACCGACCACCAGCTGACACTGATAACTAGAGGATGAGACAAGCGAAATGACACAGAATTCCAACCTGGCGGCCCTGAGCGCTGCCGGGGTTTCGGTATGGCTCGACGACCTGTCCCGCGACCGGTTGAAATCGGGCAACCTGATCGAACTGCGCGATACCAAGAGCATTGTCGGCGTCACCACCAACCCGTCGATCTTCCAGGCCGCCCTGTCCAAGGGCAACGCCTACGACGAGCAGATCGCCGAACTCGCCGAGCGCGGCGCCGACGTCGACGCCACCATCCGTACCGTCACCACCGACGACGTCCGCAACGCCTGCGACGTTTTCGCCGAGATCTACAAGAGTTCCGGCGGCGTCGACGGCCGGGTCTCCATCGAGGTCGACCCACGCCTGGCCCATGACACCGACAAGACGATCCAGCAGGCCATCGAGCTCTGGAAGATCGTCGACCGGCCCAACGTGCTGATCAAGATTCCCGCGACCGAGCAGGGTCTGCCCGCCATCACCGCGGTCATCGCGGAAGGCATCTCGGTCAACGTCACGCTGATCTTCTCCGTCGAGCGGCACAAGTTGGTCATGACCGCGTACCTCAAGGGCCTGGAGAAGGCCAAGGAGGCCGGACATGACCTCTCGAAGATCCATTCGGTGGCGTCGTTCTTCGTCTCCCGCGTGGACTCCGAGATCGACGCCCGGCTGGAGAAGATCGGCACTGAGGAGGCGCTGGCGCTACGTGGTCAGGCCGGCGTCGCCAACGCCCGGCTCGCGTACGCCGCCTACGAAGAGGTCTTCGTGGGGGGTGCGGAGTTCGAGGTGCTGAAAGCCGATGGTGCACTGGTGCAGCGGCCGCTGTGGGCTTCGACGGGCGTGAAGAATCCCGGCTACTCCGACACCTTGTATGTCACCGAGCTGGTCGGGCCGAACACCGTCAACACCATGCCCGAGAAGACGATGGATGCGGTCGCCGACCACGGCGTCGTCACCGGCGACACCCTGACCGGTACCGCGGGCCCGTCCCAGGAGATGTTCGACAAACTCGAGGCCGTCGGTATCGATCTCACCGATGTGTTCATCGTGCTGGAGAACGAGGGCGTCGACAAGTTCGAGAAGTCCTGGCAGGAGCTTCTCGAGGCCACCCAAGGTCAGCTCGACGAGAAGAAATGACCGACACCGCCACCACCGCTTGGGTAAACCCTTTGCGGGACACGCGTGATAAGCGGATGCCCCGGATCGCAGGCCCGTGCGGAGTGGTGATCTTCGGTGTCACCGGCGATCTCGCCACCAAGAAGCTGATGCCTGCGATCTACGACCTGGCCAATCGTGGGTTGCTGCCGCCGACGTTCGCCCTGATCGGGTTCGCCCGGCGCGACTGGGCGGATCAGGATTTCGCCAAGATTGTGCATGACGCGGTGCAGGCGCACGCGCGCACACCGTTTCGGCAGGAGGTCTGGGACCGACTCAACGAGGGCATCCGCTTCGTGCAGGGCGCGTTCGACGATGAGGCGTCGTTCGCCTCGTTGAAGGAGACGCTGGACGAGCTCGATGCCGAGCGCGGTACCGGCGGCAATCACGCGTTCTACCTGTCGGTTCCGCCGAAGGCTTTCCCGACGGTGTGTAAGCAGCTCTCCAGGTCTGGCCTAGCTCGGCCGGAAGGCGGCCGCTGGAGTCGCGTGGTGATTGAGAAGCCGTTCGGGCACGACTTGGAGAGCGCGAAGTCCCTCAATTACGTGGTCAACAGCGCCTTCCCGGAAGAGTCGGTGTTCCGAATCGACCACTATCTGGGAAAGGAGACGGTGCAGAATATCCTCGCGTTGCGGTTCGCCAACCAGCTGTTCGACCCGATCTGGAATGCCCACTACGTCGATCACGTCCAGATCACCATGGCGGAGGACATCGGTCTAGGGGGCCGCGGCGGCTATTTTGACGGTGTCGGCTCGGCACGGGATGTCATCCAGAACCACCTGACCCAACTGCTCGCGCTGACCGCGATGGAAGAGCCCGTCAGCTTCAGCCCGGCTGAACTTCAGGCCGAAAAGATCAAAGTGCTCTCAGCGACACGACTGGTGGAACCGTTGGACGAGAATACCTCTCGCGGCCAATACACCGCAGGCTGGCAGGGCGGCGAGAAGGTGATCGGGCTGCTCGAGGAGGAGAGGTTTTCCAAGACCTCCACCACCGAGACCTTCGCTGCCATCACCCTCGAGGTCGACACCCGCCGCTGGGCCGGCGTGCCGTTCTACTTGCGGACAGGAAAACGCCTGGGCCGCAGAGTCACTGAGATCGCCCTGGTCTTCAAGCGGGCTCCGCACCTGCCGTTCGATGCGACGATGACCGATGAGCTCGGCAAGAACGCGCTGGTGATCAGGGTGCAGCCCGACGAGGGCGTCACGCTGCGGTTCGGTTCGAAGGTGCCCGGCCATTCGATGGAAGTCCGCGATGTAAATATGGATTTCTCTTACGGGTCGGCGTTCGCCGAGGACTCCCCGGAAGCCTACGAGCGGCTGATCCTGGATGTCCTGCTCGGCGAGCCGTCGTTGTTCCCGGTCAACCAGGAGGTCGAATTATCGTGGGAGATACTGGATCCCGCGCTCGAATACTGGGCTGCCCATGGGAGACCCGACCCGTATGAGTCCGGTGACTGGGGACCCGGTTCGGCGTTCGAGATGCTGCGCCGGACCGGCCGGGAATGGCGGAGGCCCTGATGAGCGGTTGCGCGAAGAATCGAGGACACCGATGATCGTCGAGCTGGAAGCCACCAACACCAACGCGATCAACAAGCGACTGGACGCACTGCGCCAGGAGGGTGGCGCGTTCACCTTGGCCAGGGTGCTCACCCTGGTCATCGCACCCGATAGCGAGGCTGACCTCGAGGAGTCCATCGAGGCCGCCAACTCCGCGAGCCGCGAGCACCCGTGCCGGGTGATCGTCGCACTCCCAGTGAACAGGGATGCCGCCGAGGCGAAACTCGATGCACAGATCCGGGTCGGCCACGACGCCGGCGCCGGCGAAGTCGTCGTGCTTAAGCTGTCCGGACCGTTGGCCGCGCAGGCCAGTAGCACCGTGACCCCGTTCCTACTGCCCGACACCCCGGTGGTGGTCTGGTGGCCGGGTCTCGCCCCGCGGGCGCCCGCACAGGACCCGTTGGGGCAGTTGGCGATCCGGCGGATCACCGATGCAACCTTCGGCGTCGACCCGCTGGCCTGCATCAAGAGCAGACTGGGGGGTTACACGGCCGGGGACACCGACCTGGCCTGGAGCCGGATCACCTACTGGCGGGCGATGCTCACCTCAGCGCTGGACCACGGCCCACACGAACCGGTTGAGTCCGCACTGGTCTCCGGCCGCAAGGAGGAACCCGCACTGGACATTCTGGCGGGCTGGCTGGCCAGCCGCATCGACGGCCCCGTCCAACGCACGGTCGGCGACCTCAAAATCGAACTGGTCCGCCCCAGCGAGACCATCACACTGAGTCGCCCCCAGCAAGGGGTCACCGCCACCCTGAGCCGGACCGCCAAACCCGACGCCAAACTTCCGCTGGCGCGTAGAGAGACCCGCGACTGCTTGGCCGAGGATATGCGCAGGCTCGATGCCGACGAAATCTACCTCGATGCCCTACGGGGCATAGACAAGGTGCAGTACACATGAATCCAATGATCGAAATATACTCCCACACAGATGAATTGGTGATGCCGCCGGCGACCGGGTGATCGCGTCAGAGCAATTTTGCGAAGCCACTACCGGGTAGCCGTGAACGACAAAGTCGAGCTTTCGGCCGGGTCGCCACTCGGCGCGAGAGCTGCCTGACCGGCCAGGGTGTAGGTGAGCAGCATCAACGCCCCCTTATGCGAGGAATTGTCGTAGACCCGCTCCAAGCTGGGGCAGAGCTGGTCATCAAATCGCGCAGCGGGCGTTGCCTTGCGGACAGATCTACGATGGACACCGCTCTCGGGCAGCGGCGCCTCCGAGTCAGCTCCCTCGGAGCTGATGACGCGATCATGTCCGGCGGTCGGCCGTTCATGCCGTGCTGATACGTTCACGCCCACGTAGCTGCGATCGCCTTCCGTCGTCGCGATGCGTGTCGGCTGGTTTCGGCAACGATTGCCGGTGTGCAGTCATCATCGCGCGGCGTCCTACGCGTCGGGATCCTGACGAGCCGCAGCTTGTGGTTGCGCACTGATGAGCTCCAAGCCAAGATCGCGCAGCCGGTCGAGGAGTCCGTACAGCTCGGATTGGTCTCGGACCTCGCCGGTGAACACCGTGTCGACCGCACCCGCCTGCATGGTCATCCCTTCCATCGCCGCGGCCAGTCGCGCGGTCAAGCGACCGCGAACACAGATCTGGTACACCATTGGCTCCACGTTGACCTTCCGCGCGTCATCTGGTGATCCATCGTTTACCGTCGCGGGGTGAGTGGTCATCGCCCGGCGATGGAACTCACCCGGGTGAGAGCGCCCAGTACGTTTAGCATCGCGCGGGACCGGAGTCTTCCGGTTCGGTCTTGGGCGGCGGTCTAAGGAGGACGGCGACGAGCGACAGTCAGCGGCCGGACGTATCGTCGCGATCGGATAAGACTCACCATGCCAAGGTGGTTGGCGACGGGGAGGGCGGTGAGCCAGCGGTGTTGCTCGCCGCCAAGTCGGCTCCGCCGGCGATCCGCGCCCGGCTCGTTGAGCGCGCTGATTTGATCGGGGTGTTGTCGGCGGAGCCATTCCGGCGGCTCACGTTGCTGAGTGCACCCGCGGGTTGGGGCAAGACGACATTGTTGGCGCAGTGGGTGAGTGGCGCCGATGACAAAGATCGGCGCGGTTGGCTGTCTCTTGATGTGTCCGACAACGACCCGACGCGATTTTGGAGCTGCGTGATTGCTGCGCTGCGCAAGGCCAGCCCGGGTGTGGCGCCGCGCGCCTTCGAGCTGATACGGATGGGGGCGGACCCTGTGCAGGTGGTGGTGCCGACCCTGCTCAACGAACTGACCGCCCTGGACTGTCAGGTCGCGTTGATCTTCGACGACTACCACCTGGTGGAAAACCGGACCGTACACGAGCAGGTGGCGTTCGCGATCGAGCGGATGCCGCCGACGTTGCGCATACTCATCGCGACACGTTCGGACCCGGTGTTGCCGTTGGCGCGACTGCGGGCCCGCGGTGAACTGTTGGAGGTAAGGGCCGAAAAGTTGCGCTTCGAGGTAGGTGAAACGGATCAACTGCTGCGCGTCGTGCTCGGGCTGGACCTGACCGATGCCCAAGTTGAATTGTTGTTTCGCCGCACGGAGGGGTGGGCCGCCGGCCTGTATCTGGCCGGGCTGTCGCTGGCCGGGCGCTCCGATGTCGCATCGTTCATTGAGACGTTCGCCGGGGACAACCGGCATATCGTCGACTTTTTGATCGCAGAAGTGCTCGACGGCCAGTCGCCTGAACGGCGCGACTTCCTGCTGCGCAGCTCGCTGCTGCGCAGGCTCAACGGTGCGCTGTGCGACGCGGTGCTGCAGACCGGCGACTCGGCATCGGTGCTGGAGGTTCTCGAGCGGGAGAACCTCTTCTTGCAGCCCTTGGATGTCTCTCGGCGTTGGTATCGCTATCACCAGCTGTTCGCAGAATTGCTGCGCACCGAAATGCACCGCACCGAGCCTGACCTCATTCGGGGCCTGCATCAACGAGCCGCGGCCTGGTTAGCCGAGCAGGGCTTCATCGACGACGCTGCTCACCATCTGGTGGCTGCGGGTGATCTAGCGGGGACCGCGGAGCTGATTGCCACCCACTGGGCCTCCATTTTCAACCAGGGACAATTGTCGACGGTCTCGGGCTGGCTGGATCTGCTGCCTTCCGAGACCGTGTCAGGCGATGCTCGGTTGGGTGTGGCGAGGGCGTGGATCGCCCTGGATTTCGGTCGCCTCCACGAGGCCGGCAGCTGGATCGAGGCGGTTGAGTCAACATTGTCGGACGGCACCACAGATGTCGACCTCATCGGCGGGCAAGTTGCCGTCCTGGCCGCGGCGCACCGTTTCAAGTCCGGTGACCTCGCCGAGGCGCTCGCCGCGGCGAGGCGGGCGATCACCCTCGACCTCGGCGACGCACCCCTGGGTGCGGCGGCCGCCTACTGCGTTTATGGTTCCGCGCTGTACTTCTCGGGCGAAACCGCCGACGCCCAGGGCGCCTTCCGCGTAGCGGTGCGCAAGGCCGAAAACTCAGGTAATCACCTCGCCCGCACATACGCATTGGGCTATCTGGCGATGATCTCGGCCAGCCAAGGTCGGCTGGTCGAGGCCGAGCAGCAGATCCATCGTGCGACCGGCAGCAGCAGAGATTTGTCCGACGACGAGCACTTTGTGGAGATGATGGTCTCCCTTGCCACAGCCATCATCCTCGACATGCGCGGAGACGCGGCCGCGGCCGCGGCGGCCGTCGAGATGGCGGTCGTGTTGGCCCGTCGCGGCGCAGGGGTCCTCGAGGTGGCCCACGCGTTGCTGATCTCCGCCGAGATCCTTGGGCGCCTCGGAGAGCACTCCGCCGCCCAGGACAGCCGCAGCGAGGCTGCTACGTGGCTGCGGGACTGCACCGATACGGGCATCGTTCACGGGCTGCTGATCACCGCCGATTCCGAGGATGTCACGTCCATCGGCCGAGCCCACGGCACGCCGGCCGGTGCGGAGCTCACCCCCAAGGAACTCGAAGTCCTACGGCTGCTGGCCACCCGACTTTCACGCCGCGAGATCGGCCAACGACTGTACGTGTCACTCAACACCGTCAAGACCCACCAACGCGCCCTCTATCGCAAACTCGGCGCTGAAGACCGCCGCGCCGCGATCACCCGCGCCCGCGAACTCGGTCTTCTGTAACACGCCTGAATGCACGCCCACACCTGAGCACGCCTGTGGCTCGGCAGGCCCATGACTGAGTCGCCATGAGCGCGCGATGGTATGTGTCGAACTGGGTTGCGAGGAAGAATTCTCGCGATCGCGCGCATCCTGTCCTCCGTGGCGACCAGCAGGACGGCACTACCCGAGGCAGTGCTCGCGACGCTGGTCAGATTGCCGCACAGCTACGCAGACAACCCAGCACAGAGGCACGCACACATGAAAGTCTGGCGCGGCGACTCTCCGTGAGCTACCCGTCATCCACCTTTGGGACGGTGACGGAGACAGCGCCGACAGCGATGGCGAGCTCTTCGACGATTAGGCCGGCGACGGCCGCGCAGGTCGGCTCGTATCCGTTCGACGGCTACCTCGCCGATTCGTGCATCTATCACCGCGCGCACACCGTCGGGTGGACGGCGGCGCGGCCCACTACCTTCGGGGCGCTTGAGGGCCGTTCCGAACGGTATTGACCCTCCGGTGCGGAGTTGTCAGCACCACCGCATGCTCCCGGCCGTGACGATCGCGCCACGCCCGGGGCCCACGGGCCGAGGAAGAACGAGACCTAGCAGGCGCGAGTGGGTAGCTCCACCTCCGTTCACCCGGGTGAATGGCCGATTGGGGTGATGACAGCTCACCCGTTGCGGCTGCAGGATCTGTAGTCAGGACCCGGCGGCGCTTTGGTGCAGGATCCGCCGACGCTGATTGAGCGGTACGTCGACGGTGATCCTCGCGAATCCCGCTGCGTGCTAGGACCGCGCACCAGGACAAGGAGGGCACCGAGGTCATGCCACACCTGGAGGTCCATCGCCATTTCCGCGACAAGACCGAACTAGTCCAAACGGTCATAGACCGGGAACTCACGGGCGTACTCGACAGCAGTCAGTACGCCGCCGACGCGATCTTATCGTGGGACGGGCTCGACACGTGGGTGTCGCGCGTTGTCGACGCACAACCCGGCGACGGTGATCGGTTCGCTTGTCCCCTCGCAACGTTGGCGACCGAACTGGAAAATTCCCCGGAGTACCGACCTGCGTTGAGTGCTGCCTTCCGCACCTGGGAGGGACACCTGGCAGCAGGCTTGCGCCGCATCCAGGAGCGCGGTGAGCTGGACCCTGATGCCAATCCAGACCGCCTCGCCGCCAGCCTCCTCGCGGCTCTGCAAGGCGGATACTTCCTCGCCTCGGTCCACGGCCGGATCGAAATCATCCGTGACGTGCTCGACGACGCGGTGGCGGCGCTGCGGCGCTACCAGGTCTGAGTGCGATCTCGTCAACGGGCCCGGAACCGGTTCAGTCAGCTCTTCGACGCGACCTGGCGTCGCCGGGCGTTTCCCTGCGACAAGGACCGCAGCCTGGCTATCGACCGTATAGTCGAAAAGCCTTCCGCCGTCGCGCAATCAGGTCATCTTCAACCCACCCTGCACGGTGGCGACGATCTCCTGGACCAAGCTATCGGGATCTCATTGCCGTATGAGCTGGGCCCACTCGCAGGATCGCCTTCATTCAGCGGCGCTCCACCGGCCGTTGCCTCGCCGCGGCCCTCGGGTACCGCGCGCACCGATCGGGTTTTCGCGCGCACATTGTCGCCGGTCCACCGAGTGGCCCTCTCCGCCGCGCGCGTTCGATAGTCATTCGCACGCCACAACAGGGCCGAAGAGCCGGCAGTGCGATCTCATGACAGCATGATGTACTTCGCGGTACAGTGCAGAGCGGACCACGGGTCAAGGGTTGCGGGGCGTCGGACGTCCCCGTGGCCGTCGACGTGCCCACGAGCACACCCAAACGCGCGTGACACGCGAAGGAGCTTCCCATGGCAGTGATCAATCGCGGATTTGGTAACCGTCGCGGCGACAGCGACTTACGGTTGCCGCCGGGCCAGACGCTCGTCGACGACTGGCCGGTCCTGACGGCCGGCCTGACCCCCGGTATCGGGGCGCCCGAGTGGACGTTCACCATCACCACCGAGACGGGCACCAAGCACGGATGGGACTGGAACGCGCTCCAGAACGTCGGCCTGGAAGACATCGTCACCGACATCCACTGCGTCACCCATTGGTCGAAGCTCGACATGGCGTGGCGCGGGGTGCCCCTCGACCGACTCTTTGAAGACGTCGACACCTCCTGCGACTACGTCATGGTCCGAAGCCACGGCGGCTACACCACGAACCTGCCCCTCGACGATCTACTCGACGGCCAAGCGTGGATCGCGACCGAGGCACAGGGTGAGCCCTTGACCCCCGAGCATGGGGGACCCGCGCGTCTTCTCGTGCCCCACCTCTACTTCTGGAAGAGCGCGAAGTGGGTCCGCGAGATACGGATGATGCGCAGCGATGAGCCCGGGTTCTGGGAACAGAACGGATACCACCTCCGTGGTGATCCGTGGCGGGAGGAACGTTACTGGTGACTTCTCCGATCCGGGCGAGCTGGCACGTCGGACGCGTTGTCGGCCGCCGTCGAGAGACCGCGTCGGCGGTCCGCCTCGATCTAGATGTGCCAACCTGGCCGGGAAACCCCGCGGGTTCCCACCTCGACGTCCGCCTCACCGCCCCTGACGGTTATCAGGCGACCCGGTCCTATTCGATTGCGTCGCCGGGCGGGACGACGCGAGTCATCCTGGCGGTCGACGAAGTCCCCGCAGGTGAAGTCTCGCCTTACCTCGTGCACCAGCTCGCGGAGGGCGACGAGCTCGAGGTGCACGGCCCTCTGGGACGATACTTCGTCTGGATCCCATCAGAATCCGACCATTCCCCGGTTCAGCTCATCGCCGGCGGATCCGGCGTGGTCCCGCTGTTCGCGATGGCCGCGGCCCGTGAGCACGAGGCAGACCATGCCGACTTCCGACTGCTGTACTCGGTCCGGACGCCCGCGGACGTATTCTTCGCCGACGAGCTCTCGGCGCTCTCACACACCACCGTCGACATCGTGCATACGCGGGAATCTCCCCCGGGATCGCCGCGCGCCGCCGGACGACTAACTCGAGAGTCGGTCGCCGATTTCGCCTTCCCCGCCATAGCGACACCGCGCATCTTCGTCTGCGGACCTACACCGTTCGTCGAGACGATTGCCGGTTGGCTTCTCCAACTCGGCCACGACCCCAAACGGATACGCACGGAACGCTTCGGAGGCAGTTGATGACCCACCTCGACGGAAACGCGCTCGCTGGACTCTTCGCCGACACTCTTGGCATCGAGATAACCGCCGCAACCGGACGATGCGGAAGCTGCCGTCGCATGTTCGAACTTGCGCGCGCCCACGCCTTTGTGACCGCGATCGGGGCGGTCCTGCGATGCGAGCACTGCCAGGGCATGCTCGCTGTCATCGTCCAAAAGCCGCAAGAAGTGATCGTCAACCTCTCAGGGTTGGCACACGTCGCGATAGCACGGCCATGAGGGCCCTCCCAGAGCATGCAACCGAAACCTGTTCTGAAGCAGTGCGATCCAGGCCTTCGACAGTCGCGCCACTGTTAGGCCCGGCCGCCACCAACCTCGCCTGAAGCTACCGAGTTGAGTGGGTCCTCCATTGCCGCGACCAACAGAGCCACATCTCGGCGTTTCGACGAGGCTGGCCATCCAGCCCACGTCCGGCGCACCAGCGGTTCGCCAACTAGTGGTATCCACAGCAACGAGTCGGGAAAGTGCTGCAGATATCCACGTGGAACCAGCGCAAACCGTCCACCCATGCTCAATCGAGCAAGCTTGACCTCCAGCACTTGCTCTCGAAGATCTGCAGTCTCTGCCCCTGTCCCAATTCCATGAGTCCGAAGGACAGCCGACACATAGTCGTGCCATGCCGGACTATCTGACCTAGGGAATCCCAACCATTGCAGACGCTCCAAGTCGTCCAACCGTAAGTCCGCCGTTCCCAGCCTCAAACGCTGAGCCTGCTCGGTGGCTACGAGGACGCCTAAAGGCTCCTCGGCGACCAGGGCGACATCGAGGTTGTCGTCAGTGGGCCGTTCCCTCATCAGCGCCAAATCCAACGTGCCTTTTCTCAGCGCTGCTAATTGAGCAGGACAGGGCAATTGAGTGAGCTGAACATCTGTACTGCGAAAGCGTGAGGCTGCCAGCTTCGAGAGGGCATCCGTAAGCGGCTGGACCGCCATCTCACCGGGAACGGCGATCCGCAATGGGGCATCGACTTCCAGCGACAGGTTCGCCATCTTAGCGAGGACCGTTTCGAACCGGCCAATCAAGATGCGCGCCTCACTCAGCAATACGGTCCCAGCCGGAGTCGGTGATGTACCGCCGGACCCCCGCACAAGCAGGCGCATATTGAGTGACTCCTCTAGCGCCGCGACGCTCTGGGACACTGCAGGTTGGCTAACATCCAGGCTGCGAGCACCAGCCGAAAGGCTACCGGCCTCCGCCACTGCGACAAATGCACGGAGATGCCGAATCTCGACACGGGGCTCCATCTAGGGACACACCCCGCCGACATCGAACCCCAACTCCGACAGAGTGTATGAGGTTCGCGCGGCCACCCAATCGTGGTTTGGACAGGGGCAACTCTGCGTAAAGAGGGCTCGCGCCTCGAAGCCCTGTGGCGTCCCCAACTTTTCTGCAAGCGGGGCACTGCTGCCGGCGAACGTCATGCCCGATGGCAAGGTCATTGGCAGGAACTCCTTAAACCGTAGGAGCTGAATCAGTTTCGCATCCAGCCAAGGCTCTGAGCGGTCAGCGGCGATGCGCCTTGGAGTCCGACTGATACACCCGCGTCCGGACACGACGCCAGGCCAGGCCAGGCCAGGCCAGTACCAACAGTCGCCGACCGCTGCACTGTACCATTCCGTACAGTTCAAGCGTGGGGCGATCGTGTCCGAAGCCTGAGCACAATGACGATCATGCTGCTTCATCGAAAGCCGACAGAAAGCCAGTTGCGGTTCCGAATGCGGCAACGTCGGCGCATCCGTTAGTGTTCCGGCAGCTTCGCTGCGATCACTATCGACCCATGGTCACGTGCAGTGGCCGCTGCCATCGTTCGGGGCAGACATCGCCAACGTTGAGTCCTCGCAATCCTTTTTAACGCTCGATAGTGATAACCACTGGCGGCAATGGCTGTTGGGAAGGCGGACGGCGATTTGACCGAGCGCCTGGACCGTCCGTGTTGTCAGCCAGCTGAGCACGGAGTCGACCGAGACTCCTCGATAGGCGGGAATTGACCGTGCCAACTGGAACCCCCAGAAGGGTCGCAGTGTCGGCATATGTGAAACCCTGGACGCAAACGTAGTAAAGCACCTTTTGGAACCCCTCCGGCAGCGACCGAAGTGCTTCTTCCAAGCCGTGGTCGGATAGACCGTCCACGGCCTCGTCCTCTGCCGAACGCGCGAACCAATTTGCACGCGAAGCGGTGCTAGCGATACCAGCCATCGCATCGAGGCAATAGGTCTCTGGGCGAGATTGTTTCATCCGGTAGGCGCTGATCCATCGGTTGTGCATGATCCGAAATAGCCACGCCTTCAGGTTGGTGCCGGGCTGGAAACGCTCGAAGCCCAAAAACGCGTTCACCATTGTGTCCTGAACCAGGTCCTCAGCATCAACCTCCCGATGTGTAAGTCGCCGGGCGGTGCAGAGGAGGGTGGCGCGGTAGGGAATGGCTTCACGTTCGAACCGCTCGGCTAGAGCCGACACGGGCCCAGGGGTACATCCCACCTTAGGCTCAGGTCGAACCGCGGTCGCCGGATTCAGCACCGCTTCCGTGCTGCAATGAGGTATCAGGGGTGTCACTGACGGGAACTTCGGGAGAGCAGGTCTGAGTTAGCGAACTCTGCCGAATGCCAGGTCGTTAATGTGAGGATCAAGAGTCCCGCCGAGATGACCGCGTGGCGGTCCGTCGCATCAATGCTCATATGTGACGCCAAATCGACTTAAGTCCTCTTCATCTAATAACTAGGTAGCCCTCGTAATATCTGAGGTGTTCAGGTCTGACCAAACGAACATAAGTCGCGAATGATTACCGAGGCAAAGGGCCGTGCTGCGCGCGTACCGGGCCATTTCGATCTTCCTGCAAATGACTTGCGGGCCCATCAATATGGCGCTAGGCACACGGACGTTTCACACGCCGCTCGAACGAGCGATGGTGTCTAAATTCCCTCAGCCGAATCTAGTTAAGAAGATCGGCGACACCGATATGTCACTGCTGCGCTTCTTCGTGATCGACGGTCAGCGATGCACCGGAGCTGAGTGCCCTCATTGCGTCGGCGAGCGTAAATATCGCCACGCCTAGTAAGACAATGTCTTTAATGAGGAATTGGCCAGTCATCGACAGTAGCGGGAAGCCGCCGGCTGACGCCTCGCCCACACCAGGTGTAGTTACCAAAAAGCTCAGAGTGCTCACAAAGAGCAGGACCGCCACCAGACTTCCAACGAGCGAAATCGCGGGAAACCACGGTTTCACAGCCAGCAGTAGGGCGGTAACGATTTCAACAATGCCCAGCATCATAGAAAAATCATCAATGCTGAGTAAGCGGTAAATCCAGCCCATAAACGGACTGTTAGACACAAGAGGCTGGATGTTTTGCGCCTCGTATGTGAAAAACTTACAGACCCCTATCCATCCGATAACGAGCGCCAAGCCATAGCGAGCGACGAGATTCCCCACAGCGCTGACCGCTGGCTCGGCAGTTATCAACTTTGTATTAACCGCTTTAATTTCCGTAGCCACAAGTGACACCTTCCGTTCATGCAGTTACCGGACGGGAAACATCTCGCGAGTTCAGCGATGGGGACAGGGGTAAAATTAATATGTCACGGCGACCCTGAAGAGAAGGTACACCGCGATTAAAGAACCCGCGATCCCAAAGCAGCAGACAATCGGTGGTGTAAAACAAATGCTTTCATTGAGATATCGGATTTGCTTATAGCCATTTTCCCAGAAGGAAGGCTGTACCCCTCAAAGGGGGGGTAGCTGTGGACACCAACGTGTTATCTTCGGCTGTTGTTCGACCTGTTGCCCCGGTACACGGCGAAAATCATCTCGCGTTGAGTGCCAACGTCAGTCCGTAGGACCGCTTCGCCTGCTCTGCTACCCGGCCCTGGTCCGGTGAGTTAGGCGTGGAGGCCCTGCGAGAACGCGGCATCCGTGCGACCCCACGACGAATTAGGCGCGTAACCCATATTCAGGCGGTAGCCACCTCCGACAACTCGCGAACGACGAATTCCGCTGCCTCCACTGCCATTCCGTTGTCCGTATAGGAACTGTGGGCTGCGCGATCGAGGCCGCCGGGAGAACAAACTGGATCGCCGGGCGCGCAGAGCTGAATCGTCTTGGCCAGGAAGGTACTGCCGATGCTAATAGGTGGTGCGTCGCGCTGGAAGAATGCCATAAAACTGGCACCTGGCGTGCCGAACAGCGCCACCGCTGCGACGTGGTTTGCCATCGCCGCGGGGATGGGACCGGTGATGCCGGTCGGTAGCTCATAGTCGGCCGGAATCGTGTCCGCGAGGGTATAGCCGGCCACCGCTGCACCCTGCGAGTAACCGCCGAGGACGATCTTTGTAGTGGGGCACGTCGCTGCGGTGGACTCGATTTTGTTACGGACGTCGACGATGCCTTCAGCCGCGTGCTTGAAGTCCAGCGACGCTGGGTAATTCACCGCATACACATCGACGGACTTGCCGTCTAGGCGACCACTCAAGGCGTCGATGAAGACTTGCCCGGTCGCACCCACGCCTGGCCGTTCGAACGTGCCGCGAGCGAAAATTATTTGTGCATAGGGGCACTCGAGTTCGGCTTCAGCGGTTCCGGTAGCCGGGGATTGCGGAATGAGCATCGCAATGACGGAAAGACTCGCGGCGGCTAACCTCGCGCCGGCGTGCGGGCGCGCTGAGCAGTGCCCGACGGTACTGATCTTCATGATCGTTCCTTTGCAGATGTCGTGGAGTCGATACGTGCCGCCTTGCGGCTAACACCTCGACGTTGGCCAACTAACGAAGTCGTGAGTTCGGGAAGGTGGTATTCGCTGCTGGCCTCGAATCGTTACCCTTCCGAAGCTGTCGGCATCACCAGCGGGGCGCCACTTCGGCTCAACCGCTAGCGGGAAACGTCGGACAACTCCATGCGTGTGCTCCCAACGCTTGCCAAAGCCGAGCTCCGGTACGCAAACTGTACTACGCGGTACGTTAGATAGCAGCGCAGCCCGGCTCGACCGGCCTTCGCACCGAGTTCGGCATCGTTGTTAGCCCGCTTTGGCCGCTAAAACTCCTGCAGTAGAGGAGTTGTGGCGCGGATTCACCGCTCGATTTCTGACTAACGACGATACGGAACTGCTACCCGCTTCCTCGAAGCAAGCAGCTTAGGCGGCCGGGCCCAGGCGAGCCATTGTTCGCTAGCCGTTACTGAGTAGGAGGCGCACAACGTATTTGGGTTCACGGCATCGCACGCAATCACCGGTACTCTGGGTTTGCAAATCCGAATCGTGAACCGGCATCCCACTCTGCACGTTGATTGCCGTACGCGGGCATCCCACCGGCTGCGCGGAGCATTGATGCGATATGCATCAGGTTGTAGGTCATGAAGGTGGTGTTGCGGTTGGTGAAGTCGTTGTCCGGCCCTCCGGACCCTTCGTCGAGGTAGGAGGGGCCAGGCCCCGCAGGGCCCACCCAACCTGCATCCGCCTGTGGCGGAATGACATAGCCGAGATGTTGCAGACTGTAGAGGATGTTCATCGCGCAGTGCTTTATGCCGTCCTCGTTACCGGTGATGAGGCACCCAGCGACGCGCCCGTAGTAGGCATACTGCCCAGCGTCATTGAGCAATCCTGAGCATCCGTAGAGCCGCTCGATAACCGTCTTCATCACTGAACTGTTGTCACCTAGCCATATGGGACCCACGAGAACGAGGATGTCGGCGGCCATGATGCGTTCGTAAAGTGCGGGCCAGTCGTCGGTGTCCCAGCCATGCTCTCTCATGTCCGGGTAGACCCCGGCGGCGATGTCATGATCGATGGCGCGAATCTCATCTACCGCGACGCCATGCTTTTTCATCAGTGCGCTACTGACATCTGCCAGACCCTGGCTGTGGCTACGTTCAGGCGACTTCTTCAAAGTGCAGTTGACAAACGTTGCCCGCAGACCATCAAAGGCAGGTGCTGGATTGTTGATGGGCGTCGAGATCTCGTTCACGGAAGAGTTTCCCTTCTATTGCCCTTGATTTCGCCGAGACGATCTGAGTCCCCAGCCTTGGAAAGCGGTCAACTAAGTCAGAGCCCCCGAGCTCCGCCGAACTTGTTAAGACAATCTCGGGATGCATTGCTCCGCTTACACCCGACGACGGGCGTTCGGACGGGTGACCCAAAGCTCGCATACACCCCACCATCTGGTCGCCGTACTGTACTACGTGGTACGCCCAAGACTGAGCGGTTCAAGGGGCTGGCCGAGCAGGGGTCCAAATCTGGCTGAAAGTTGTACCATGCCGTACAGTGGCGCCTACGGAATGCTGATCCAGACGAGCCTTGAAGAAAACCATGTGGCGTCCGACGGCCATGGCGCCTTTCCGCCCGAACGAATCAGAACCGAAGAGAGGTCGATCTGGTCTCTGCAGCACAGGCCTTTCGCATATCTGCGCCGCAAGAGCAGACCACTCTGGCGAAGAGACCGGGTTAGCTCTTAGGGCTGTCCCACCGTTTTGCGGATCATCCGCTCACCGGAACCACGTCGAGAACTAGGCCGTGTCTGATAAATGCGGTAGCCAAAGTGTGATGGCCCTTAGGACTGCTCCGCCGCGGTAAACGATGGCGAGTTTGTCGTAGCGGGTGGCCAG
>NZ_LJYH01000048.1:0-132867 GCF_001440005.1 Mycobacteroides sp. H001
CATGCCGCCATAGAAAAAAGCCAGGCCGGGCGTCATCAACAACACCAACGCGGCACTGGCCAGCATCCACGCAGTGTCACCGGTATTCGGGACACCCATAGTCGGGAAACCATCCACTAGCGGCATTCCTCTCGAGGATCTTGAAGCTTGAACTCTGCCCATGCAGAGTGCGCAGCGGATGTTTCCGAGAGAGCGCGTGTGTGTTTCGCGTCTGTTACCGGTTTCAGCGGGCAGGAGCGAAGCGACCCGGGATAGGCGGCGCCCTTACCCCAACAAGGCGTCGACGAAGGCCGGGGGCTCGAATGGGGCCAGATCGTCGGGGCCCTCCCCCAGGCCAACTAGCTTCACCGGCACGCCAAGTTCACGCTGCACGTGAAAAACAATGCCGCCCTTCGCTGTTCCGTCAAGCTTGGTGAGCGCCACCCCGGTGATGTCTACCACGTCAGCGAACACCCGGGCCTGCGCTAAACCGTTCTGCCCAATCGTGGAGTCGAGAACCAGCAGCACCTCATCGACCTCGGCACGCCGTTCCACGACACGTTTGATCTTGCCCAGCTCATCCATGAGTCCGGTCTTTGTGTGCAGTCGCCCGGCCGTGTCGATCACCACCACATCGGCACCTTCGCGGATCCCGGCGTCGACGGCGTCGAAGGCGACCGAGGCGGGGTCGGCACCCTCGGCACCCCGCACCACCTGAGCACCCACGCGCTGCCCCCAGGCCTGCAACTGGTCGGCCGCTGCGGCACGGAAGGTGTCCGCGGCCCCGAGCACCACCCGGCGTCCGTCGGCGACCAGCACCCGGGCCAGCTTGCCGACCGTGGTGGTCTTGCCCGTGCCGTTCACCCCGACGATGAGCAGCACCGAGGGTTTGTCGTTGTGCGGCAGCGCCTTGATCGACCGGTCGAGGTCGGGCTGCAGCTCATCGATGAGTACCTCGCGCAGCAGAGCCCGCGCCTGTGCCTCGGTGCGCACGCTGCGGGCGGCCATCTCGCTGCGCAGCCTGTCCACGATCGACGTGGTGACCGCGGTGCCGAGGTCGGCGATGAGCAGGGTGTCCTCGACCTCCTCCCACGATTCCTCGTCGAGGTCACCCGCACCCAGCAGGCCCAGCAGGCCCCGGCCCACGGCATTCTGCGAACTGGCCAGCCGTCCCCGCAATCGGTCGAGGCGTCCTGCCACCGGCGCGATCTCATCGAGCACCGCCGCCTGTTGCGGCTCTGGTTCGGCGACTGTCTCGGGCTCTGGTTCGGGCGCCGGTTCGGGTTCGGCGACCGCCTCGGGCTCTGGTTTGGGTGTCGCGGCGGGTTCAGGCTGCGGTTTCGGTTCAGCTGCGGGTTCAGGCAGCTGGACATTGGAGATGGTGCGCCGCGGCGCGTCCCGCGGAACTTCGGCGTCATCGCCCACACTGGGCACGGGAGTTGCCTGCGCTCCGCCCTCACTGAAGGTGATGGTGGACCCGGCGCTGTATCCGCCGGAACGGTCGGCCGGTGTGGCGCCCTCGGTGATCCCCGTGTTTGTGTCGGAACGTGTCAGGCTGATACGACGGGAGCGGTAACGCACCAGTCCGAAGACCAATGCAGCAAAAACCACGACGGCGACGATCGCGATGGCGATCCACACTTCAAAAGGCACCAGGGCATTGTTACAGGAACGCAAGAAGCGCCACATTGACGCCTGCCTGAGCGATCCAGTGCAGTACGTCACCCGAACCACGGGACTGGAACGACTCGACCTGCCTTATATGGCGTTACCCAATTCCAGCCTCGCCGGGGTTGACCTGTCCACCGGGTTTCTGGGCAAGCGATTGGCCGCTCCTGTTCTCATCGGAGCGATGACCGGCGGCGCGAAACTTTCGGCCACCATCAATCGCAATCTCGCGGCCGCCGCCCAAGAGCTGGGCATCGGCATGATGCTGGGTTCGCAACGGGTGATGCTGGTCGACCCTGACAGCGCGGCGACGTTCGCGGTGCGCGAGGTAGCACCCGACATCCTGCTGATCGGCAACATCGGGCTGGCACAGCTCGGCAACACCGCGGCCGCCGCGCAGCTCAACGACCTGGTGCAGCGGGTGGGGGCGGATGCGCTGGCGGTGCACACCAATCCGCTGCAGGAGGCGGTACAGCCCGACGGCGACACCGATTTCACCGGTCAGGTGTATCGGCTCGCCGAGCTGACCCACGCGGTCGAATTTCCGGTGCTCCTCAAGGAGGTCGGCCATGGCATCAGTGGCGCCGCAGCGCGCCGCCTCAGCGGATGCCGTCTTGCGGCCATTGATGTCGCCGGCGCGGGCGGCACGTCCTGGGCCCGGGTGGAGCAGTTCGTCAGGTTCGGCGCCATCACCTCTCCCGAGCTCGCCGAATGGGGTATCCCGACAGCCGATGCGCTCGCCGAGGTGCATGCCGAGCTGCCGCACCTGCCTCTCGTCGGCTCGGGCGGCATACGCACCGGGATGGACGCTGCCAAGGCGATCGCACTGGGCGCCAGCGTCGTGTCGGTCGCGCTCCCTCTCTTGGCACCGGCGGTGCAGTCGCCGCAGGCAGTGATCGCCTGGCTCGAACAATTCCTCGACGAGCTGCGCATCGCCATGCACTGTGCCGATGTCAATACGATCGCCCAGCTGCGGCGAGTTTCACTGCGTCCGCGCTCAAGCCCCCGCTAAACAGGCCAGACCCGTCATACACTGCGGGAGTCACACCGTGTTGGCTGTGTTTTGGGTCCCAGGAGGTTCTTGGCATGAATATCCAATTCGGGGGACGTAATAAATTTCGGGCCGTGGCGCGGACCCTTGCGGTCACCGTCGCAGTGTTGTTGATATCGGCCGGCATCGTCCGGGCGCCTGTGGCGCGAGCCGATTCCCTGCTCGATTTCACCGGAACCACCGTCTCGGGCGCGCCCTTCAACGGTGCCAGCCTCAAGGGCAAGCCGGTCGTGCTGTGGTTCTGGGCCGCCTATTGCCCGTTCTGCAACGGCGAGGGACCGCATGTGAGTGCGGTATCGGCGGCTAATCCCCGCGTCACCTTCGTCGGCATCTCCGGCCGCGGTTCGGTGGGAGAAATGGAGGGATTCATTTCGCGCTACAACCTTCACTTCACCAACCTCAACGACGCCGACGGTTCGTTGTGGCGGCAGTTCGGTGTGCCCTGGCAGCCGGCCTACCTGTTCATCAACTCCAACGGCACCTCGGACTTTGTGAACAACCCGACATCGTCGATGTCCGAACAGGAGCTCAGCGACCGGGTGAAGGCACTGACCTGACCTCGCTTGCCTTTGCAGCCGGGCTGATCGCCGCGCTCAACCCGTGCGGATTCGCCTTATTGCCGGTCTACCTCGCCCTTGTGGTGCGCGGACCCGGTGCCGAAATCGGCAAGTCGCGGGCTTTGGCTCGCGCGGTCATCGCCACCATGGTGATGGCAGCCGGGTTCGTCGCGGTCTTCACCGTTTTCGGGTTGTTGACGGTGTCGGTGGCGTCCGTGGTGCAGCGGTATCTGCCGTTTGTGACGGTGGTCTTCGGAATCGGCCTGGTGATCCTCGGTCTGTGGCTGTTGTCCGGCCGCGACATCATCGCGCTCATGCCCAAAGTGCTGGATGCCAATGCCCCCACCACCCGGCTGGGCTCCATGTTCGGCTACGGCGTGGGATACGCGGTGGCCTCGTTGTCCTGCACCATCGGCCCCTTCCTGGCAGTCACCAGTACCACCTTTGAAAGCGGCTCCCTGTTCGACGGTGTCATGGTCTATCTGGCGTACGCCTCCGGTATCACCCTGGTGGTGGGCACGCTGGCCGTGTCCACCGCATTGGCAAGCACGGTGCTGCTGAACGCCATGCGGCGCGCATTGCCCTATCTGAATCGGATCAGCGGCGCCATCCTTCTGGTAGTCGGCGCCTACGTGGGCTATTACGGCAGCTACGAGGTCAGGCTGTTCCACGCCAACGGCAACCCCGACGACCCGATCATCAACGCGGCCGGGAAGATTCAGCGCACAATCTCAGGCTGGGTGTATCTGCACGGCGCCTGGCCGTGGTTGTTCATCCTCGGGCTGGTGGCGGTCGGCGCGGCCATTTGGTGGCGCAATACTGCGAAGGAATAGCTCATCGGGCGTAGCATCATATGCATGACTAGCAATGAGACCGTCGCGCCCGAGACCTCTGCGAGCTGCGACAACCCGAACTGCACCTGCACCAACTGTCAGTGTGGGGCCAATTGCTCCTGCGGCTCCGATAAGTAGCTTCTGGGAATACTCACGGCGCACACGCGCGTTCGCCGTGAGGTGACCACACCAGAGTTCGCACCGTACGGCTTCTTCACCCTCTACTCGGCGGTGGACGCAGATCTCTTGCGCGCTGTCGAGGATCTGGGCTTCGACACAGCGTGGCTGGGTGGTTCGCCTCCCGCCGATTTACCGTGGGTTGATCCGTTGCTGTCCGCGACCGAGCGGATCCGGATCGTGACCGCGATCGTGAACATCTGGTCCGCGCCCGCTCGCGAGGCCGGTGCATCGTGGCAGCGCATCGAGGCCGCTCATCCCGGGCGGTTCATTCTGGGCATTGGCGCCGGCCACCCGGAAATCGACAGCGGCGTCGCCTACAAGCCTTACACCGGACTCGTCGACTACCTCAATGTTCTCGACGAAGTCGGTGTGCCCCAGGAGGGCCGGGCACTCGCCGCACTGGCCGAGAAGTCGCTCAAACTTGCCGTAGACCGCTCCGCGCTGGCCCACCCATACCTCACAACCCCCGCGCATACCCGTTGGGCACGTGAACTTCTGGGACCCGACGCGATCATCGTGCCGGAGCAGAAAGTGGTACTCACCACCGATGCCGACGAGGCCCGCGCGCTCGGCCGCCAGGCGCTGGACATGTACCTGGGCCTGACCAACTACCTGACCATGCTGGAGCGTTTCGCGGGCAGCAAGGAGGATCTGGTCAAGCCCGGTAGCGACAAACTGGTCGATGCCCTCATCGCCTACGGCACTCCGGAACAGATCGCGGCCCGGCTGCAGGAGCACCGGGATGCCGGTGCCACCCAAGTGGCCATCCAGGTATTGGGTGATCCCGCCAAACGTGCTGAGGCGCTAGGTGTTTTGGCCCGCGAGCTGAGTCTCTAGGCCGCGCATACGCTGCGATACCACCTGCGTGATGCCGTCATCGCGCATGCTGACGCCGTAGAGCGCGTCCGCGACCTCCATCGTCGGCTTCTGGTGCGTGATCACGATGAGCTGCGACTTCTCCCGCAGTTGCTCGAACAGTCCGATCAGGCGCTGCAGGTTGACGTCGTCGAGCGCGGCTTCGACCTCGTCCATCACGTAGAAGGGCGAGGGCCGCGCGCGGAAGATTGCGACCAGCATGGCGACCGCGGTCAGTGACTTCTCGCCACCGGAGAGCAGTGACAGGCGCTTGACCTTCTTACCCGGGGGGCGCGCCTCCACTTCGATACCGGTGGTGAGCATGTCGTTGGGGTCGGTGAGCACCAACCGGCCTTCACCACCGGGGAACAAAGACGAGAACACGCCCTTGAACTCGTGTTCCACATCGGCATACGCCTCGGTGAAGACCTGCAGAATGCGCGCGTCGACGTCGGCGACGACGTCGAGCAGATCCTTGCGGGCCGCCTTGACATCCTCGAGCTGCGTGGACAGGAAGTTGTAGCGCTCCTCCAGAGCCGCGAACTCTTCCAGGGCAAGAGGATTAACCTTGCCGAGCTCGCGTAGGTCCTTCTCGGCGCGCTTAGCGCGGCGCTCCTGAGTGTCCCGATCGAACGGCATGGGCTGCGGCGCGCTCACCTGCTCACCACGCTCGCGGGCCTGCTCGTATTCGTCTAGTTCCTGCTGCGAGGGCGGCAACTCGACATGCGGACCGTACTCGGCGATGAGGTCGTCGGCGGCCATACCGAACTGTTCGAGTACCTGCTCGGAGAGCTGCTCGATGCGCAGGGCCGCTTGGGCTTTGGCAACTTCATCGCGATGCAGCGCATCGGTCAGACGCGCCAGGCTCTGCGTGTGTTCGCGGACTTCCTCACGCACCGCACCCATCGCGGCGGTGTGTTGCGCGCGGGTCGCGCCGAGCAGGTCCCGGCGCGCGGACGCCGCGGCGACCACGTGTTCAAGGCGAGCCGCAACCAACCGTCCCGACTCGGCCACCGCGGCCGCCACCGCGGCCGCCCGCATCCGGCTGGCCGCCGCTCGCTCAGCCCGCACACGCGCCTCGCGCTCGGCCGTAGCGGCACGGCGCAACGAATCAGATTTACCGCGAACGGAATTCACCCGTTCCTCGGAGGTACGTACCGCCAGGCGCGCCTCGATCTCAACCGAACGCGCCTCTTCCAGTTCGATGGCCATGTCGTCGCGGTCAATCGGCTCGTCGTCGAACAGGTTGGGCGCCTCTTCGGCATTGCGCAGCCGCGACTCGACCTCAGCCAGCTCCTCCATCGTCTTGGCGCGGCCCAGTTCGAGCTGATCACGTTGCAGGGTGAGCTTTTTCACCTCGTCGGAGGCAACACGGACGTCTTGGCCGACCCGGCCCAGCTGCTCATACACCGCGGAGATGGCCGCATCGGATTCATTGAGAGCGGCCAGGGCCTGCTCGGCGGTGTCCTGACGGGCGGTCTGCTCCGCCAGCGCGCCGGCCAGCGCGGCGGAAATCTCGCCCACCTGAGTCTCGGTGGCCCGCAGCTCTTCTCCGGCAGCCTCGATGGCGGCCTGGACCTCCAGCGTGCTCTGCTTCTTGTCGGAGCCGCCCGCAACCCACCCGGCGCCTACCCGGTCGCCGTCAATGGTCACGGCCCGCAGCAATGGGTTGGCCAGCACCACTTCGATGGCGGCGCCCAGCTCATCGACGACGACCACCGAGGCCAGCATTGCCGACACCGCCGTGGCCAGCCGCTCGGGCGCCTCCACCAGATCGGCGGCCCAGTGCGCCCCGGGCGGCAGAGCGATCGCCGGACGTGTGTGCGTGTGTGCGGGCCAGTCGCCGAACACAATCGCTGCGCGTCCGCCGTCGGAAGCCTTCAGCGCGGCCACCGCTGCCTGCGCCGCAGCGGGATTCTCGGCGGCCACCGCGTCCGCGGCCGGGCCCATCGCGGTCGCGATGGCGCCCTGATAACCGGGCCGCACCTTGACCAGCTGCGCGATAGATCCGAAAATTCCTGCACCACTGCGATTCTCAGCGAGCCAGGCCGAGCCGTCCTTGCGTTCCAGGCCAATGGCCAGCGCGTCGATACGCGCCTTGAGCGAGGCGATCTGCCGTTCGGCCTGCCTTTCGGCCGACTGCAGCTCCGCCACACGTTCATTGGCGATCGACAACGCCGAGACCGAGCGCTCGTGGTGCTCGTCCAGTCCAACCTCGCCCTGGTCCAGCTCGGCCACCCGCGCCTTGACCGTGTCGAACTCGGTCTGTGCGACCTCGCCGCGCACCGTCGCCTCCCCGATCGCATCGGTGAGTCGCTGCGCCTGACCGTCAATCGATTCCAGTCGCGTACGCATCGTGTCGACCTGACCGGTAAGCCGGGCCAGGCCCTCACGGCGGTCCGCCTCGGCAGCGACAGCGGCCAGGTGTTGGCGCTGCGCCTGCGCGACGGCAGCCTCCTTGGCCGACAACTCGGCCTTCGCGGTGGTCAGCTGCTCGGTGACCGTTTCCAGCTGCGCGATCAGCAGTCGTTCCTGCTCGGCCACGCGCTCCGCCTGCGCCTCCAGCTCTTCAGGATCCGGTCCAGTCGGCGCGGTGACGACTTCATCGAGGTGGCTGGCCCGCTCGCCCGCGATCCGGACCGTGGCGCTGACCCGTTCGGCGAGCGCCGAGAGCCGGAACCAGGTCTGTTGCGCCAGCTCGGCCTGCGGCATGAGCTCGCTCAGTGCCGTCTCGTGCTCGGTCAGCAGGGCGGTAGCCACGTCGAGCTTCTCGCTGATCTCCGCGTGTTGCTTGCGCAGCGCCGTCTCGGCATCGTTGGTTCCGTCGAAGTCCGCCCGGCGAGTCACCAGGTCATCGGCGGCCAGACGCAGTCGTGCATCGCGCAGATCGGCCTGCACTGTGGCGGCGCGGCGCGCAACTTCGGCTTGGCGGCCAAGGGGTTTGAGTTGACGACGTAACTCGGTGGTGAGGTCGGTGAGCCGGGCCAAGTTGGCGGCCATCGACTCGAGCTTGCGAACCGCCTTTTCCTTGCGCTTACGGTGCTTGAGCACACCGGCCGCTTCCTCGATGAAGGCGCGACGATCCTCCGGTCGCGATTCCAGGATTTGCGACAGGCGCCCCTGCCCGACGATGACGTGCATTTCCCGTCCGATGCCCGAGTCGGACAGCAGCTCCTGGACGTCCATCAGCCGGCAGCTCTGGCCGTTGATCTCGTACTCACCGGCGCCGTCCCGGAACATCCGGCGGGTGATCGACACCTCGGAGTATTCGATCGGCAGCGCGTGGTCGGAATTGTCGATCGTCAGGGTCACCTCAGCACGGCCCAACGGTGCGCGGGTCGACGTCCCCGCGAAAATGACGTCTTCCATCTTGCCGCCGCGCAGGGCCTTGGCGCCCTGTTCGCCCATCACCCAGGACAAGGCATCCACAACATTGGACTTACCCGAGCCATTGGGGCCGACGACGCAGGTGATACCCGGCTCCAGACGCAGAGTCGTCGGCGAAGCAAAGGACTTGAAGCCCTTCAGCGTCAGACTCTTGAGGTGCACAGCGGGCCAGAATACCGGTCTTGGCGCTAACGCTCGCTAAACCCGGAAACAGGCTCGCCGGGCTGCTGCCAGCTATCCACCACAAGATCTACGCGACCTGGCGTTTCACCGCTGTTCAACTTGGCAAGCAGCTGTTCACACTCGGCCTTGTCCCCTTGCGCGACGACGTGTACCCGGCCGTCGCGTGCGTTCGCGGCATATCCGGTCAGGCCGAGTTCAAGGGCGCGGGATCGCACCCACCAGCGGAACCCGACCCCCTGGACATGTCCGTGCACCCAGGCGTCAAGGCGGACCTCAGGACTCAATACTGAAGTTCACCTCGGCTCCGGCTTTCAGGGTGCGCCCCACCGTGCAGACCTGGTCGACGGCACGTTCCACGACGGTCAGTACCCGCGCGCGTTCCTCGGGTGTGAGCGCGCTGAGATCGATGACCATCTTCTCGTCGAGCACCGGGTAGCGCTCCTGCTCCCGATCGGCCGGGCCGCTGACATCGATGCGCACCTGGTAGTCCTCGCCCAGGCGGCGGGCCAGGGGCTGGTCGCTGGACATCCCGCTACAGGCCGCAAGCGCGATCTTGAGCAGCTCACCGGGGGTGAAGACCCCGTCGACAGTCTCTGATCCGATCAGCACTTCGGCACCCCGGGAGCTATGTCCCGTGTAGCGCCGATTGCCCGTACGCTCTACCCATAATGACGTCACGCCCGCAATGCTATGTAATCGCCGCCATCACGGCCGCGATGGCGTTCTGCGCCTCATTTTTCTCTGCGCCAACTGCCGCGGCGGAACCCATAGTGGCGCTAGAGTCACTCTTGCTGCGTCCGTACAGCGAGGTACGGGCGCAGTTGTTGTCTGGTTCGTGGGCGCCTCGCATCGAGGAGCTGGTGTACATCCCGCCCGGCGATCCCAAGATCGTGCCGACGTCCGCCATGCGGCAGACCTTCACGGTGGTCGATACCTGCTTCACCAAACGGATCACTCCGATGGGTATCTACCTTCTGCTGGCCTCACCGGAAACCGTTGAGAAGGTCGGTGCCGACAATTTCCGGGCCACCTACGGTCAGTTGGTGCCCAAGTACCGTCCGGGTTGCGATCCCGACGTTCAACAGATCGATCTGGGCCGCCCACCCTTCTGACCTGTCACTCCTGGAAGCGGTATCCCATCCCCGCCTCGGTGAGCAGGTGTTTCGGATGAGCCGGATCGATCTCCAGTTTGCGTCGTAGCTGCGCCAGATACACACGTAGATAATGAGTTTCGGAGCTGTACGCCGGGCCCCAGACCTCGTGGAGCAGCTCCTTCTGCCCGACAAGTTTTCCGCGGTTACGCACCAGCACCGCCAGCATCGACCATTCGGTAGGCGTCAGATGCACTTCCCTGCCATCGCGAATCACCTTGTGCGACGAAAGATCCACGTCGAATGTTTCGGTGCGGACCACCGGCTCGGCACTGTCCGGTGTGCCGCGGCGCACCGCTGCCCGCAGACGGGCCAGGAATTCGTCCATGCCAAAAGGTTTGGTCACATAGTCGTCGGCACCTGCATCGAGTGCCTCCACCTTGTCTGCCGAGTCGGTGCGCGCCGAAAGCACGATCACCGGAACCTCGGTCCAGCCGCGCAGCCCGGCGAGCACCTCGGTGCCATCCATATCCGGCAACCCGAGATCCAGAATGACCACCTCGGGCTGGGTCTCGGCGGCCGCGCGCAGAGCACCCGCCCCCGAGGATGCCGTCACCACCTCATAGCCACGCGCCGACAGATTGATCCGCAAGGCGCGCAGGATCTGCGGTTCGTCGTCAACCACCAGCACCCGTGTCATCGCAGCACTCCGACACTCGGTAGATCAACGATCATGGTCAGACCGCCGCCTGCCGTGTCGGTCGCGTTCACCGTGCCCTCCATTGCTTCCACGAAACCCCTCACCACCGAAAGTCCCAGCCCCACACCCACTGTGTTGTCACGATCGCCGAGCCGCTGGAACGCATCGAAGGCAGCACCGCGTTTGGACGCCTCCAGCCCTTTCCCGTGGTCGGCGACGATCACCAGCGTGCGGTCCTCTACCTCCTCGTAGCTGACCAGCACCTCTGCCTGTGAGTATCGCAGCGCATTGTCGACAAGGTTGGCCAATACGCGTTCCAGTAGGCCCGGGTCTGCCCGGACCACGGCACCGTTCAGGTCCAGATGTACCCGTTTGCGATCGTTCTCGGTGGCCCCCAGAAGGGCTCGATGCGCGATTTCCTCGACGTACACCGGCACCGCGCGGGGTTTCACGACCCCCGCCGCCAGCCGTGACGAGTCCAGCAGATTGCCCACCAGCGCCGTCAGTTGATCGGTCGACTCCTCCACGGTGGCAAGTAGTTCGGCAGTGTCCTCCGGCGAGAACTCGATGTCCGGACTGCGCAGGCTTGACACGGCGGCCTTGACCGCGGCGAGCGGTGTACGCAAGTCATGGCTCACCGCAGACAACAGTGCCCGCCGTAACCGGTCGGCCTCGGCAAGGGCAGAGGCCTGTGACGCTTCCTCGGCCAGCCGCGCCGAACGAACCAAACCGACCGCCGTTCCGGCGACCACCTGCAGCACCCGCGCGTCGGCGGAGGGCACCGGCGGCCCATTGAGCGCCAATGCGTACGCGCCATCGTCGACCCGGAACACCGAGTCGGCTTCGGACTCCCGTGTGGGCGGGTGGTCCCCGACACTCGCCACGGCCGGTCCCTCCGCGCACAGCAGACTCACCGCGGTCTGGTTGTAGGTGGTGCGTACCCGCTCCAGAAGGGCCGAGAGATCCGAATTCACCAGGACGCCACCGGCGAAGAGCGCCAGCAGCTCGGCTTCACGGGCGGCCCGCCTAGCCTGCCGAGCGCGCGTGGCGGCCACGTCGACGAGCGCCGCGACCGCGACGGCGGTCACCATGATCATCAGGATGGTCAGTGCGTTGTCGGTCTCGCCGATGGTGAAGCTGTAGCGCGGAGAAACGAACAGATAGTTGAGTAGCAGCCCGGAGATGACGGCCGACACCAGCGCGGTCGACACACCGCCGAGCAATGAAACTGCCAGCACCGCAATGAGAAACAACGCGCTTTTGCTGCCGACCCCGAGCGCGGAGTCGAAGAAATGAATGAACAACGCGGTGGCCGGCGGCACCAGGATCGCCGCCAGCCAGTTGATGATCAGGCGCTTGCGTCCCTCTTGCGGCATGGACCCACTGCGCAGCCTCACTGGCCCGGCGTGCCCATGCGTCACCATGTGCACGTCGATGGCGCCGGAGTCTCGGATGACCGCCGCGGCCACCCCTTCGTCGAAGATCCTGGCCCATCGCGAACGCCGTGAGGTGCCCAACACCAACTGGGTGGCGTTGACACCGCGGGCGAAGTCGAGCAGCGTCTGCGGTACATCGTCTCCGGTGACGGTCTGCACCGAGGCCCCAATATCGTTGGCCAGCCGGCGTACCCGCGCCATGACCGCCGTCGATGCCCCGACCAGTCCGTCGCCCCGCACCACATGGACTACCAGGAGTTCGGCGCTCGACTTGGCGGCGATACGGCTTGCCCGCCGCACCAGAGTCTCCGATTCAGGACCCCCCGTGACCGCGACGACTACGCGCTCACGTGCCTCCCAGGTCTTGGTGATCCTGTTATCCGAACGGTACTTGGCAAGCGCGGCGTCCACCTGATCGGCGAGCCACAGCAGCGCCAGCTCACGCAGCGCCGTCAGATTGCCCGTCCGGAAGTAGTTACTCAGCGCCGATCCCACCTTTTCCGGCGCATAAACATTGCCGTGAACCATCCTGCGCCGCAATGCCTCCGGCGTGATGTCCACGAGCTCAACCTGCTCGGCACGTCGCACCACAGCATCGGGGACGGTCTCGCGCTGCACGATTCCGGTGATCTGTTCGACAACGTCGTTCAGGCTTTCCAGGTGCTGCACGTTGATGGTGGTCAGCACATCGATCCCGGCGTCCAGGATCTCGTCGATATCCTGCCAGCGCTTGGGATTCCGGCTACCCGGCGCATTGGTGTGCGCCATCTCGTCGATGAGTACCAGCGCCGGCTTGCGGGCCAGCACCGCATCGACATCCAGCTCGTGCATGAGCGTGCCGCGGTAGGTCGTCTCCTTGGGCGGAATGAGCTCTAAGCCGTCGAGCATCTCCGCGGTCTTGGAGCGGCCATGAGTTTCTACCGTTGCCGCGACCACATCGGTGCCACGTCCGGCCCGGCGGTGTGCCTCGTTGAGCATGGCGTAGGTCTTTCCTACACCGGGTGCGGCCCCCAGGTAGATCCGCAAAGTCCCGCGTGCGCGAAGACCGTCAGGCACCGTCTCTCCTTCATCGGCAGGGTGGGCCGGTCAGGCCCAGTGCCACGTTCAGTGTGGGGACGTTGACGCGCGGCTCTCCCAGAATGCCCCATTGCCGGGAAGACGTGTGTGCTTGTACCAACTCCGCGAGCCGCGCCGTGCCCACGCCGGTGGCCGCCGCCACCCGCGGTATCTGCAGCGCCGCATACTCCGGGCTGATATCGGGGTCCAGACTCGAACCGGAACCGGTCACCGCGTCGGCGGGAATCCGTGCGGGATCAACGCTCTCGCGCCGGGCGATGGTGGCGCGGCGAGTATCGATATCCGTCTTCAGCTTCTCACTGTTCGGTCCCTGGTTGGAGGGCACTCCGGCGGCGGGATCGCCACTGGCCCGGGTGTGGAAGTAGGGATCCGAGCCGGAGGCTTGTGGGTCCACCCCGATGAGTGCGGACCCGACGACACAGCCGTTGCGGTCCGTAAGGGGTGAGCCCTCCGCGGATCTGGAATCGATGCGGCCGAATAGCCACACCGCGGCCGGGTACGCGATACCGAGTACCACGGTGAGCGACAGCAGCACGACCAGGCCTGCCACACACTGCCGCAGCCACGCGATGGAGATCTTCGTCATTACCAACTCACCCAATTCCCGGTATGAAACGCACAACCAGATCGATCAGCCAGATCCCCACGAACGGAACGATCACGCCGCCAAGCCCGTAGATCAACAGATTTCGCCGCAACAACTCCCCCGCGCCCACCGGCCGGTAACGAACACCCTTGAGCGCCAACGGCACCAGCGCGATGATCACCAGAGCGTTGAAGATGACGGCAGAGAGGATCGCCGACTGCGGAGTGGCCAGTCGCATGATGTTGAGCTCACCCAGCTGCGGGTAGATGCCGCTGAACAACGCGGGCAAGATCGCAAAGTACTTCGCGAGGTCATTGGCCAGCGAGAAAGTGGTCAGCGCGCCCCGGGTGATCAGCAGCTGCTTGCCGATGGCCACCACGTCGATGAGCTTGGTGGGATCGGAGTCCAGGTCCACCATGTTCCCGGCTTCCTTGGCGGCCGAAGTCCCGGTGTTCATGGCCACACCCACGTCCGCCTGCGCCAGGGCCGGGGCGTCGTTGGTGCCGTCACCGGTCATCGCGACGAGCCGACCGGCCTTCTGCTCCCGGCGCAGCAACTCCAGCTTGTCCTCCGGGGTGGCCTCCGCGACGTAGTCGTCCACACCGGCCTCGGCGGCGATCTGCTTGGCGGTCAATGGGTTATCACCGGTCACCATGACGGTGCGTATTCCCATGGCTCGCATCTGGGCGAAGCGTTCGGCCATGCCGGGTTTGACGACATCGGAGAGCCGAATCACGCCCAGCAGCCGAGTCTCGGTGCCGTCATGATCGGCCACCACCAACGGGGTGCCGCCCTCGCTGGCCACCTGATCTGCGACCTTGCGGACCACGACCACCGCAGGGTCATCCTCCTGAACACCGGACAGGCTTGCCACCCAGGTAAACACCGCATCGGCGGCGCCCTTGCGGATCTGCTTGCCGTCGGTGGTATCCAAACCGCTCATCCGGGTGGCCGCGGTGAAGGCCACAAACTCGCCCTCATGCGAGCCCTCATCGCTTACTTTCCCCGTGGGTTCGCTCCCGCCGGCGGCCAGTTCCACAATGCTGCGACCCTCGGGGGTCTCGTCGGCAAGGCTCGAGGCCCGCGCGGCCTGGGCCAGGGCTTCGTGCGTGATACCGGGCGCCACAATGAATTCGGTGGCCTGCCGGTTACCGAAGGTGATAGTGCCGGTCTTGTCCATCAGCAGGACGTCGATGTCACCGGCTGCCTCCACCGCTCGCCCCGACTTGGCCAGCACGTTGTGCTGCACCAAACGATCCATGCCCGCGATACCGATCGCCGACATCAGAGCGCCGATGGTGGTGGGAATCAAACAGACGAGCAATGCGATGAGCTTGATCGGATCCTGTTGCTCACCCCCGTAATTGCCCATCGGGCCCAGCGCGACGACGGCCAGCAGGAAGATGATGGTGAGGGAGGCCAACAGGATGTTGAGCGCGATCTCGTTAGGCGTCTTCTGACGCGCAGCGCCCTCCACGAGCGCGATCATCCGATCGACGAAGGACTCACCGGGTGCCGCCGTGATCTCTACGACGATCCGGTCCGACAGCACGGTGGTGCCGCCGGTGACGGCGCACCGGTCACCCCCGGATTCTCTGACCACGGGCGCTGATTCACCGGTGATGGCCGACTCGTCGACCGTCGCGATGCCCTCCACTACGTCGCCGTCACCGGGAATTACCTGGCCGGCCTCGACCACGACGCGATCACCTGGCCGCAACGCACTCCCTGCGACCTCCTCCTCCATCTCGTTCCCATGGCCGTCCCCCACCAGCTTGCGGGCGACCGTGTCACGCTTGACCTCTCGCAGGCTCGCCGCCTGCGCCTTTCCGCGCCCCTCGGCGACAGCTTCGGCCAGATTCGCGAATACCACCGTGAACCACAACCAGGCGGTGATGGCCCACGCGAAGATCGACGGATGCAGTGCGGCGAGCACGGTGGTGGCCACCGACCCGACGGTCACCACGAACATCACCGGGTTGCGGGCCATATGCCGCGGATCCAGCTTGCGCACGGCAAGCGGAAGCGCCTTGACCAACTGGGTGGGGTCGAAGACTCCGGTACTGACTGTGCTCTTACTGGTCTTGGACACTATAGGACAGCCTCGGCGATCGGTCCCAGCGCCAGGGCTGGGAAGAAGGTGAGTGCGGCCACCAAGAGAACGGTGCCGGTATGCAATCCGGCGAACATGGGGCCGTGGGTGTGCAGAGTTCCGGCCGACACCGGTGTCTTCTGCTGAGTGGCAAGCGATCCGGCCAGCGCCAGCGTGAAGATGATGGGCAGGAAGCGGCCCAGCAGCATCGCCACGCCAAGGGATGCCTGGAACCAGTGGCTGGTCACCGTGAGCCCACCAAAGGCGCTGCCGTTGTTGTTGGCGGCCGAGGCGTAGGCGTACAACACTTCAGAGAACCCGTGGATGGACTGCGCACTGCCCGGATCTCCGCTGTTGCCTTGATATCCGGGAGTGGTCGACAGAGCCACCGAGATGCCGGTGCCGATAAGTACCAGGGCCGGCATGACGAGCACGGACAGCGCGGCCATGGTGATCTCGCGTCGTCCGATCTTCTTGCCCAGGAATTCCGGTGTGCGGCCCACCAATAGGCCGCCGACGAACACCGCGATGATGGCCAGCACCAGAATCCCGTAGAGGCCGGTGCCGACACCACCCGGCGCGATCTCGCCGAACAGCATGTTCAAGATCAATGCTCCGCCGCCGGCGGCGGTGAAGCTGTCATGGGCGGCATCTACAGCGCCCGTGGAGGTTCCGGTGGTCGCCACCGCGAACAAGCTGGTCGCGGGAATGCCGAATCTGACCTCCTTGCCTTCCATCATGGCACCGGCCGCCTGCGCGGCGATGCCGCGCGGAGTCGACTCCGCCCAGGTGACAAATGCCAGCATGCCGCCGAAAAGGGTGGCCATTACGGACAGGACGGTCAGGCCCTGGCGCTTGTCTCCCACCATCGTTGAGTAGCTGCGGGTCAGGCACACCGGGACGATGAGGATGGCGAGAATCTCGACGATGTTGGTCAGCGGCGTCGGGTTCTCGAAGGGGTGCGCCGAGTTCGCGGCCAGAATGCCACCGCCGTTGGTTCCGACTTCCTTGACGGCCTCCTGCGAGGCGACCGGGGCCAGCGCGATGTGTTGCGCCGTGCCGTCGAGCGCTGTCGCATCGAAATGCGTATACAGCGACTGAATGGTGCTCTGGGACAACAGGATCAGTGCGACCACAAATGACAGGGGTAGGAGAATCCTTAAACTTCCCCGCACCAGGTCAACCCAGAAATTGCCGAGTTCTCCCCCGGTCGTGGTTCGCACGATGCCGCGAATCAGTGCCACCGCGACTGCCAGCCCGACAGCCGCGGAGACAAAGTTCTGCACGGCCAGTCCAACCATCTGGGTCAGGTTGGTCATGGTTGTCTCGGGTGTGTACGACTGCCAGTTGGTGTTCGTCACGAAGGAAACCGCGGTGTTGAAGGCCACCGCGGGGCTCACCGCGCCCAGGTCGCCAGAAAGCGGTAACACACCCTGGATACGTTGCAGCAGATAGAGGAAGAGCACACTCGCGAACGAAAATCCCAGCAGCGACAGGGTGTATCCCACCCATGTCTGCTCGGTCTCCGGATCCACCCGGCCCGCGCGGTAGATCACGCGCTCGACGAGCGAATGCTTGACGGTTGATGGGCCGCTTGCGCGCAGAGAATGCGGGCCTGTGAAAACGCGCGCCATGTAGTCCCCCAAGGGGACGTACGCGATAGCGAGCACCAGAATGACGAAGCCGATCTGAAGACCGGCCGCCAGAGCGGAATTCACCGTTAGAACCTTTCCGGGTCGAGCAGTGCGACCACCAGATACACAACGAGCGCGGCCGACAAGATAATCAGCACAATGTTGGTGATGACGTCGATGGTCATCGCGCCTGCAATCCGCGCACGACGGCGACGCACAAGGCGAAGCCCACGACGATCAGGACCAGGTACCAGAAATCAACCACGCAGGAATCATGATCCCGGCCGAGGGCACTACCTGCGTTCTTTACGCGTCCCTGACGGGCGCATCGGGCCTCTTGACGCGCTATTAACGGGGTTCAACCAGCCGTTGACAGCCCGGGCAGAAGTACGACGACCGGTTCATGAAAGCCTCCCGGCGCATGGCGCGTCCGCAGCGCCGGCATGGCTCACCCTCGCGTCCGTACGCCTCCAAAGAGCGCTCGAAGTAGCCGGATTCGCCGTTCACATTCACATAGAGATCGTCGAACGAGGTACCGCCCTGTGCGAGCGCCAGACGCATGACACCGGCCGCACTGTCTAGCACCTCGGTGAGCTTGGCACGGCTCATGCCGTCGGTGAGCCGACGTCCGTGCACCTTCGCCTGCCAGAGAGCCTCGTCGGCATAGATGTTGCCGACACCGGACACCACGGTCTGATCGAGCAGCGCCCGTTTGATCTCGGTGTGCTTACCGCGCAGCCGGGTAACCACGGCCGACGCGTCGAATCGTTCATCGAGCGGATCTCGCGCGATATGGGCGACCGGCTCCGGGAGGTCGCTGCCATCGACGGTGACCACATCGGTCACCATCCAGCCGCCAAAGGTGCGCTGATCGACGAAGCTCAATACCGATCCGTCATCGAGTGTCACGGCAATACGCAAATGCTGCGGCCGGGAAATGGGTCCGATGAGCATCTGGCCGCTCATCCCGAGATGGACCACCAGCGCCTGTCCCTCGCCCAGCGTCAACCAAAGATACTTGCCCCGGCGACCGGTACCGCTGATCTGTTGTCCGGCAAGCAGTCCCGCCAGCTCGACGGCGCCTCCGGGCTGCCTGCGCACGGCCCGGTCATGGTGCACAGACGCGAATCCGATGGTCTTTCCGACGAGGTGATGGTGCAGCCCACGGCGGACCACCTCCACCTCGGGAAGCTCAGGCACTTGACCCGTTGATGCCGTTCCAAGCCTCCGAGGCCGCCCGCTGTTCGGCTTCCTTCTTGGACCGGCCGACTCCCACGCCATGCGCGGCGTCGTTGACCATCACGGTGGCGGTGAATTCCTTGTCATGATCGGGCCCGGTCGAGGTAACCACATACGACGGTGCACCCCAACCCTTTTCGGCAGTCAGTTCCTGCAGGCTGGTCTTCCAGTCCAGACCGGCACCGAGCTTGGGCGCGGTCTCCAGGAGCTGGCCGAACAAACGCAGCACGACCGCGCGCGCGACCTCGAGCCCATGCTCCACGTAGACCGCACCCAGAATCGACTCCATGCCGTCGGCAAGAATGCTGGACTTGTTGCGGCCGCCCGTGTTCTCCTCGCCCTTGCCGAGAAACAGGTGCGCGCCCAAACCGTTGCCGGTCAGGCCGCGTGCCACTCCAGCGAGGGCCTGGGTATTGACGATGCTGGCACGCAGTTTCGCTAAATCACCCTCCGAGCGGTCGGGATGACCGTGGTACAGCGTCTCGGTGATCGTCAGGCCAAGCACGGCATCGCCGAGAAACTCCAACCGCTCGTTCGTGGGCAGGCCACCGTTCTCGTACGCATAGCTGCGGTGCGTGAGCGCCAGCGTCAGTAGATCGTCGCCGACCCTTACCCCAATCGCCGCGCGCAGATCGTCGTACCGATTCTCTGGGGCAGGGCTCACTGGTCGTCACCGAAATTGGCGAGTTTGGCCCAACGCGGATCGATCTTGTCGTGGTGGTGACCGGCTTCGGCGGTCGCCATAACGATGCCGCAGTCGGGGCAGAGGCCCGGGCAATCTGGCCGGCACAGCGGTGCCAATTCCAGGTCGGGCACGATGGCATCGACGATGGTCTGTTCAAGGTCGACAAGGCCGTCCACAACCCGGTGTATCTCGTCTTCCTCGGTGGTCGCCTCGGTCTCACTATCCGGGTACGCGAAGAGCTCGGTGAGATACGCATCCGCATGGCCCGTAATCGGCTCCAGACAGCGTGAGCATTCCCCCGCGAGGTCTCCGGCGATGGTTCCGGTGACGAGAACGCCCTCCGAAACCGCTTCGACACGTAGATCCATATCGACGTCCGCGCCCTCGGGGATCGCGATCAGGTCGTTGCCGATGCGCACCGGGCTAGCGACGGTGCGCTCGATCTCCTGCATCGACCCAGGACGCCGCCCAAGCCCGAGGGCCAGGACATCAAGAACGAAAGGTCCCGGCATGAACCCAATCTTAACGCTGCACGTAGTCGTGGGTACCAGCGCCGGTGCGCAGCTGATGACGGCCGCGGCCCACCGAGCGCAGCGTGCCGTTGAGGTAGTCCTCGAACTCGGCCAGCTTGTTGTCGACGTAGATGTCGCATTCACCACGCAACCGGTCGGCTTCGGCGTGGGCCGCATCGATCAGCCGGGTGGACTCGGCGTTGGCCGCCTGCACGACTTCCGTCTGGGCCACCAGGCGCTGCTGCTCCTTGATGCCTTCCTGCACGGCCTTGTCGTAGGAAGCGTTACCCGAGTCGACCAGGCGATCTGCCTCCGCCTTGGCCCGGGCAACGGTGCTCTCCTGCTCACGCTTGGCGTTGGCCAGCGTGCGGGCCGCTTCTTCACGCGCCTCACCGACGGTCTGCTCAGCGTGGTTACGCGCCTCGGCAACCATGCGATCGGCCTGCGACTTGGCGTCGGCCAGTAGCCGGTCGGCCTCGTTGCGGGCATGGCTGAGCGTCTGCTCAGCATCGGCGTTCGACTGGCCGATCACCGTCTCGTGATGCTCCTTGGCCTCACGCAGCAACGCATCGCGGGCATCCAGAACATCCTGGGCGTCATCGAGCTCGCCGGGAATGGCGTCCTTGATGTCGTCGATCAGCTCAAGGACATCGCCGCGGGGCACGACGCATCCGGCGGTCATCGGAACGCCGCGCGCTTCTTCAACAATGGCGCCCAGCTCGTCGAGCGCTTCAAATACTCGGTACACGGCTACACCCTTCACGCGAGTTTCCACTGTTACCAGTGTGCCTGGTGTGACTGCTGTGACCGTGCTAGCTGACCGGTGTGTCGGCTATTTCTGCGCGGCCTGTTTTCTATTGTGCCTGGCCACGCAGTTTCCCGAGAAGTCGTTGATGAACAGAAGGAGGCAGCAACGCCGAGACATCTCCCCCGTACGTCGCCACCTCCTTGGCAAGCGAGGACGACACGAACGAATACGCCGGGGCGGTAGCGACGAAGAAGGTGTCCACACCGGCGATGTGTTTGTTCATCTGAGCCATCTGGAGTTCGTATTCGAAGTCGGTGCCGGTACGTAGCCCCTTGACGATCGCACCCAGACCCCGCGCTCTCACGAAGTCGACCAGCAGCCCCTGCCCCGATTCGACGCGCAGATTGGGCAGATCGGCTGTGGCCTCGCGGATCATCTCGATGCGCTCGTCGATGGTGAACATGCCCGCTTTGTTGGGGTTGATCAACACCGCGACGACGACCTCATCGAACTGCGCCGCGGCTCGTTCGAAAACATCCAGATGCCCGAGGGTTACCGGATCGAACGAGCCGGGGCAGACAGCTCCCGTCATGCGGACGATTTAGTGGCCGAGCGAATGCCGATACCGCTACCGATTTGCAGTACGCCGATCACGATGAGCCAGATACCGACGACCAGCGTGAGGGTCAAGATCGAGCTGATCGGGTAGACGATGAGCACGATGCCCGCGATTGTCGAGATGATTCCGCTGAAGATCTGCCAGCCCCGTCCGGGAAGTTCCTTGTCACCGACGGCCGTGATGGTGCCCGCAATGCCCTGGGCGATCCAGCCGACGCCAATCCAGATGGCCAGCAGCAGAATCGAATTCAGCTCGTCCTTGAAGCACAACACACCGAGGACGAACGAGATCACGCCGGTGAGGAACAACAGAACCCTCATCCCGGCCGACGACACCGGCAGCGTGAAGGCGAAAACGACCTGAGCAATACCGGATATCAATAGGTACGCGCCGAAAGCGTATGCGGCGACCAGCACGGTGATTTGAGGCCATATCAGCACCACGGCGCCAACGATTACCGCCAAAACTCCTGATACCACCGCTGTCTTCCAGAGGTGCTTGACGAGGTCCTGCCCGACACTTGTAGTCATGGACCTAAGGGTATTTCCTCGGCAACGGTGGCGGGGCGATTCGTGCCGTGCGTTACAGACTCACCATGATTCTGTTATCTCCTGGCTGGGCAGGTGAACTCAAGTTCGAAGGTCGCGGGTGTACTCAAACCGGCGGTGGCGGTGCCGGAAATCTTGTAGGACTGCGCGGACTTGGTCACCGTCGGCTCAGTCGCACCATGCCCCGAGTTGTACATAACCGGGTGGCCATCGATGATTCCCAGGGTCAAACTCTTCAGGGTCGGGTTATCGCCCGCTGCCAGCGTGGCGGCGATCGCATCATTCTCGCTACCGATGTTCACGAAGGTCATATCGGCCGCGGTAACGCACTCGACCCGATTCTCAACCGATCTCACGACACCGTCGACAACTACACGTGGACCGGCCGCCTGGCCACCACTTGCCGCGCTCGACGCCGGATTGCTTACCGGCGAGTCGTGTCGCAAGCCTCCGCCCGACGAACAGCCGGCAAGCCACACGACGGCCGACAACGCACCACTCACCATTACTACGCCGCCGTAACGCATGTGCGCCTCCCGTCTTACCCGGCCGAAGATCCGATTCAGACTAGTGCGGCCATTGCGCTAGTCCCACCAAAACTTCCAGGTTCGCGCACCACTGATCTGGCGGGCATAGGCGCTCAAGGTACCCGCGCCCTGATCGATGTTGTCGGGACAGAACCCGTAGTGCTCGTAGCCGACCGCTACCGAAAGATCAGCGCCCGGCGGCCGCGTGACTTCCACGTCGATGGCGTCGAAATCCACGCTTGTGAGCACCGCACCAAACCGGTCTTCCCAGGACCGGAGAACCGCCGCCAGCGCAGCCTCGGAGAGGTCGTAGTTCACGCCGTGTGTCCATCCCAGGGCATTGAGCGCGTCGGCCGGACGTGCCGTGGGCACCAGAATCAGCAGCGAGCCCTGCTCCAGGTGATCCGCGGTCAACGGGAGTGCACGCTGGGGCGGCTGAGTACGCTGCTCGAGCGTGATGGGCACAACCGGCACGTCGACGGCCGCAGCATTGGCAGACGAAACCTCTTTCACAAGAAAGGATTTCGCGTCAACGGCGTCAACATCGGCGGGCTCGGCAAGGTGCCGAAGGTCTTCGGCGTCCGACCATGGCCGACGCAAATCTCCACTGAGCCCACGGGAGGCCAAGGGCCACAGCCCCGTTCGATCGAAGCGGCCCGCCAAACGCAACCAGAGCGATTGGATGTCAACCACCGCGGCATTGCTCACCCACGCCAGCGAACGGCCCGCCGGGCTGATGATCAGATGCCCTTCGGGCAGCTTGATACCGTCCACGCTCCACTTGGCAGCGTTCTCGGGACGAGGCAGCTGACCCGCGTGTTCGGCATGCACCGGCACCAGAAGCTCGGCGTAGGCGGGCAGATCATGCGCGGGTTCGGGATTTCCCACAATCGCGCGCGTACTCCAGTAGGCCTGACCGAACAGATACGACAGCCCGAGCACGAGGACGGCGACGATTGCGCTCAGCGATGTCCACCCTTTTGGCCCCACCCTCGCAGATTAGCTGAGTGGCCGGGCTTCAGCTGGAGGCCACCATCCCCTTCGCCTCATCTGCTGGCGCATTTTCTGGCGCAGCGCGGCGGACGCGATTCTCCCGGAGCGCTTGCCGCGCGGACTCCAGGGTGATGTTGCGCGGATCGATCCCTTCCCGCTCGAAGCCCCGCACGGCAATCGGCAAGTAGAAGAACTTCAGCGGAAGGACACGCTCGAGAACTGCGTAGAGCCGCCCGAACATGGCTGTAAAGCGGCGCAGCATCTCCTCGTCCTCGCGGGTCCACTCCACATTGAACAGCTCCCGAACATGGGGCGGATAGCTACCGACAACGACTTGCCGCCGACCCACCAGCCAGGGCCACACAAGCTTCTTCATGACCGCCGGCCACCACCGCGGCGCCACCCGGCGCTCCATGAATTGCTCCAGCATGGCCTGAGTTACCTGCGAGTTCACCAAATAGTTGCGCTCGATGTTTCCCAGATACCGTTCGAAATCTTCGTACGTGTCCGGCTGAGAACTATCGTCGACCCCCCAAATGCTGTACCACTCCTTGGATTCCTCGAATATCTGCTCCTTTATCGCGCGCGGCATGACCCCGCCGAAATGCAACCGCTCGATTACCAGGAGCATGTGGTGATAAAAGAAGGTGACATGCGCGAAATAGAAGGTTTCCGCATTCAAAGCATGAAACGTGCCGTCCTGCAGTGTGCCTTTCACGGACTTGTGCATGTTACGGGTCTTCAGCCCGTATTTCTTCGCATCTTCCGGAGCGTCATACACCGACCCGTAAATGTACTCGCGGGATTGCTGACGCCGTTTCTTGTATATCGTGGCGCGCGCACGGAAAGAACTGTCACCAGTGAAAAGAACGGAACCCGCGGTCCCCCTGGCCATCTGCGGCCATGCACCCGCAATAGGGCCCAATACCCCGCTACCGAAATACATTACGTCAAGACGCCCCCAATACTTCCATATCAGGGAATCGGCAGGAATCGGATGCTGACAAAGATCTTTCCGTCGCAGACTATTATCCCCGGTAAATTCCGTCACCCTGATGTCTTCCGGGATTACCCGCTCCGGGTCGAATGTCGTTTGCATGATTTTCTTGAATGCCTTGATACCCCGCACCACCACGTCAAACTCCTCGCGTTAGGCAATACCCACCGTCTTGACTGTGACTCACCTCACATTAAGAAGTGATGATGCTCCCGGTACCACCCAAAATCAAGGGAAGTACGGATGGTTTCGGAGCAGACCGAATCAAGGAACGTACGGGTAATTGTTAAGCGGCTTGATTGGCAATACCTGAGCGGCTAATTTCCGGGTTGATCAACGACCGGGGCCTGATCGTCCGCGGGCGGAGTCGCGGGGCACTTGCCAGTGCCGACGGGGTGCTGGTTCTGCATCGACGCCAATGTGCTGTCCGGAATGACTCCGGCGAATCTGTCGGTCACCGACTTCAGCAGGCTGCCAGATCCGCAAATCTCGTTGAGCGGTGACACCGGACTGGTCGGTGACAGCACAGGACCATCGGTAGCCAGCGGACCGCCCGACGCTGTCAGCGGACCGTTGGCCGACAACGGACCGCTGGGAGACAACAGCGGGCCTTCGGCCGACAACGGACCGCCCGGCGCTCCCAGGCCCGCGACCGGAGCCGGGAGGCCAGCGGACAAGGCGTCGTTAGCAACTGATGGGCCGACCGGAGCCTTCGCACCTCCGGGCAGCAGGTTCGCGACAGGCGACGACGCGGAAGGCTCTGGCGCAGGCGGTGCCGGCGCGTCTCCGTCGTCGGCCAGCGCGACACCGGCGGCGGCGATCGATATCGCACCGGATGCCACCGCCACCACTACCGCTCTACACCACATGGTGAGCAAGACTAAGCGCCCATCAGCCAATGTGCTGACCGAACCAGGTGGTCAGACGCTGCCAGGCATCTGCCGCTGCGCCAGGGTTGTAGCGGGGGCCGCTGTCGTTGAAGAAGGCATGGTCCGCACCGGGCTCGACGACGATGTCGTGAACCAGCCCTGCCCGCTGCAACGCCGCCGCGGCCTCATCCTTCGACGAGGTGACCCGCTTGTCGAGTTCACCGTAAAACGCGAGGACCGCCGCTTTGGACCGCGAAAAGTCCGGGTTGTCCGGAAGCGGTCCGTAGAACGGGGCGGCCGCGGCCAGCCGTGGCTCCCCCGCTGCCAGAAGTTGCCACACCAGGCCGCCGCCGAAGCAGAATCCGGCCACACCGGCAGGTTTGTCGGGAACCCGGCGCAGAATCTCGTCCACACCGGACTTGAGGTCCGCGATGAAGCGCTCCGAGGGAACCTTGCCCAGCGCCGCCGTTGCCTCGGCCGGGTCCTTGAACGTCGAGGTGCCGCCCTCCTCCGACAGCAGGTCGATCGCCAGGGACGAATAGCCCACGCCCGCAAGACGTCCCGCGACCGAACCAACCCAGTCGTTGAGGCCCTTGTTCTCGTGAATCACCAGTACCGAGCCACGCGACCGCGCCGCCGGTGCCCACGCCCCCTGCAGCGTGCCGTTGGGTCCGCTCCAGGTGATCGGCTCAGTGGCGACCACCTTGTCCGCACCGGGCGGCGGCGACGTGGCGACCGGCGTCGCAGTGGCGGCGGAAGTGTTGTCGGGTTTGTTCTCGCTGCCGCAGGCCGCGATTAGCGCACTGGCAGCGGTGGCACCGACACCCAGGAGCGCCAGCCGTCGGATGGCCTCCCGCCGCGTCAGCAGTCCCTCGACATGGTCCGTGGCGATCTCCTCGGCGATGTATCGCTGCAGCGGGGTCATGGCCAGAAGTGTGCGCTCGATAGGTAAACATGCGCTGTGGATTACCTGGACAGTTACAGAGATCCCAGCTCGAGCCGTGTCCCTCCATACTTGCGTGAGGACACCTCCCAGCCGTCCGGCCACACCGCTTCGGGCCCCGAGGCGTCGCGCTCGAGCACCACGAGGGCATCGTCGCTCACCCAGTGATCCGTCAGGCGTGACAACAGAGCCGAAACCTCCTCGGCAGAAACCGAATACGGCGGATCGGCGAGAACCAGATCGTAGGCGCGGCCAGGTGATGTCGACAGGAACGTCGATACCGCAGCCTGCCGCAGCTCGGTACCGGGCAGGTTCACCGCCGCGATATTGGCCGAGATCACCTTCGACGCGGCGGCGTTCGACTCCACGAACGTCACATGTTCGGCACCGCGCGACAGCGCCTCCAGGCCCAGCGCACCGGAGCCCGCGAACAGATCAAGGACCGCGATTCCGTCGAAGTCCAGGCGCGCCTCCAGCATGCTGAACAGCGCCTCCCGTACCCGATCCGTCGTCGGTCGGGTTCCCTTCGGCGGCACCGCGATCCGGCGTCCGCCCGCCGCACCGGCGATGATCCGGGTCAGCTGATCACCACCAGCAGATCCCCACCCTCGACCTGAGAGGTCTCGGTCAACGCCACCCGCGCAACGGTTCCCGCCTTGGGCGCGGTAATAGAGGCTTCCATCTTCATCGCCTCGATGGTGCCGATGGTCTCGCCCGCCGCGACCTCCTGGCCCGACACCACATTGAGAGTCACCACACCCGCGAAGGGCGCAGGCACATGGTCGGCATTGGACCGATCGGCCTTCTCCGCACTGGCCACCGCGCTGTCGATGCTCCGGTCGCGCACCTGCACGGGACGTAGCTGACCGTTGAGGATGCACATGACGGTGCGCATACCGCGCTCGTCGGCATCTGAAATCGCCTCGATGCCTATCAGCAGCTCGACGCCCTTCTCAAGCTTGACGCGGTGCTCCTCGCCGTACCGCAAGCCGTAGAAGAACTGGTTCGCCGAAAGCCGCGACGTGTCGCCGTACTGCTCGCGGTGGGCCAGGAACTCCTTGGTCGGACCGGGGAACAGCAGGCGATTCAACGCCGCCCGCCGGGTCGCGCTGTCACCATCGAGCGCAGCCTCGTCATCGGCCGTGAGCTCAACCTCCGCGCGAGCCGGACCGCGACCTTCGAGCGCACGTGTCCGGAACGGCTCGGGCCAGCCACCCGGCGGATCGCCGAGTTCGCCGCGCAGGAACCCGATGACCGACTCGGGAATATCGAAACGACCAGGATCCGAAGCGAATTCATCAGCACTCACGCCGGTGCCTACCAACGCCAGCGCCAGGTCACCGACCACCTTCGAGGACGGGGTCACCTTGACCAGACGCCCGAGCATCCGGTCGGCGGCGGCGTATCGTGCCTCGATCTCCTCGAACTGGTCGCCCAGCCCCAGGGCGATGGCCTGCTGGCGCAGGTTCGAGAGCTGCCCACCGGGAATCTCGTGCGTGTACACCCGGCCGGTCGGCGACGGGAGCCCTGATTCGAAGGGGGCGTAGACCTTTCGCAACGCCTCCCAATACGGTTCTAGATCACACACCGCGGTCAGGGAAACTCCGGTGTCGTACTCGCTATGCGCGGCCGCAGCCACGATCGCCGACAACGACGGCTGGCTGGTGGTTCCGGCCATGGGTGCCGCAGCGCCGTCCACCGCATCGGCGCCCGCCTGCCATGCCGCCAGATAGGTGGCCAGCTGCCCACCCGCGGTGTCATGCGTGTGCACATGCACCGGCAGGTCGAACCGCGATCGCAGCGCCGTCACCAGGGTGGCGGCCGCGGGCGGACGCAGCAGGCCCGCCATGTCCTTGATCGCGAGCACATGCGCGCCCGCGTCGACGATCTGCTCGGCGAGCTTGAGGTAGTAGTCCAGCGTGTAGAGGTTTTCACCGGGGTTGGACAGGTCGCCGGTGTAACACATGGCCACCTCGGCGATCGAGCCGCCGACCTCGCGCACGGCGTCGATCGCCGGGCGCATGGCCTCGATGTTGTTGAGTGCATCGAAGATTCGGTAGATGTCGACGCCGGTGGCGGTCGCTTCACGAATGAAGGCCTTGGTCACGGTCTCCGGATACGGCGTGTACCCCACGGTGTTCCGGCCGCGCAACAACATCTGCAGGCAGATGTTGGGGACGGCCTCACGCAGTTCGGCAAGCCGCTCCCACGGATCCTCCTTTAAGAAGCGAAGCGCCACATCGTAAGTCGCGCCACCCCAGGCCTCAATCGAAAGTAGCTCGGGGGTAAGCCGCGCCACGTACGGCGCGACCGCCAGCAGACCGGTGGTGCGCACCCGGGTGGCCAACAGCGACTGATGCGCGTCACGGAAGGTGGTGTCAGTCAGACCAACCGCCTTCTGCTCCCGCAGCGCCTTCGCGAACCCCTCGGGCCCCAGAGCCAACAGCCGCTGGCGCGACCCGTCCGGTGGCGGCACCGACAGATCGATCGCCGGCAACTTGTCATGCGGATACACCTTCGAGGGCTTGGCCCCATGAGGCTTGTTGACGGTGATATCGGCCAAGTAATTCAGGATCTTCGTGCCGCGGTCGGCCGAGGATCGGGCCGTCAGCAGCTGCGGGCGCTCCTCGATGAACGAGGTGGTGACATGCCCCGCCCGGAAGTCCGGATCATCGAGAACTGCCTGCAGGAACGGGATATTCGTGGCGACACCGCGGATGCGGAATTCCGCGACGGCGCGGCGCGCACGTGCCACCGCAGTCTGAAAGTCCCGCCCACGGCAGGTCAGCTTCACCAGCATCGAATCGAAGTGCGCGCCTACCTCGGCGCCAAGCGTTGTGCCACCGTCGAGGCGGATACCCGCACCTCCCGGGCTGCGGTAGGCCGTGATGCGGCCGGTGTCGGGACGGAAACCGTTGGCCGGGTCCTCGGTGGTGATGCGGCACTGCAGGGCGAATCCCCGTGGTGCCGGCAATGTCTCCTGGTGCAGACCAAGATCGTCGAGGGTCTCGCCGGAGGCGATGCGCAGCTGGCTCGCCACCAGGTCCACATCGGTGATCTCCTCGGTCACCGTGTGCTCCACCTGAATCCGGGGATTCATCTCGATGAAGACGTGACGACCACGCTCATCGAGCAGGAACTCGACGGTGCCTGCGCAGCTGTACCCAATGTGTCGCGCGAAAGCGACAGCGTCCGAACAGATCTTCTCGCGCAGCTCTGCGGGCAGGTTGGGCGCGGGTGCCAGCTCGATGACCTTCTGGTGACGCCGCTGCACACTACAGTCGCGCTCGTAGAGGTGGATGACATTGCCCGCGGTGTCCGCGAGGATCTGCACCTCGATATGCCGGGGATTGATGACGGCCTGCTCCAGGAACACCGTCGGGTCTCCGAAGGCCGACTCTGCCTCCCGGCTGGCCGCCTCGATCGCCTCACGCAGCTGCTCGCGTTCGGCGACCCGGCGCATGCCTCGGCCGCCGCCACCGGCGACCGCTTTGACGAACACCGGGAATTCCATCGACTCGGAGGCCGTCAGCAGCTCGTCGACCGAGGCCGAGGGCTCTGAAGAGGACAGCACCGGCAGACCGGCCTCCCGCGCGGCCGCGATCGCCCGGGCCTTGTTACCCGTCAGCTCCAGCACGTCCGCAGGCGGTCCGACGAAGGTGATACCCGCCTTGGCGCACGCCGCGGCCAGATCGGGATTCTCGGAGAGGAAACCGTAACCGGGGTAGATCGCGTCGGCACCGGCATTCTTGGCGGCCTTGACCACTTCGGAAACCGACAGATAGGCGCGGACCGGATGGCCCTTCTCACCGATCTGATAGGCCTCATCGGCCTTCAGCCGATGACCCGAGTTGCGGTCTTCATATGGGTAGACAGCGACGGTTTCGGCACCTAGTTCGTAGGCGGCACGAAATGCCCGGATCGCAATCTCACCGCGGTTGGCGACAAGAACCTTCGAGAACATAGTTACAGACCGTACCGTGAGGATTCAGCGAACGCGCGTCCGCTGAACTTCACAAATCGGTTCAGACGAGTGTGATCCAGTAATCCCAGAATCGCTCGAGGATCGCCAGGATCACCGCGGCGAACCAGAACGCCACCAGCGACCATCGCCACTGATGCAGAATTCTGGCCCAGCGCTGAGATCCCAAGGGCTGCAAGGCAATCGAAGTACTCACGACAAACAGCGGAATCGTCACCGACCAGACCACCATGCAGTACGGGCACAACGCGCCGATCCGGTACAGGCTCTGGAATATCAACCAGTGGACGAAGACCGCCCCGAGTAACGAGCCGATGGCCAGACCGCCCCAGTACCAGCGCGGCAGCTCCACTTTGGCGACCGACAGGACTCCCGTCACCAGCACCACCGTGAACGCCACGATGCCGATGAGCGAGTTGGGGAAGCCGAAGGCCGAGGCCTGTTCGGTCGTCATCACCGAACCACAGGAAATGATCGGATTCAGGCTGCAGGACGGGACGTACGTCGGATCGATGAGGATCTCGATCTTCTCAACGGTCAGCGCCAGTGCGGCGGCTAGTCCGGCCACCCCGGCGACGAGGACGTACCAGGCGGTCGCGGGACGAAGGGTCACGGCAGGCCCGGAACGGGTCCGGTGATGTCCGTGACGGCCTTGATCAGGTCAGCGGGGGTCGTGCCCTTCCCGATTTCCCAGTCCTTGCCGTTGATCCGAATGGTGGGGGTGGCCTGGATGTTGAGCTTCGGGCCCAGCTCCTTGACCATGTTGATGTACTTCTTGTCCTTGATGCACTTGGAGACCGAGTCCGACGCACCCACGCTCTTGGCGAGGTCGGTCAGCCACTTGTCGTCGTGCCAGGTCTTGGCGTTGACCTCATCGGGCTGATTGTTCGGGTCGTAGAGCGCTGAGTGGTACTTGAGGAACAGCTCCGGGGACTGGTCGGCCACGCAGTAGGCCGCCGCCGACGCCCGCGACGAGTAGTCGCGCTTGAGCCGGGGCACGTCCAGGATCCCGACCATGTCGTAGTCCGCGCGCACCGCACCGGTGTCGATGAGCTTCTTGACGGTAGGCCCGAACTCCTGCTCGAACATGGCGCAGGCGGGGCAGATCGGATCCTCGATCAGGGTCAGGACCACCTTGGGCTCGGTGGTTCCCTCTTTGGTGACGAGCTTGGCGGGGCCGGGGGTGACCACCTCGACTGCCTTCACCTCACCCGCGGGCGGAGCGGGCGGACCCGGGTCCTTCTTGTTCTTGACGACGATGAAACCGACCAGCCCCGCGGCGAACAGCACGACGATCGCCGTGAGTGCGATTTGAATCAGCTGGCTTCGGCGCTGCTCCGCCTTCTTGAGGTCGTAGCTAGGAGGTTGCTTCGGTTTGGCCACGCGAACAGCCTACCGGGCAGAATTAGCGAGACAGGTGTGCGCGCAAGGCCGACGTCAGCTCGTCCACCGCAGCCGCAGGCGCGCCGCGCAGCCGGGCCATGTTGTAGAAACCGTGTATCAGCGAACCCTGTACCCGCAGGTCCACGGGCACTCCGGCGGCCCGAAGCTTCGCCGCGTACTCGTTGCCCTCATCGCGCAATGGGTCGAAGCCCGCCGTCGTGATCAGCGCCGGGGGCAGTCCGGAAAGGTCCGCGGCCAGAATCGGTGACACTTGGGGGTCGGTCTTCTCGACGTCGGACCCGTCCAGATAGTGACCTTCGAACATGTCCATGGCCGCCTTGGTGAGGAAGAAGCCCTCGGCGAAGAGATCGCGTGATGGCCTGCGCACGGTGAAGTCGACGGCTGGATAGATCAGGAATTGCAGCAGCGGCAGTTGCGCCCCAGTGTCGCGTGCCTGTTGCGAAACGACGGCGGCCAGGTTGCCGCCGGCGCTGTCGCCGCCCACCGCAACCCTGTCCGGGGTGGCACCGAGCTCATTGGCATGTTCGACAGCCCACAGATAGGCCGCCAGGCAGTCCTGGGCCGCCGCGGGTGCCGGATGTTCGGGCGCCAGCCGATAGTCCACTGACAGCACCGAGACGCCCGCGTCGCGGCAGGTCTGCCGGCACGCCTGGTCGTGTGTCTCCAGGTCGCCGATCACCCAGCCGCCGCCGTGGAAGAACACCAGCACCGCACCCGTGTCCTCGACAACCGGCCGGTAATGCCGGACCGGGATAGGCCCGGCCGGGCCCGGAATGGAGAAGTTGCGCACCTGCCCGACGGGGGTACTGAAGGAAAGTAAGGCCGACTGCTTACGGATGTTGGCGCGACTGTCTTCGACGTCCTCACCCTTGGTGATCTCCCCCTCTCCCAGCAGCGCCATGCCGCGCAGCAGCAGCTGGGTCGACGGGTCGAGAATGTTGCCGTCGATGATCACCTGGCGGCCCGCTGCCGCCCTTCGAACGGGGATCGGGATATGCGGTGTCGCGGCGGTGCTGACACGCAGGGCGAGGTCACGTAACAGGCTCACGACGTAACCGTAGCGAGTGCTCCTAGGCTGCCGGTATGGATATCGGCATTGCCCTGCCCTTTATGTGCCGGGAGTACACCCGTGAGTCGACGATCACCTGGGCGCGCCTCGCCGACGAGGGGCCGTTCTCCACGATTTCCTCGGGTGAACGAATCTCGTATCACAACCAAGACATGTGGGTGACACTCGCGGCCGCGGCGGCGGTCACCGAGCGAATCCGGATACTCGCGAATGTGTCTGTGCTGCCGGCACATCCGGTGCCGCTGGTCGCCAAACAGGCGGCGACGCTGGATGTATTGTCCGCGGGCAGGTTCACCTTGGGGGTAGGGGTAGGCGGCCGCGAACACGATTACCGCTCGCTGGACGCATCCTTCGACCGACGCCACCAGCGCCTCGATGACCAGGTGGCCGAGCTGCGGCGGCTGTGGCGGGGCGAGCCCCCGTTCGAGGGTGCCGACCCGGTGGACCCGCACCTGTTCAACCTGGTGGTCCGCCCATCGTTGCCGCCGCGATCGGCCCGAAATCATTGGCCCGCGCGGCACAATGGGCCGACGGCATCACCGGGTTCAGTGTCTCCGGCTCGCCGGCCGAGCTTGCCTACTCGGCAGGGGCGGCGCGCGCGGCATGGCAGGAAGCCGGACACGCCGAACCGCCGCTGTTATCAAGTGGCTGCTTCTACACGCTGGGTATCCCCGACGCTGCGTCCGAACTCAAACAGTTCACCAGCGACTACCTGGCCATCTTCGGATCGCAGATCGCCGAGAATGTTCCGAAAACGTTGACCAATTTCGACGCCGACGCATTGAACCGCACCCTCGACGGAGCGCACGAGGCCGGGCTCGACGAATTCATCCTGGTGCCGGGGGCATCCGATATCGCCGTGATCGAGGCGACGATCGAACTCGTCGAGAAGCGCTAGCCGACTCCGCCGTCGAGGCGATCTGCCGGGCTGCAGGCGCGAAAGTTCCCCGGAGAGCGCGTGATTCAGATGCCGACCGAGGAACTTGTTCGCGAGGAAATGGCTTCTTGTCGGCGGTTGCAGCCCGACAAAGACCCGCCATCCATGAGACATTTATGTATCATTTGAGTCGACTTTGACGCAGAACGGGTGGATTGCGCCCACTTAAGGAGTAGCTGTGGTGTCCAGGAACATTGACCGGAAATGGGGCGCTATTGCCGGAGTGATGATCGTGGCCGGAGCTTTAGTCGGGTGTTCCTCACCTCAATTGCCACCCGACCGGGTACGGATGAATTTTCAGGTGAGTACGGATTCTCAGGGCACTTACGACGTACCGTCCCATCTGCCCGACGGCAATCGCGGCGATCTAATTGCCTCAGCCAGCCAGGGAGCTGATATGGGCCTAGGGGCGTCGGACCGGGTAACCCTTCTCTATCGCTCAGTGAACTCGCGAGGGCAGGACGTTGTTGTAAGTGGAGTCTTGCTGATACCGCAGGGAGACGTACCCGCCGGAGGCTGGCCGCTGATTTCCTGGGCGCACGGAACAGTGGGTATTGCAGACCGCTGCGCCCCCTCCCATTCCCCCACAATGGGTGGCGAATTTAACGGGGAGTACGTGAAGTCACTACTGCATGCGGGCTACGCGGTTGCGGCTACCGACTACATTGGTTTAGGCACCCCCGGCGACCATACGTACATGGGCTCCATTGACCAGGGTAATGCCGTGGCCGATGTTGTCCCGGCCGCCCGGCAAATCTACCCCCACTTATCTGAGAATTGGTTCGTTATCGGACACTCGCAGGGTGGGGCCGCTGCACTGTCTGCCACACGTGCCGGCGTCGAGGGCCAGCTGCCTCACGGCCTTAAGGCCGTGATCGCCATCGGTCCAGGCAACTCGGCTGAGAGTGCGCTTCAGGCGGTGATCGATGGAACTGACACTGATCCCTTCGCTCCAGCTTTGGATCTCTTTGTTTTGATCGGCGCTGCCGCTGCTGATCAAAACATACATCTGGAACAGATCCTATCGCCGCAAGGACAGCAAATCGTGGACAAAGTGCGAAACAGCACGTGCCTAGCAGACCTACTGAATAACACAAGAAATCTGCCTGGAGCAGACATATTTCTTCATGATTCTCGAACAATTGCAGAGTTAAGCAAACGCCTGGGAATATACGGAAATCCAGACAACGGGCCTACTAATGGTCCCGTGTTGATCATTACCGGAGATGCCGACACTATCGTCCCCACTGCTGGCACACTAAAACTTATCGATAGTCTCCGCCGAAAAGGGTCAGAAATCGACGAACTCATCTTACCCGGGCAGGGCCACATTCAGCCCCTCTACGATTCCTTCTGTGAACAACAACGGTTCCTAGCAGCCCATAGCGGTCCGCCAGCGCCACAAACCTGCCCAAGACGCTAAACAGGCCTGAGACTATGCGGGCGGTTACTGAAGCCTCATGGAGTGTTCACGCCCCTCAGAATCAAACTGGTAATCATGTGGGAGAAGTCGCGGCGAGCGACCCTTCCACTCTGAATGGCCCAGGCCGCCCCGGCAACCAAGCTGAAGAAGACTTCGGTAAGCCACACCGCCGTCAAATCGGTGCGGAACTGGCCGCTCTTTTGCCCCCGCACAAACAACGCAGTGATCTGACCTTCAACACCTGAAAAGCCTTCCAGAGTCTGAGGAAGGTCAAGATTCTGATACTGGGCATATACGAGAACCAGTTGGTCTGCTATCGGCTCACAGGCCCGGACCAGCCGCTCCAGGGCATCGGTCGCTGAATCCTCGGTCAGACGCGCTTCGGTCAACGCCGACTCCATATTGGTCATCGCCAGCATGGTCAGTGCTTCTATCAATGCGGATCGTCCTGCAAAATGTCGATGAAGAGTCGCGCGGCTCACCCCCACTGCCGCCGCGATCTCATCCATAGTCGCCGCGGGCTGCCTCCCCAAGAAGACAGCCGCCGCGTGTAACAAGCTGTCACGACTCACAGCCATTGACCCTCCCGATTGCTCCGCGACTAGCGTTATCGCATATGCGACATGATCGTCTCATATTCGACAGAGTTGGCTTGGCGCGCTGACGCTGGATCGGACCACGACCGAGCTGCAACAGAGCCGCAGTGTCACTGACTCGACGAATTCATCCTGGTGCCGGGGGCATCCGATATCGCCGTGATCGAGGCGACGATCGAACTCATCGAGAAGCGCTAGCCGACTCCGCCGTCGAGGCGATCTGCCGGGCTGCGAAGTCGGCAGCCTGGTTGGTCATCCCGTTGTCTCCGTACGAACCGTGGGCGGCGTTGTCGCTGCCATCCGCGGAGCAGATCGGGTCCTCGGGGACGCACATGTCGACCGTTTTGTCCGCGTACAGGTGCCCGATGTTGATCGGCGGAGCCGTGTTGTCGATGCGCTGCAGGAATCCCGTGGAGGGCTTACCAAACAGCGCTACCGCCGCGACGTGGTCGGCGACCTCGGGCGGCATCGGCCCGGTGATCCCCTCCGGCAATTCGAACCCCGGGGGCACCGCGTCGGCCGTGGTGTAGGCGACAACCGCTGCACCCTGCGAGAATCCGCCCATCACGATCTTGGTGTTGGGGCACCGCGCGGCAACATCTTTGACCCGGTTGCTGGCGTCGATCACACCGTCGGCCGCAGTCGCAAAGGCCAGGGACGCCGGGTACTCGACGGGATAGACCTCCACCGACTTGCCCTTAGTCCGTGCGCGCAGCGCGGACACGAACGCTTCGCCGGTCCCACCGACACCCGGCGGCTCAAAAGTGCCTCGTGCGAACACGATCTCGACGTCGGGACACGCAGCAGCTGCCGCGGACGGCATACCGACGGGCGAACCAATCAGGGCGCACATGACCACAACGGCAAGTAACCAGCCCCACCGAACTCTCTTCATTAACGACCACCACCTGTTCGGGCTTCAGTCCCTGTCTACCACAGATTCAACGGTTGTGGACAGGTCTGCACCGCCTCACGGATGGCCTTGGCCGAACGCTCATCGATCGAAAGATGGTATCCCCGAACCACTTCCGCGAATTGCATAGAGTACCGGCACCAGAATGCTTTGTTTGGCGGCATCCAGGTCGCGGGCGGCTGATCTCCCTTGTCCTTGTTCGCCTGGCCCTGCACGGCGATGAGATTGGCCGGGTCATTGGCAAAACGCCAACGCATGGAGGGTTGCCACTCACGTGCACCCATGTCCCATGCGTACGCCAAGGGAACAATGTGATCGATCTGGACGGCTTCTCCGCTCTTCGGGCCACGGGCGAAACCCACCATCGCTCCCGTATAGGGATCGTGCAGCATTCCGGCACCGACTGCATTGGGGCATCTGCTGGTGTACACGAAGCTCTTGTCCGCCAGATCGCGATTCAGGATGTCGTTGCGCGTGTCGCAGCCGTTGTGACCGCCCGGGGCATCGGTGTCATCGGACCACGCGTCGCCGAACTCAACACGCTGATAGTCCTTGCCGCGCACCCTCTTGGGCACCACTATCACCCCGGCCAGTGGATCGACGCCCGGAGCCAGAGTCGGAATATTCGATTGCCCGGCAACAGCATTGGCGCGCTGCAGCCGATACCGGGCTGATACCTGATACGCCACCACCACTGCGATCGCCGCCGCGATGGCGACGACGAGAATGGTGCGATTCCTCACGACTTGTCCAGGTACTCGATCTGGTCGGCGATCAGGAAGCGCCGCGCCATACCCGCCAGCGCCGGTCGGCTCGTCAGTTCGGGATCCTCGGCGCACGCCCGCACGGCCATATCCCGGGCGGTCTCGATCATGTCGCGATGATCCATCAGCGAAAGCAACCGCAGATTCACCGCGCGGCCAGACTGGTCACGCCCCAGCACATCGCCCTCGCGGCGCTCCTCCAGGTCGAGTTCGGCCAGGGTGAATCCATCGAGAGTGTCCTGTACCGCGCGTAGCCGCCGTCCTGCCGAACCTGCTGGGCTGCAAGGGCTTACCAACAGGCACAGGCCCTTGTTGCCGCCGCGCCCCACACGGCCGCGCAACTGGTGCAGCTGGCTGATACCGAACCGATCCGCATCCATGATCAGCATCACGGTGGCATTGGGGACGTCCACACCGACCTCGATCACGGTGGTACAGACCAGAACATCGATCTCACCCGCGTTGAATGCCGTCATGACGGCGTCCTTCTGCTCAGACGGGAGCCGACCGTGCAGCAGCCCGATGCGCAGCCCCGGAAGCAGCGAGCCACGAATGGTCTCGTACAACTCCGTGACGGGGACGGGCGGTGGGCGTTTCTCCTCGGCCTCGTCGGGACCACTGTCCTTGTCATCGGCATCGATCCGGGAGGCCACCACGTAGGCCTGCCGCCCGGCAGCCACTTCCTCGGCGATCCGTTCCCAGCCGCGCGCCAGCCAGCCCGGCTTCTCGCGGGTGAACACCGCGGTGGTGGTGATGGGCTGGCGCCCGCGCGGCAACTCACGCAGTGTCGAAGTCTCCAGATCGCCGAACACGGTAAGCGCCACCGTGCGCGGAATCGGAGTGGCTGTCATCACCAGCAGATGCGGCACAATGCCCTCGGGAGCCTTGGCCCGCAATCGATCCCGCTGCTCAACACCAAACCGGTGCTGCTCGTCGACGACCACCAGCCCCAGATTGTGGAAATCCACCGAGTCCTGCAACAACGCGTGGGTTCCGATGACGATGCCGGCCAGTCCGGTCGCCACGTCGGCCTTGATCTGCTTCTTGAGCGCCGGTGACATCGAGCCGGTCAACAGCGCGATGCTGGTCGCGTCGTCAGGAGCCCCCAACTCGCCTGCGGTGGCCAACGATCCGAGCATCGCACGCAGCGATCGGGCGTGCTGAACCGCGAGCACCTCGGTGGGCGCCAAGAGCGCGCACTGGTACCCGGCGTCGATCGCCTGCATCATCGCGAGCAGCGCGACGACCGTCTTACCCGAGCCCACCTCACCCTGCAGCAGCCGGTTCATCGGCTTGACCCCGGCAAGATCGGCACCGATCTCGGCGACAACCTGCTGTTGCCCCTCGGTGAGCTCGAAAGGCAATTGGCTCAGTAGGTCATCACGCAGCTTGCCGTCGGCGGGCGGCATCGGCGGACCCGCCGACCCGACATCACTGCCGCGCCGGATGGCCAGCGCCAGCTGCAGACCCAGCGCTTCATCGAATGCCAGACGCCTGCGCGCCTGCTTCTGTTCGGTGGCGTCCTCCGACATGTGAATCTTGCGCAAGGCTTCGTCGAGGGACATCAGGTTGTGCTCTGCCAGAACTGCCTCGGGCAGCGCCTCGGGCACCGGGTCGAGCTGCGCCAGCACCTGGTCGATACAGCGGTAGATGTCCCAGCTTTCCAGATTCTTGGTTGCGGGATAGATGGGAAACACGTTGCGCTGGAATGCCGAAATGGCAGTGGACGCATCCCGCGCGTTTCCGGCAATACCGCGTAGCGCCGTACTCCCCCGCGTCGTGGTGGTGCTCTCACCGAGCGCGGTTTCCAGCACCAGGTAGTCGGGATGAGTCAGCTGGGGTTTACCCCGGAACTCCCCGACCGCTCCGGAAAGCATCACCCGGTTGCCCACCTCAAGATCGCGTTTCACCTTGTGCGGATGGAAAAAGGTGGCCTGCACGGCATGTGGGGCGCTCCCCAGCATGACCGAGAGAAACTGCCCCTTGCGGTTGCGCATGCTCTTCAGCTCTGCCGAGGTGATGAACCCCACCAACGTGGTGTGCTCACCGGGTTTGGCCCGCTCGCCGTCCTGCTCGTCGCGCAGGCTGAAGTCGGTGCTGTACCGGCGCGGGTAGTGATGGAGTAGATCCTCGACAGTCAGCAGGCCGAATTCGGCGTCGAGAACATCGGATGCCTTGTGTCCCAATACATGATCGAGACGATCGGAAAGTTGCGCCATCTATACCCTGTCACTCCACGCCGATGTGAACGACATCGGTGTGTTGCCCGGTGCGGTAGATCATCACCTCGACACCGCCATGGTGCGATCGGGTGTGCTCGATCAGCGCCTCGGCAAGAGACTCATCCACCTGGTCCGACAGCAGGATCGTCACCAACTCTCCACCAGAGGACAACATGATGCTCACCAAAGCCTTTGTGGCATTGGCAACTTCATGGTTCAGGACCAGTACCTCATCGCCGATGATGCCCATCGCATCTCCCGGCTCGCAGGTTCCCGACCAGGTGAGAGCACGCTCGGTGGCCACCCGCACCAGCCCGAATCGGGTGGCCCCGGCCGCACGCGCCATGGTGTAGCTGTCATCGACGGCCATCCGCTCAGGATCGTGCACCGCCAACGCCGCCAACCCCTGCGCCATGGACGCCGAGGGCAACGGGATGACCGTGATCCCCCATCCACGGGCCGCGGCACAGACCGCCACCAATTCCTCGGCGGCCATCAATCCGTTGGGCAGCACCATGATCTGATGCGCGCCACTGTCGACTACCGCGTCGAGGAGACGTTTGGCACTCGCCGGAGGTTCGTCGACGCGCAGGACCTGCGCACCCTCACTGGAGAAGAGTGTGGCCGCGCCGTCGCCCTCGGCCAGCGCCAGTACCCGGCGATGCCGGTGCCGTCCATCGTGGTGTCCCCCGCCCACATCACCGCGCAGCGATGAGATCTGGATCGATTGCGGAGTACCGAATTTCATCCCGGCCTCGATGGCGGCCCCCGCGTCATTCACGTGCGCGTGCACCGAATACCCCATGTCGCCGTCTCCGGCGATGGCGATGGAATCGCCCATCCCGTCGAGCTGCGTTCGCAGGTCTGCGATCTGCAGCTCATCACAGCCGGATAGCAGGTACATCACCTCGAACTCGGGCGGCAGTTCACGTGGAGGATCCAGGTTCAGTCCGCCCGAGCCACGGCCGGGCCCGGCCACCCACACCTGTGAAGCCGCGTTCTTCGGTGGTGATGGGCTGTACTCGCGGCGAGTGGGCAGTTCTCCGGCCACCACCAACACCAGGGCGTCGAGAATGACGACAAGACCGCGAGCGCCGGCATCGACCACACCGTTATCGGCGAGGATGTCGAGCTGCTTGGGCGTCTTCTCCAGGGCCGCCACCGCGGCGTCGGCGGCGGTGCTGACAAGGCCGACGAGATCATCAGTAGTAGGCGTGCCATCGGCGACGCGGTCCGCGGCCTCGGCGGCGGCGGCCAGGACCGACACGATGGTGCCCTCGACGGGAGTGCTCATCGAGGCGATCACGAACTGCGAGGCCTGCCGCAGCGCCCGGCGCACCACCTCGGCGCCGATGGCGTCCTGATCGGCGGCGGCATCGGCGATCCCCCGCACAATCTGCGACAGGATGACCCCTGAGTTGCCGCGGGCACCGTGGACTGCGCCCCGGGCCAGCGCCGCGGCAACCTGTGCCACCGTGGCGCCATCCCCCAGCGCCTCGGCGGCGTTCACCGCCGAACGCATGGTGAACAGCATGTTCGTGCCGGTGTCCGCATCGGCGACCGGAAACACATTCAGCCGGTTGATCTCGTCACTGCGGGTGATCAACCCCTCGACGGAGGCGCGCGCCCAATTGAGCAGCGCAGCGCTGTCCAATACCGAGAGCTGCATGTGAGAAAGCCTATCTACCGATGCTGACAGTGTCTGACGGTCTTCCCCCGAAGAGCTCATCTACGGCCATTTTGGTGTTCACGGGCCGGTCAAGCTATTCTTGCAGGGTTGTGGGCCACCCTGACTGAACAGGTCGTTGGCCGGAATCGCGAGTTTGAGGAGTTTCACTATGGCTGCCGTCTGCGACGTGTGCGGCAAGGGACCCGGCTTCGGCAAGTCGGTTTCGCACTCGCACCGGCGTACCAACCGTCGCTGGAACCCGAACATCCAGACGGTTCACGCCGTCACCTCCCCCGGTGGCAACAAGCAGCGCGTCAACGCCTGCACCTCCTGCATCAAGGCCGGCAAGGTCGTCCGCGGCGCCTGATCGCGTCCGGAACCTGCCGTGTCGTCTGATTACGTCGCCGTTCACAACGGCGTTCTGCACATCACCATCGCCACTGCGGCGGCTGGTACCTCTCTGGACTTCGCGGGAGTAGACGCTGCGGTTCCGGTCTTGCAGAATCTGCCCGCCGAGGTCGGCGCCATCCTGCTGACCAGTAGCGGACCCAATTTCTGTGCCGGCGGTAACGTGCGCGATTTCGCCGGTGCCGAAGACCGGGCGGCCAAGCTCAACGATCTCGCCGGTCGGCTGCATGCCTTCGTGCGCGCGGTAGACGCCGCCGATCGTCCGGTGGTGGCCTCCGTGCACGGGTGGGCTGCCGGTGGCGGGCTGAGCCTGGTGCTGCTGGCCGATATCGCCATCGGTGGCGAGTCGACCAAGCTGCGTGCCGCGTACCCGGGCATCGGATACTCCTCTGACGGTGGCATGTCCTGGGCGCTGCCCCGCGTCGTCGGCAAGGCCCGCGCCGCCGACATTCTGCTGACCGATCGCGTTGTCGAGGCGACCGAGGCACTCTCCATCGGGCTGCTGAGCCGCGTCGTCGCCGACGACGACGTGCAGGACACTGCCGTGGCCGCCGCCGAGAGGCTGGCAGCCGGTCCGCGTGAGGCACAGAACCGCATCCGTCGTCTTCTGCGCCTGAGCGCGAACAACACCCTGGACGCACAGCTGGACCTGGAGCAGGCCAGCATCGCCGAGGCCTCGGTTAGTCCGACGGGTATCGAGGGTGTCAACGCCTTCGTGGGCAAGCGCAAGCCCGTCTGGCCCTGACCTAGCGAGCCCATCACCCCGAGCGCATACCAGGCGCATGGGTTTCTCTCCGATCGCATACACCAGGTATGCGCTCGGCGAGCCGCGTTCTCAGCCCTGCAGTTTCTTACGAATCCAGTTCACAACCCACGGGATCGCAAGCATGTCCGCGGTGATGTGCTCACCGGGCAGAGCCCAGTAGTCCACGTCGGCACCGTTGGCGCGCCAGGTATCGCGCAGCGCCAGAGCTCCCTCTTCGGGGATGAACAGATCGCCGACCGCCTTACTGCGCGAGCCGTGATACAGCAGCACCGGCATCGTCGGGGTCAGGTCACCGGGCCGGTTGGCGCGGATAACGTGTTGCCCCAGCTCCGATTCGAACGGTGCCTCGATCGCCGAGAGCAGGTCCAGGTCGAATCGAAACAGACCCGCAGCGGCCAGCGGTGGCTGCGGCAAATTCTTGGCCCGGATCGCACAGTAGAGCGCGAAATCCCCGAAAATGGTCGCCAATTCCGGGAATTCACGAGCCTGGCCAATGGTGGCGGCCGCGAAGAGCCCCGCGCCGACGCCTCGATTCATGCTGCCGTGCAACAGCGCGTAATCGGTGGGGGTCCCTCCCGCCGCCGCGGCCGCGATGCGCAGCTCGGGTGCATAGGACGGCTGCAGCTGTGCGGCCCACACTGTGGCGATGGCCCCGCCGCTGTATCCGTGCATCACGATCGGCGAATCGGCGAGATCGGGCCGTTCCGAGAGCATTCCGCGTACCGAGTCCAGTACCGCGTGCCCCGCCATCTTCCCGGCCGCATACGACATCCGAGGGCCTTCATGATCCGGAAACAGCACGGCGTAGTTCTGCGCGGACAGGAAGGGGAACATCGGCGGATTGTCCCGATACCAAAGGTGCGCCAAACGATACGACGGCGTGAACTTGAGCCCCAGGGAGTTGATCGCCTGGTTGCGTACCACCACCGGACGTGAACCGGGACCATGCCACGGGCGGTCCGGCTCGATCAATGCCGCGGTCACGGGGACGGCATTACCCGCGGTATCGGTGGAGCGCACCATGATCCGCTGCATGGTGGCCTTGCGCAACGGAAGCCGGGGCGAGACCCTATCGGCGCGAATGACCTCGCCGGGTGCCAGCAGGCTCAGATCGCCCGGGTCGCTGTAGAAGTCGTCACCGTCGATCGGTGTCGGCAGGATCGCCGAGTACGGGTCCGCCCGTTGCTCGTCGGTGAGGTGGCGCACCGCCCAGGCATTGAGCCGGTCGACCACCGCCGGAGTACGCAGCGCGGTTCCGCCGGTCGCCAGGACCGCTGTCAGGCCACCCACGGCGGTCAATGCACCTGTAGACCAACGCATTACGGCAGCCGCCAATCGATCGGTTGGGCACCCAATCCGGCGAGCAGCTCGTTGGCCCGGCTGAACGGTTTGGAGCCGAAGAATCCGCGCGAGGCAGACAGCGGTGAGGGATGCACCGATTCGATGGTGGGCACACTCGCGCCCAGCATCGGCTTGAGTGTCGCCGCGTCACGCCCCCACAGAATGGCGACCAACGGCGTGTTCCGCGCGACCAGCGCCCTGATCGCACATTCGGTCACCGTCTCCCAGCCCTTGCCGCGATGGGAGGCTGGGGTGCTCGGCTGCACCGTCAGCACTCTGTTCAGCAGCATCACCCCCTGCTGTGACCATGGCGTCAGGTCGCCGTTGGCGGGCTTGGGCAGACCGAGATCGCTCTGGTACTCATCGAAGATGTTGGCCAGGCTGCGCGGCACCGGTCGCACGTCGGCGGCCACCGAGAAACTCAGACCCATCGCATGCCCGGGCGTCGGGTAGGGGTCCTGTCCGACGATGAGTACCCGGACATCGGCCAACGGATAGGTGAACGCGCGCAGCACGTTTGCCCCGGCGGGGAGATATCCGCGGCCCGAGGAGTTCTCGTCGCGCAGGAACTCCCCCATCTTGGTCACCTGATCGGCAACGGGTCCCAGTGCATCGGCCCAGCCGGGGTCAACCAGCTCGGTGAGAGGTCGGGCGGTCACGGAGAGTCAACTTAGCCGAAAAGAATCCCACCCGGTCGCCCGAGTCCAGGGTGCGCCGTCAACCGTCACACCCGTTTGCCCCGCCGTCACCTGGCCGATAGGTATCCAGCCCGCGGGGACCTCATCGGGAAAGGTCGCGACCAGGGCATGCTCCTCGCCGCCGGTGAAGATCCACTCCCATGGGTCGGCACCGAGTAGCCCCGCGGCGCCCGCCAGCGGCACCAAATACGGCTCCATGTTCGACGAGCTCAGGTCGACGCGGACCGCGCTGGACTCCGCGATATGTCCCAGATCGGCCAACAGACCGTCTGAGACATCCGTCATGGCCGTCGCTCCGGCTCGCGCGGCCACCGCACCCTGCCCATACGGTGGTGACGGCACCAGGTGGACCGCGCGGAGCTGCGGGAACTCGTCAATACCGTCCTGCCACAGGCGGAGTCCTGCCGCCGACGTGCCCAGCGCGCCGCAGAGGGCAACCGTTTCTCCCACGGTGGCCCCGCCACGGGTCACCGGGGCACGCCCCTGCAGGTCGCCGAGCGCGGTCACCGAGACCACCAGCTCGCGCGAAGCCACCAGATCTCCGCCCGCGACCGATGCTTGCACCCGCGCCGCTTCGGCCCAGATTCCGTCGTTGAGCTGGTCGAGGAACGCGATGTCGGTTTCGGCGGGCGCACCCACCGCGACCACAAAGGCCGTGACCCGTCCCCCCATGGCCTCGATATCTGCAGCGTTCTGCGCCACCGCTTTTCGGCCGATATCCGATGCCGATGACCAGTCGAGGCGAAAATGTCTGTCCTGCACCAACATATCCGTTGATACCAGAACTCTGCTGTCCGGCGCGCGGACCACTGCGGCGTCGTCGCCCGGGCCGAGCTGGACGTCTACACCGGGCACACGACCCGCTGTGAGCCGGCTGATCACGCCGAACTCGCCGGTATCGCCCAGATTTGGCACTCGGTTAGTGTAGGCCCGTGCAATCCGAAGACGGCCCGCCCCGCAAGCTCCTCATCGGTATCGCCATTTTCGGCGCGGTCGCAGCGTTGGCCGTTCTCTTCGGCGTCCTGAAATTCGCGCAGTTCCAGGACGATAAGAAACCCATGGCCATCACCAATATCCCTGCACCTCAGGCTAATTCGCCCCTGTGTGTGGATATGACCAAGGCCTATCCGGACAACATGGCGGGCGACTGGAAGCGGGCGCAGATCGTCGAGCCCAAACCGCCCGCGGCGGCCGCGTGGCGCCGGGGCCAAGATTCGGTGGTCGCACGCTGCGGTGTGGACCGACCGGCCGAGTTCGCCGTCGGCACCTCGGTCGAGCAGATCAACGGGGTGCAATGGTTTCGGGTCACCGATGCCGCGGTGGGCATCACCACCTGGTTTGCCGTGGATCGCGGCGTCTACATCGCCGTGACCATGCCCGATGGTTCAGGTACCGAACCGTTGGTCGAGATGTCCGACGCCATCGGCAAGGCGCTGCCGGCCGTCAAACCCGATCCGCTGCCACTACCCCGCTGAATCAGCGCAGGCCAGTACCCCGCGCCAGCGCGGTGCGCACCATCGCATCCAGCAGCGCCGGATAGTCCACACCGGTGGCCGCCCACATCCGCGGGTACATCGAAATCGTGGTGAATCCGGGCATGGTGTTGATCTCGTTGATCAGCGGGCCGTCTTCGGTGAGGAAGAAGTCCACCCGGGCCAGACCCTGACAATCGATCGCCCGGAACGCCGCCACCGCGAGCTCGCGGATCTGATCGCTCACCTCGTCGTCAACCTTGGCGGGCACGTCCAATTCGGCCGTGTCATCGAGATACTTGGTCTCGAAGTCGTAGAACCCGTCTTCGCGACCACGTACACCCTCGACCCGAATCTCACCGAGCACGCTGCCACGGATATCACCGTCGGGGAACTCCAGCACACCGCACTCGAGTTCGCGTCCGACGATGGCGGCCTCGACGATCACCTTGGGGTCGAACTGGCGCGCATGGGCAATCGCGGCAGGCAGTTCCTCCCACGCGGTGACGCGCGAGACACCGAATGACGAGCCCGCCCGGGCAGGCTTGACGAACACCGGCAGTCCCAGATCCTCGCGCTGCTCCGCGGTCAGCGTGGCATCACGCGGACGGATCACGACGTACTTGCCGACCGGCAGCCCCTCAGCGGCCAGCAGTTTCTTGGTGAATTCCTTGTCCATACCGGCCGCGCTCGCCAGCACGCCCGCGCCCACATAGGGCACTCCGGCCAGCTCCAGCAGACCCTGAATGGTGCCGTCCTCGCCGTAGGGCCCATGTAGCACCGGGAACACCACGTCCACGGAGGCCAGCACCTGTCCTGCGGCGCTCGAATCAACGTTGACCAATTGGCCCGCGCGACGCGGATCGGTGGCGAGTAACAGCTCGGTACCGGAGGCATCGGTGACCTGCGGCAGCGTGCGGTCGCTGATCGCCAGCTGCGCCGGGTCGCCATCGGTCAGCACCCAGCCACCTTCGGGGGTGACACCGACCGCCACCACCTCGTACGCATCCTGGTCAAGGTTGCGCAGAACGCTGCCGGCGGACACGCAGGAAATCGCGTGCTCACTACTACGTCCGCCGAACACGAGCGCGACCTTGATCCGGGAGTCGTTCACAGTGTCAGACCGTACCGGCTGCGAGCGCGGTCTCAATGTCGGCCAGCAGATCGTCGGTGTCCTCGATACCCAGGGAGATCCGCGCGAATCCTTCCGGAACCGCGTCACCCCAGCGCGCCCGGCGATCCACCGAGGTGTGCACGCCACCAAAACTCGTCGAAGCGGCCAATAGCTCGCTGGCACGCACCAGCGCATGCACGGCGTCGGCACTGGCCAGTTCGATCGATACGAGGGAACCGAACCTGCTCATCTGGGCGGACGCCACGGGATGGGAGGGATCGCCCGCAAGCCCGGGGTATCGCACCGACACCACACTGGGGTGTTCACCCAGCATCGTCGCGAGTGCGAGCGCGTTCTGGCACTGACGTTCGAATCGCAGCCCGGCGGTGGCGAGGCTGCGCGCCCCCAACCAGGCCTCGAACGGACCGAGGATCGCCCCGGCGCGCGATCGTTCCTGTAAGACGGCCGACAGCAGATCCTCGCGCGACCCCGCGACGTACCCGGCGATCAGGTCACTGTGACCGGAAAGCGCCTTCGTCGCGCTCGCGACCACCAGGTCGGCGCCCAACTCCAGCGGAAGCTGACCCATCGGGGTGGCCGTGGTGTTGTCCACCACCAGCACGCCACCGCGGGCGTGCGTCTCACGGGCCAGCAGAGTCAGGTCCACCACATCCAGGCGCGGATTGGAGGGAGTCTCCGCCACCACCACATCGGCCTGCGCGGCGGCGGCCACGATCTCATCTGACTTGGCAGCGATCACATTAATACCCAGCGCTGCAAGGTTTTCCGTGGCATAGCGCCGCGTCTGATAGTAACCGTCCTCCGGAACCACCAGCGTCTGTCCGGGGCGGACCAGCGCACGTAACGTCGAGGCGATCGCACCCATACCCGAGCCGAACACCAGCGCGCTATCGGCGCGCTCCAGCGCCGCCAGACCCGATTCCCACTGTCTCCAACTGGGATTGGATGCGCGCCCGTATGTGTCCAGAGAGTCGTCCTCGGGCACCGGCAGATGGTAGGCAGAGGCGAATACCGGCCCCGCAAGAAAAGGCTGCCCGGCAACAGGTTCGGCGGTGGCGGCCACAACGGCCCGGGTCGATATCCCTGGCTCTGGCATGTGCTTACTCCGGTTTGGTACTGCGCCCTAACAACTGCGCGACGGCATCGGTGACGCTCAGTCCGCGATGACAGACGCCATGAACAGCTTCGGTGAGCGGCATCTCGACGTCATAGCTCGATGCCAACGCCAGGATGGACTCACAGGAGGTGACTCCCTCCGCGACCCTACCGCCGGCGGCGTTACGTGCCTCCTGCAGCGTCTCACCGCTGCCCAGCCGCATGCCGAAGGTCCGGTTTCGCGAGTGCGTCGAGGTGCAGGTGGCCACCAGGTCGCCGACCCCCGCCAGACCCGCAAGCGTGGTGTGGCTGGCGCCCAGCGCCAGCCCCAGCCGGGTGATCTCGGCCAGCCCGCGCGTGATGATGGTGGCTATCGTGTTCTCCCCCAACCCGACTCCGGCGGCCATGCCGCAGCTCAGGGCGATCACGTTCTTGCACGCGCCCCCCACCTCGCAGCCGACGACGTCTGCGTTTGTGTACGGGCGGAAGTAACGCGTGGAGAAGGCGCGCTGCAGGGCGACGGCCCTGGTCGAGTCGGTGCACCCGATGACGGTGGCCGCGGGCTGGCCCGCCGCGATCTCACTGGCCAGATTCGGGCCGGTCAGCACCGCAACCCGGCTGGGATCGGTGCCCAGCACCTGAGTGACGACCTGACTCATCCGCATGAGCGTGCCGACCTCGATGCCCTTGGCCAGGCTCACCACCGAGGACCCGGGTTCGATGAGGTCGGCCCAGGGGGTCAGGTTGGCGCGCAGAGACTGCGACGGCACCGCCAACAGCACCAAGTCGGCGCCCTGCAGGGCTTCTTCGGCCACTCCCGTGGCGACTATCGAAGCGGGCAGATCCACATCGCTGAGGTACACCGAGTTCCGGTGCGTCGCATTGATCTCATCGGCTAGTTCGGATCGGCGTGCCCACAACCGCACATCGTGTCCGGCGTCGGCAAGCACCTTGCCCAACGCGGTCCCCCAGGAACCAGCACCCATCACCGCAGCCGTGGCCATGGCAGACACCCTAGCCGGGGCTGGCACCATGGAGTACGTGGGCAGACAGGCTGGCACAGACTTCGGCGTGATCATCGCGGTCAAGAACTTGGCGACCGCGAAGAGCCGCTTGGCGCCGTCCCTGCCCGCACCTGAGCGGGAACGGCTGGTGCTGGGCATGCTGACACACGCCATCTCGGTGGCCTTCTCCGCCGCCCGAACCGTGGCGGTGATCAGCCCTGATCCCGCGGCTAAGGCGGCGGCCGGCGAGGCCGGGGCCCGGTTCATCTTCGATGACACCCCTGAGGGCCACCCCGACCCGCTGAACAACGCGTTGCGCAGCGCCGCTACCCAGCTGCGGGCGGCATCTCCGAATCTTGTTGTGTTGCAGGCCGACCTTCCCGCGGTGACGGCCCAGGAATTCGCGGCCGCGATGCAGGCTGCCCGCAGCCATGCGCGCAGCTTCGTCGCCGACCGGCACGGCACCGGCACGGCGGCGCTGTTCAGCACCGACGGCGAGCTGAATCCGCTGTTCGGAATCGATTCGGCACGGCGACACCGGGATTCGGGGGCCGTCGAGCTCACCGGCGATTGGCCCGGTTTGCGCTGTGATGTGGACACCCCGGAAGATCTGAGCGCGGCCCGTGAACTGGGAGCAGCGCTGCCGCTCTGAGTCGGGCCGATAACTCTATGATCACAAGGGTGACCACACCCAGCGTTCCTCCGGCCGCAACCACGATCGCGTCGGGTGAGGAGCTGCCCGAAGACCGGTACCTCAACCGGGAGCTCTCGTGGCTGGATTTCAACGCGCGCGTGCTCGCTCTGGCCGCCGACGAATCACTGCCCATCCTGGAGCGCGCCAAGTTCCTGGCGATCTTCGCCTCCAATCTGGACGAGTTCTACATGGTCCGCGTGGCGGGCCTGAAACGCCGCGACGAGACGGGCCTATCGGTGCGTTCGGCCGACGGCCTGTCGCCGCGTGAGCAGTTGAAACTGATTGGTGAGCGCACGCAGGAGATCTCGGTCCAGCACGCCCGCGTGTTCAGCGAGTCGGTACGGCCCGAACTCGCCGAGAACGGCATTTTCGTCGTCACCTGGGCGGACTTGTCGGAGAACGAGCGCAGTTACCTCTCGTCGTATTTCACCGACCAGGTCTTTCCGGTGCTGACCCCCTTGGCCGTGGACCCGGCGCATCCGTTCCCTTATATATCGGGCCTGAGCCTGAATCTCGCGATCACCGTCCAGGTTCCCGAGACAGGTGGCCAGCACTTCGCCCGAATCAAGGTGCCTGACAACGTCGATCGATTCGTCAGGCTGCGCAGTCCGGAAGGCGCCGAGGCCGCGCAGGCGGCCCACACCGCCCGCTTCCTTCCCATGGAAGAACTCATCGCCGCGCATCTGTCGGCGCTGTTCCCGGGGCTGGAAGTCGTGGAGCACCATGCATTCCGCATCACACGGAACGCCGATTTCGAGGTCGAGGAAGACCGCGACGAAGATCTTCTGCAGGCACTGGAACGTGAATTGGCTCGTCGCCGGTTCGGCTCACCGGTTCGGCTCGAGGTCGCCGACGATATGACCGAGCACATGCTCGAGCTGCTCTTGCGTGAGCTGGATGTGAATCCCGGCGATGTGGTGCAGGTACCGGGCTTGCTCGACTTGTCCTGCTTGTGGCAGGTCTATGGCGTGGACCGTCCCGCACTCAAGGACCCCACGTTCGTCCCGGCAACCCACCCCGCGTTCGGTCAGGGCGAGACCCCGAAGAGCATCTTCTCCACCCTGCGCGACGGTGATGTGCTTGTTCATCATCCCTACGACTCGTTTTCCACCAGCGTGCAACGGTTTATCGAGCAGGCGGCGGCCGACCCGCAGGTGCTGGCCATCAAGCAGACGCTGTACCGTACCTCCGGCGACTCGCCCATCGTCAATTCGCTCATCGATGCCGCCGAGGCCGGTAAGCAGGTGGTCGCCCTGGTCGAGATCAAGGCGCGCTTCGACGAGCAGGCCAATATCAAGTGGGCCCGAGCCCTGGAAGATGCCGGCGTGCACGTGGTCTACGGCTTGATCGGCCTGAAGACGCATTGCAAGACCGCACTGGTGGTGCGCCGCGAGGGGTCCGCCATCCGTCGGTACTGCCATATCGGTACCGGAAACTACAACCCGAAAACCGCCCGGCTCTATGAGGACGTCGGCCTGCTGACCAGCGCCCCGGAGATCGGCGCGGACCTCACCGACCTGTTCAACTCGCTCACCGGGTATTCACGGAAGGTGTCCTACCGCAACCTGTTAGTGGCACCGCACGGAATTCGCGCGGGGATCATCGACCGCATCGACCAGGAGATCGCAGCTCATCGGGCCGGGCAGGATGCCCGCATCCGAATGAAAATGAACGCGTTGGTGGACGAGCAGGTCATCGACGCGCTGTACCGGGCATCGCAGGCCGGTGTTCCCGTCGAGGTGGTGGTGCGCGGTATCTGCGCGTTGCGACCTGGCGTTCCGGAGTTCTCCGGCAACGTCACGGTGCGATCCATTCTCGGCCGGTTCCTTGAACATTCGCGCATCATTCACTTCAACGCCATCGATGAATTCTGGATCGGCAGCGCCGACATGATGCATCGTAATCTGGACCGACGGGTCGAGGTGCTTGCACGCGTCACCGATCCGAAGCTCACCGCACAGCTCGACGATATGTTCACCTCCGCGTTGGACTCCCGGACCCGCTGCTGGGAGCTGCAGTCCGATGGTCAGTGGTTGGCCTCGCCTGCGGACGGCGAGGAGGTGCGCGACCATCAGGTCGAAATGATGAAACGGCACCGCTCACATACCTGAGCTAGCCCAGGTTCTTCTGGCTGAACAACTCTCCCCCGAAGGAGCTTTCGTGCCCGATCCGACGACGCGGACCGGTGCTGCGGTCCTTGCTGCCGGAGCCGCACTCTGGCGGTACAAGGAAGACACTGCCGGAGCCATCGAAGTGGCGCTGGTGCACAGGCCACGGTACGACGATTGGTCATTACCGAAGGGCAAGCTCGATCCCGGTGAGACGGCGGCCATCGCCGCCGTCCGTGAGATCGCCGAGGAGACCGGATTCAGCGCCCGGCTCGGCAGACGATTGCCATCGGTGAGTTACCCGGTGGCCCAGGGAACCAAACGCGTCAGATATTGGGCGGCACAAGCTTTGGACGGGAAGTTTGAAGCCAACAATGAAGTCGATGAGATTCAGTGGATGTCGGTAGCGCGGGCGATCAAGACGGTCAGCTACGCCGTTGATCGGAAAGTGCTGCGAAATCTCGCAAAGCACGAAATTGACACTCGGACATTGATCATTGTGCGCCACGGAAAAGCGGGGCGAAAGGAACGCTATTCCGGCGATGACACGCTGCGTCCGTTGGACAAGAAAGGCCGCGCCCAGGCCGAAGCGCTTACCAGTCAATTACTCGCATTCGGCGCCAGTGCCATTCACGCTGCCGATCGATTGCGCTGCCGGCAGACCGTCGAACCGCTTGCCGAGGAACTGAACACGGTGATCTATAGCGAGCCCGCACTCAGTGAAGAGGCCTACTGGGCTGATCGAAAGCGTGCACATCGCCGAATTCTCGAAATCGCCGGGTCGGACGGCATCCGGGTGGTATGCACTCAGGGACGGGTCATCCCAGACCTCATCCAATGGTGGGCAGATCGCGACGGTGTCCGCCCCGATAAGTCACGTAACCGCAAGGGCAGCATGTGGGTGCTGTCGATGCACGGCCAGAAACTGCTGGCCGCAGACCATCTGGACAGCCCGCTGCCTACTGGCGGCTAGCCGCCTACACTGCCCCAAAAGCAACATCGGGCCCCACCCTGAGGTGGGACCCGATGTTGTCTTGAAACTACTTGCGGCCCTTCTTGGCCGGAGCCTTCTTGGCCGGAGCCTTCTTGGCGGGAGCCTTGGTCGCAGCCTTCTTGGCAGGAGCCTTGGTCACGGCCTTCTTGACGGGAGCAGCCTTCTTAACGGCGACTGCCTTCTTCACGGGCGCCTTCTTGGCGGGAGCGGCCTTCTTGACCACTGCCTTCTTCACGGGCGCCTTCTTGGCGGGAGCAGCCTTCTTGACCACTGCCTTCTTGACCGGGGCGGCCTTCTTGGCGGGAGCCTTCTTGGCCGGGGCTGCCTTCTTGGCGGCGGCACGCTTCGCCGGGGCGGCGGTGGAGCCACGCTTCACAGCGGGACCGTCGGCCGGAAGCTTCTGCGAGCCAGAGACAACCGCCTTGAACTGTGCACCGGGACGGAACGTCGGAACCGACGTCGGCTTCACCTTGACGGTCTCACCGGTACGCGGGTTGCGGGCGACACGTGCGGCGCGGCGACGCTGCTCGAAAACGCCAAAACCGGTGATGGTCACGCTCTCACCCTTATGCACGGTGCGAACGATGGTGTCGACGACGTGCTCCACCGCGGCGGTGGCTTGCCGGCGATCCGAGCCCAATTTCTGTGTCAGAACGTCGATGAGCTCTGCTTTGTTCATGTAAAACCCTCCGAAGCCAGTGGTCCACTTTGAACCGACTTCGAACACGGTAAACCCAACTGCACCTGATTTCCAAGTGCCACGCGTAATTTCGGCAAAATTCTCTAAGCCTTTTGCCGACCTAAAAGGAATGCCCTTGGCCCCCAAGGGCGCCCAATCAGCTACTCGGAGGGCTCCAAAGTGCGGGGTTTGAACTCCGGCCGAGAGGCCTCGAAAGCTTCGATTTCGTCGACTTTTCGCAGCGTAAGGCCTATATCGTCCAGTCCTTCGAGCAGCCGCCACCTGGTGTAGTCGTCAATATCAAACGGCACCACCGCCGTTCCGGCGGTCACTGTCCGATCGTCAAGATTCACAGTGAGTTCCAAACCGGGGTTCTGCTCGATCAGTTTCCACAGCAGCTCGATGTTGGACTGATCCACCAATCCGGCGACCAGACCGGCCTTACCGGCGTTGCCCCGGAAGATGTCTCCGAAACGGGACGACAGTACTACTCGAAATCCGTAGTCCATCAAGGCCCACACGGCGTGCTCGCGGGACGATCCGGTGCCGAAATCGGGCCCGGCGACAAGCACGCTGCCCCGGTTGAACGGCTCCTGATTGAGAATGAACGAGGGATCGGCACGCCAACCGGCGAAGAGACCGTCCTCGAAACCCGTTCGGGTGACACGCTTGAGGTACACCGCCGGGATGATCTGATCGGTATCGACGTTGGAACGACGCAGCGGCACACCAATTCCGGTGTGAGTGTCGAATGCCTCCACTATTTCCTCTCCCTGCTGGTCTAGAGCGCGGATTTTGCCAAATCAGCTGGCGATGAGAGCTTTCCCCGCACCGCCGTGGCCGCGGCGACGGCCGGTGACACCAAGTGGGTACGACCGCCCTTACCCTGGCGGCCCTCGAAATTCCGGTTCGAGGTCGACGCGCACCGCTGCCCGGGAGACAGCTGGTCAGGGTTCATCCCCAGACACATGGAACATCCCGCCTGGCGCCATTGAGCGCCCGCGGCCGTGAAAATCTCACCCAGTCCCTCGGATTCGGCCTGCGCACGCACCCGCATCGAGCCGGGAACAATGAGCATGGTGACCCCCTCGGCCACCTTCTGGTCCCTTAGTACGTCGGCCACCGCGCGCAGATCCTCGATCCGCCCGTTGGTGCAGGACCCCACGAACACGGTGTCCACCGGGATCTCACGCATCGGGGTACCCGGGGTGAGATCCATATAGGTCAGCGCCTTCTCGGCCGCCAGCCGCTCCTCCTCATCGGCCATCAGCTCCGGATCAGGCACATCCGCGCTGAGGGGCACTCCCTGCCCCGGATTGGTGCCCCAGGTGACAAAAGGCGTCAAAGTACTGGCATCGATGTGCACTTCGGCGTCGAACTGAGCGCCCTCGTCGGTGCGCAGCGAGTCCCATTCGGCCACAGCGGCATCCCACAGCTCCCCCTCGGGGGCGTGGGGACGACCCTTCAGATACGCATATGTCGTCTCGTCGGGGGCGACCATGCCTGCCCGCGCACCCGCCTCAATGGACATATTGCACATAGTCATTCGGGCCTCCATCGACATCTCTTCGACGGCCTGCCCGCGGTACTCCAGGACATAGCCCTGGCCGCCTCCGGTGCCAATCTTGGCGATCACCGCCAAAATGACGTCCTTGCTGGTGACGCCCGTCGGCAGGGGGCCGTCGATGTTGATGGCCATGGTCCGAAAGGGCCTCAGTGGCAAGGTCTGCGTGGCCATCACGTGCTCGACCTCGGAGGTCCCGATGCCCATCGCCAGTGCCCCAAATGCCCCATGTGTAGAGGTATGGCTGTCGCCGCACACGACTGTGGTGCCCGGCTGAGTCAAGCCCAGCTGCGGTCCGACCACGTGCACGATGCCCTGTTCGGCGTCGCCCATCGGGTGCAGGCGGATGCCGAATTCTTGGCAGTTGCGCCGTAGCGTTTCCACCTGAGTGCGCGACACCGGATCAGCGATCGGCTTGTCGATGTCGATCGTCGGCACATTGTGGTCTTCGGTCGCGATCGTCAGATCCGGCCGACGCACCTGGCGCCCGGCGAGCCGCAGGCCGTCGAAGGCCTGCGGGCTGGTCACCTCGTGGACCAAATGGAGATCGATATAGATGAGGTCTGGCTCTCGGGCCTCACCCTCACCGGTTCCGCGTACCACTACGTGGGAGTCCCAGACCTTCTCTGCCAGGGTCCGGGGCTGTTGGACACTAGTCATCATTGGCTCCGTGCTCATTGCGTCTCATTATTTGGAACGCTAGTATCGTTCCGTGAGACAGCATAGCGGTATCGGCGTCCTCGACAAAGCGGTGCAGGTCCTGACGGCCATCGGCGACTCCCCCTGCGGGCTGGCGGAATTGTGCGAGCGCACCGGGCTCCCTCGGGCCACCGCTCACCGGCTGGCGGCGGGGCTGGAGGTCCACCGACTCCTCTCCCGTGACGGTGACGGGCAATGGCAGCTCGGCGCCGGGCTGACCGAACTCGCCGCACATGTGAACGATCCGCTGCTCAGCGCCAGCACCCAGGTGCTGCCGAAACTGCGTGAGATCACCGGCGAGAGCGTGCAGCTCTACCGCCGCGAAGGCACCGTCCGCATCTGCGTGGCGGCACTCGAACCACCAGCGGGGCTTCGCGATACCGTGCCGGTCGGATCACGCCTGCCCATGTCCGCCGGATCAGGTGCCAAAGTTCTGCTTGCCCACAGCGACACCGCCACCCAGGCCGCGGTGCTGCCCGGAGCGACATTCACCGAGCGTGCTCTGGCCGATGTACGCAAGCGCGGTTGGGCGCAAAGCGCCGCCGAACGGGAGGCGGGGGTCGCCAGTGTGTCAGCGCCCGTTCGCGACCGGCACGGCAATGTCGTTGCGGCGATATCGGTTTCCGGCCCCATCGATCGGATGGGCCGGCGGCCGGGCGCTCGCTGGGCCGCCGATCTCGTGGCCGCATCAGAGGCGATAACAGCCCGGCTTTAAGCTCCGAAGATGGGAACCAACCAGCGCTCGCAGATCGTCATGTCTGACGAAGAGATCACCGCGTTCATCAACAACTCACGCAACACCACCATGGCGACCATCGGCGCCGACGGGCAGCCGCACCTGGTCGCCATGTGGTACGCGGTGATCGACGGCGAGCTGTGGTTCGAGACCAAGGCCAAGTCGCAGAAGGTGGTCAACCTCAAGCGCAATCCCACCATCACATGCCTCATCGAGGACGGACTCACCTACGACACCCTGCGCGGCGTGGCGATCGAGGGCCAGGCAGAAATCGTCGAGGACCCGGACAAGCTGTTCCAGGTGGGCGTCAGCGTCTTCGAGCGGTACACCGCCCCGTACACCGAAGAAATGAAGCCATTTGTCGAGACGATGCTCAACAAGCGCATCGCGGTCCGGGTGCGCCCTACCCGCATTCGGTCCTGGGATCACCGCAAGCTCGGCATGCCCGCGATGCCCGTGGGCGGGTCAACGGCGCCGCAGCAGTAGGCACGGCGGTGGGCCGGCTCGCGCGCGATGCGTTCGACTCCTTCCGTGAGGGTCTACGCCATAAGAAGATCAAGCGGCCATTGAGCGATGCGCTGGTCCACCACCTCAGTTCTGGCGAGGTGGGCGGAGAACAGGGCGACCGGATCCGTGAATTGTGCGCCGAGACCCTCGACATCGAGGTGGACGTCGCAAAGGCCGGCGCGCATCAAGCACGCAAATTTGTGATCTGGACCCTGCGTAACCGCCATCCGGAGCTGACCGAGGAAGCACTGCGGATGTTAGGTGACTACCGCGCCGAGAGTTGGCGCTAGCTTCGAAGAAGAGCTGGTACCCCCGATGGGATTCGAACCCACGCTACCGCCGTGAGAGGGCGGCGTCCTAGGCCGCTAGACGACGGGGGCTAGAACATTTCCGTGCAACGCGCGTGGCGCGCAGACTTGACAGTCTAGCTCACCGGTATGCATCACACCAAATCACTTGTCGTGCAAATGATTTGCGCTGGGGTACCAGGACTCGAACCTAGAATGGCGGTACCAGAAACCGCTGTGTTGCCAATTACACCATACCCCATTGGCCTCGCAGAACCGCAGGTCAGCGCGCTGACAGCGGACTTTGGAGCCGACGAGCAGACTACCAAACCAAGGGCGATTAACCCGAATCGGTTTGGCCCTCTACCTCATTTTCCCAGGTCCGAGCGTTTCGCAGCCGCTGCAGGGTGCGTTCGGAACCCAGCAATTCCATAGATTCGAACAGCGGCGGGCTCACCGTCGCACCGGTGACGGCGACACGCAGCGGCCCGAACGCCTTCCGGGGTTTGAGTTCGAGCCCCTCGATGAGCGCGCCCTTGAGCGCCTCTTCGATCGCAAGTGTGGTCCAGGCGTCGACGGACTCCAGCGCACCGATCGCCGCATCCAGCACCGGCAGCGAGCCCTCCCCTAGTTCCTTACGGGCCGATCCCGGATCGATGGCATAGACATCGTCGTTGAGGAACTTCAGCAGCCCCCAGGCGTCGCCCAGCACCACAACCCGCGTCTGCACCAGATCTGCCGCCACCGCGAAAGCGCTGTCCTCCAATCCGAGCTCGTACCCATGGGCGGCAAAGAAGGTCTGCAGCCGCGCCACGAACTCCTCCGGGGCCAACAGCCGGATGTGCTCGGCGTTGATGGCGTCGGCCTTTTTCTGATCGAACCGCGCCGGATTCGAGTTGACGTTGGCGACGTCGAAGGCGGCGACCATCTCCGACAGGCTGAAGATGTCATGATCGTCGGCTATCGACCATCCCAGCAGGGCAAGGTAATTCAGCAGCCCCTCGGGGATGAACCCGCGGTCGCGGTGCAGGAACAAGTTGGACTGCGGATCACGCTTGGACAGCTTCTTGGTGCCCTCGCCGAGCACCGACGGCAGGTGCGCGAACACCGGTATCGAGTCGGCGACTCCGATCCGGATCATGGCCTCATACAAGGCGATCTGGCGCGGGGTCGACGGCAGCAGATCCTCACCGCGCAGCACGTGGGTGATCTTCATCAACGCGTCGTCGACGGGGTTCACCAACGTGTACAACGGATCTCCGTTACCGCGGGTCAGCGCGAAATCGGGCACCACACCCGCGGCGAACGTGGTCTCCCCACGCACCAGGTCGTTCCAGGTGATGTCGTGATCGGGCATCCGCAGTCGGACAACGGGGTTGCGCCCTTCCGCCTGGAACGCCGCACGCTGCTCATCAGTGAGGTCGCGGTCGTAATTGTCGTACCCGAGCTTCGGATTGCGTCCTGCGGCGAGATGGCGCGCCTCCACCTCCTCCGGTGTGGAGAACGACTCATAGGCCTCCCCCGCCGCGAGCAGCTTGCGTACCACCTCGAGGTGTAGGTCCTTGCGCTGCGACTGCCGGTACGGCGCGTACGGGCCGCCAACCTCGGGGCCCTCGTCCCAGTCCATGCCCAGCCACCGCAGGGCGTCCAGGATCGCCAGATAGCTCTCCTCGCTGTCGCGGCCCGCATCGGTGTCCTCGATACGGAATACGAAGTCGCCACCGCAGTGTCGCGCGTAGGCCCAGTTGAACAGCGCGGTCCGTATCAATCCGACATGCGGGGTGCCGGTCGGCGATGGGCAGAAACGTACCCGGACCTTGCCAGATCCAGTGGTGTCACTCATTGTTACTTCGCCTTCCGCACAACAGGATTGGACAACGTGCCGATACCTTCGATGGTGACGCTCACGGTATCGCCGTCGACGATGGGACCGACACCCTCAGGTGTTCCGGTAAGGATCACGTCGCCGGGCAGCAGGGTCATCACGGCCGACACCCACTCCACGATCGCGCCGACATCGTGCAACAGCAACGAGGTTCGGCTGCTTTGCCGAACTTCGCCATTGACCTCGGTACGGATGGCCAGATCCGAGGGATCCAGATCAGTGACAATCCACGGCCCCAGCGGGCAGAACGTGTCGTGCCCCTTGGCTCGTGTCCACTGCCCGTCGGCACGCTGGTGATCGCGCGCGGAGACGTCGTTGCCGATCGTGTATCCCAGAATGACCTCGGCCGCCCGGGAAGCGGGGACGTCCTTGCACGGCCGGCCGATCACAATCGCCAGCTCACCCTCGTGGTGGACCTCGGATGCGCTGGGCGGCAGCTGAATCGGCAGACCCGGACCAATGATCGACGTGTTGGGCTTGATAAAGATCACCGGCGACTCCGGTGGGGCACCACCCATCTCGGCGGCATGGGCGGCGTAGTTCTTGCCCATGGCCACCACCTTGCTGGCCAGAATCGGCGCCAGCAGCCTGACGTCGGCGAGCGGCCACTGGCGCCCGGTGAAAGTGGGCGTCCCGAAGGGATGCTCGGCGATCTCCCTGGCGGTCTCGGTGCCGTCATCTCCCTCGATACTGACGAAGGCGACACCGTCTGGGCTGGCAATACGTCCTAGGCGCATTTACATGAGCCTAGTTGCCGGGCTTCGCACCTTCCTCGGCGTCCTCACGTTGGTCCTCCCGGATGTTGGCGCGAGTGACCAACGCCACCAGAAAGTCCTCCAACCGGTCGTGGGTGATATCGAGTTCCCCACGAAACCAGGTGGTGACCAAGTCCAGTCCACCGGATACCAACGTGAAGGTGGCCAGGTCCAGATCGGGGTCCAGCGCATCGTCAGCGGGAAGCAGCACGCGGCCCTGATCGGCCATCACCTGTGCCAGCGTCTTGACCAGATCGCGGCGGCGGGCCGCCAACCCTTCGGTGGCCTGCGATTCCACCAGCAGCCTGCCCCGACGCGGGTCGGCGGTGAGAAATCGCAAGCCGCTACCGATGGCCGCACGGGTGCGTACCACCGGATCCTTCGACGTCGAACTCTTCGCAATGGCCTCGATGATGGCCGCCGACCCCTCCAGCATCTGTTCATCGAGCATCGCGAGCACCAACTCGTCGGTGCTGCGGAAACTCTCGTAGAAGTACCGATCGTTGAGCCGGGCCTCGGCACATACGCCACGCACCGTCAGCCCCTTCACGCCGCCACCGGCGACCAGGTCCAGCGCGGCGTCCAGGAGCGCCGCGCGTCGTCGTGCGCGTCGTTCACCGGAGGTGGCGCCGCCATAGGTCCGGGATGGCATCTGCCGATTGTCGCACTTTGGTTCTTGACCTCACGGCATTTTCTGGTGATGATTCTCACCAGATGGTGAGACGTGTCACCAGATGGCCCGTTCAACGAGGAAAGGACCTCATTCATGGCTTCGAGCTGGCAGAAGCTCCCCAACCCGCCGCAGCTTCGCGAGTTCCCGTTCAACGTGTTCACGCGCTTCCTGGCCGGACGAGACATCCGCGCGACCGCCGAGCAGCGGGAGACCTTCCGTCAGTACGCGCACGTCGGCGACCCGCTCGCCGATGCCGTGGTCGCGATGTTCGCGCGCTTCCCGGCAGGCCAGGGGCGACGGATGTTCGAGATGGCATTGGAGTCCGGCATCGAATCGGTCGACAATCCCCCCGAGGAACTCGTTGCGTTCTTCACACAGGTCGATGCCCGGCCGTATTGGCTCGACGACGCGAAGCTTGAGCTGGCCGCGCGGGTCAGCATGCGCACCGGAGTGGTGGGCCTGGGCCTGGCACTGCCCGGCCTCGCCCTCACCGGGGGCTATCTCTCGTCCCGCGCCGACAAACCCCTGGTCGGTACCGGCAATCTAAATCTGCAGGCCGCGGCCCCGCGCCGGCTGCACGAGACGGCGCAATGGCTCATCGATGTCACCTCCCCCGGTGGACTCGAGCGGTTCGCCACCGGTTTCAAGGGAGTGTCTCGAGTCCGTCTCATGCATGCGCTGGTTCGCGGCGCCATGAATCGGCGCGATGACTGGGATTACGAGAACTGGGACACCCCGATCAATCAGATCCAGTTGGCGGGGACGCTGATGCTCTTCTCGCTGGCCAATCTGGCGGGATGCCAGGCCATGGGCATGAGTTTCTCGGACACTGAGCGCGAGGCAGTCTTCCATTTCTGGCGATATGTCGGGCAGCTCATGGGAATTCACCCCGAACTCGTACCCACCAGCGAGGAGGACACCTGGCGGTTGTTCTGGCTGGAGGCCGATACCGAGTTCCTGCCCGACGAGGACTCGTACTCGCTGACGCAGGCGCTACACCGGTCTATGCCGGACGAGCCCGCGTTCATGCGGCTTTCCCGCGCCTATCTTTCGTCCTACAGCCGCCTCATCCTCGGCAAGACACATGCCGATCACCTGGGGCTTATCGACAGCAAGTCGATGCAGGCCGCGGTCCTGGGGACGTCGGTGGTCAATTGGTTCTTCGAGCGCCGCAATGTCTTGCCGGGAATGACCCGCATCAGCGAGGAATTCGGTCACTTTGCGCGGCGCCAGATCGTCTCGCGCGGCATGGCACAGACCGGGGGCGATCGCACCTACCGGCAGCACGACAAGCTCGCGACGGCCAGCTAGCAAATCCCATATATTGGGATACTAGTTCAACAATTTGAGATAGATGTGGAACCATGGCACTCATGGTTCGTGTTGATGAGGTTGGTACAGCACGCCGTTGGGCGATGCTGGCCATTTCCCTGGGGTCCACCGCCGCCGCCAATGTCTTCATCAACGGTGTGGCGTTCCTCATCCCCGCCTTACACACCGAGCGCGGGCTGGATCTCGCCAACGCGGGGTTGCTGTCGGCGATGCCCAGCTTCGGGATGGTGCTGACACTCATCGCATGGGGCGCGCTCATCGACAGATTCGGTGAGCGGATCGCGTTGGTGAGCGGCCTCGCGCTGACGGCCCTGGCCGCGTTCGCCGCGGCCGAGGCGCCGTCGTTGGTGCTCACGGGCGTCTTCCTACTGTTGGGTGGGGCGTCTGCGGCAGCGTGCAACTCGGCCAGCGGGCGCGTGGTGGTGGGGTGGTTCCCGCCGAACCAGCGGGGCACGGTGATGGGCATCCGCCAGATGGCGCAGCCACTCGGAGTTGCACTGGGCGCCCTAGTCATCCCCCGTATCGCGGAAAGCCACAGTGTGGCAACGGCATTGATCTTCCCGGCGGCCGTATGTGCGGTGTCCTCGGCGATTTGCCTGGTGGGCATCATCGACCCGCCGCGACCACCGCGCTCGGAAGCACCCGAGGAACATCTGTCCAACCCCTATCGCGGTTCGCGGGTGCTGTGGCTGATCCACGCGGTGTCGGTGCTGCTGGTGGTTCCCCAGGTGGTCGTGTGGACCTTCACCCTGGTGTGGCTGGTGACCGACAGAGGGTGGAGTATCGGCGCGGCCAGCATCATGGTGACGGTGGCGCAGCTGGCCGGCGCGCTCGGCCGGGTTGCCGCCGGAATGTGGTCTGATCGTTGGGGTTCACGTATGCGCCCGATCCGGGCCATCGCGGTGGCCGCGTCAGCCGCCATGGCGCTATTGGCTCTCACCAATCAACTGGACTGGTCCATCAGCGTCGTCGTCATGCTGGTGGCGTCGGTGATCACGGTGTCCGACAACGGTCTGGCGTACACATCGATCGCGGAAATCGCGGGACCGTTCTGGAGCGGCCGCGCCCTGGGCGCACAGAACACCGGCCAGCTGCTGGCCGCCGCCGTGGCACCGCCGGTTTTCGGGGCGATCGCTACGGCGGTGGGATTCTCCGCAGCCTTCGCCGTGTGTGCGTTGTTCCCTTTGGCCGCTGTCGGTTTGGTGCCGGTGAAGCTGGAGAAACCCGCCCAATAACGCCGAATGCGAGCCTGACGCGATTTTCCGGCTGGATTTCCGCGTGAGGCTCGCACTCGATCAGGACTACAGGAAGCTGGCGATCCGATCGCCGGTGGCCGAGGTGGACAGCTTCTCCGCGCCCCGGGTGGCCAGGTGCTGTTCGACAGCCTTCTCCACACGCGCCGAGGCTTCCTTCTCGCCAAGGTGATCCAGCAGCAGGGCCACCGACACCACAGCGGCGGTGGGATCGGCGATCCCCTGCCCCGCGATATCGGGCGCACTGCCGTGCACCGGCTCGAACATCGAGGGGTTCTTGCCCGAACCGTCGATGTTTCCGCTTGCAGCCAAACCGATTCCACCGGTGACGGCGGCCGTCAGGTCGGTGATGATGTCGCCGAACAGGTTGTCGGTGACGATGACGTCGAACCGGCCCGGGTCGGTCACCATGTGGATGGTGGCGGCGTCGATGTGCTGGTAAGAAACCTGCACGTCCGGGTGCTCGGTGGCGACTTCGTCGACGGTCCGCGTCCACAGCGAACCGGCGTACTTGAGCACGTTGTTCTTGTGCACGAGCGTCAGGTTCTTGCTACGGGCCTCGGCGCGCTGGAAGGCGTTGCGCACCACACGCTCGACTCCGAAGCGGGTGTTGAGACTGACCTCGGTGGCGACCTCGTGCGGGGTCTCTACGCGGATGGCGCCGCCGTTGCCGGTGTACGGCCCCTCGGTGCCCTCGCGCACCACGACCAAGTCGATGGCCGGGTTACCCGCCAGCGGACCCGTCACGCCCGGGTACAGCTTGGCGGGGCGCAGGTTGATGTGGTGATCGAGTGCGAATCGGGTGTGCAGCAGCAGACCGCGTTCCAGCACTCCGCTCTGCACCGAGGGATCGCCAATGGCACCAAGCAGAATGGCGTCGTGCCCGCGCAGCTCGTCGAGCACCGAATCGGGCATGAGCTCACCGGTGGCCAGGTACCTACGGGCACCCAGGTCGTATTCGGTCTTCTCGACACCGGGCAGCACCGCGTCGAGCACCTTCACCGCCTCGCCGATGACCTCGGGGCCAATGCCGTCGCCAGCGATGATCGCGAGCTTTGTCATGAAAGATCCACCAGCTCAAGGGTTGTCGCACCGACAGCAGCGCGGATCTCGTCGAGTACGGCGTCCGGGGCGCTGCGGTCGATACGCAGGATGATGGTGGCCGCCTCGCCCGAAGCGTCCTGGCTCAGCTGCGCGGCCTGGATGTTGACGTCTGCCGAACCCAGCACGGTGCCGATCTTGCCGAGGGCGCCGGGCACGTCGGCGTAGTTGATGACCAGGTTCTCGCCCTCGGCACGCAGGTCGAAGTTGCGTCCGTTGATCTGGACGATCTTCTGCACCTGCTGTGGGCCGGACAGAGTGCCCGCCACATTGATCACCGAACCGTCGGCGTATACGGCGCGTACGTCGACAACGCTGCGGTGGTTGGGGCTCTCGGTGGCCGTGCTGATCTCCGCACTCACGCCACGCTCCTCGGCGATCGACGGAGCGTTCACGAAGGTCACCTGATCCTCGATCACCGACGAGAAGAGTCCGCGCAGCGCGGAAAGCTTCAGCACCGCAACGTCTTCGGAGGCCAGTTCGCCACGGACGTCGACCGACAGCGAGGTGGGCAGCTGCTCGGAGACGGCCCCGATGAGCACACCAAGCTTGCGGACAACCTCAAGCCACGGCGCGACCTCTTCGCTGACAACTCCCCCGCCGACGTTGACGGCGTCGGGCACGAATTCGCCTGCCAGGGCCAACTTCACGCTTGCCGCCACATCGGTACCGGCGCGGTCCTGGGCCTCGCTGGTCGAGGCGCCCAGGTGCGGGGTCACCACAACCTGGTCGAGCTCGAAAAGCGGGCTGTCGGTGCACGGCTCGGTGGAGAACACGTCGAGCCCGGCGCCGCGGACGTGACCGCTGCGGATCGCGTCAGCCAGGGCGGCCTCGTCGATAAGCCCACCGCGTGCGGCGTTGACGATGATGACGCCCGGCTTGGTCTTGGCGAGGGCTTCCTTGCCGATCAGACCCGCGGTCTCCGGGGTCTTGGGCAGGTGCACCGAGATGAAATCTGCCCGACCCAAAAGTTCGTCGAGGGTCAGCAGCTCGATGCCGAGCTGGGCGGCGCGAGCGGCCGAGACGTAGGGGTCGTAGGCGACGATGTGCGTCCCGAACGCGGCAAGGCGTTGCGCGAACAGCTGGCCGATGCGGCCCAGGCCCACCACACCGACCGTCTTGCCGAAGATCTCCGTGCCGTTGAACGACGAACGCTTCCAGGTGTGCGCCTTGAGCGAGGCGTCGGCGGCCGGGATCTGCCGCGCGGTGGACAGCAGCAGGGTGACGGCATGCTCGGCAGCGCTGTGGATGTTCGAGGTGGGTGCGTTGACCACCAGGACACCGCGGGCGGTTGCGGCCTTGACGTCGACGTTGTCGAGTCCGACGCCGGCACGCGCGACGATTTTGAGCTTGGTGCCGGCTGCCAGTACCTCGGCGTCCACGGTGGTCGCCGAACGCACCAACAGCGCGTCAGCGTCGGGTACCGCGGCCAGCAGTGCGGGACGATCCGGGCCGTCGACCCAGCGCACCTCCACACCATCACCAAGTGCTTCGACGGTCGACTGGGCAAGTTTGTCGGCAATCAGCACGACTGGACGTTCGCTCACGTCGCCATAGCCTAGTGTGCCGCCGTAAGCGGCGGACATCACAGTCGCCGACAACCGTGGTCGTGGCCCGCCACATCGAGTAGCGCACTACTCGCGACCCAGGACACACGCCCGGATGACGCTATGCGCATGACCGAAACACATGTACTACCTGTCAGTGGCCCATACACGGTCCGCAGTGGTGACACCCTGTGGAAACTGTCCGAAATGTTCTACGGCGACGGACGCCGCTACCGGGTGATCGCGGTGGTCAACGACCTATCCGATCCTGATCTCATCGAGGTGGGGCAGGAACTTGAGATTCCGTACGTCACCTATCGCTACCAGGTCAAGGCGGGTGACACCAAGGGCTCAATCGCCGAACATTTCTACGGCAGCTTCTCGATGAGTGGGGTGTTCGAAAGCCCCAGCGGTGTATCGCAGCGCGACCTGATTGTCGGCGAATGGCTGCTGATGCCGGACCTCGCCAACGTGGGACATCACACCGTGATGCCGGGCGAGACGCTGCAGGTGCTCGCGGACCGCTGGTACGGCGATTGGACGCTCTGGATCGTGATTGCCATCGCGAATCAGCTCAGCGGTGATGATCCGGAACCCGGCTCCGTGCTGATCCAGCCTCGGCTCAACCGGCGCCACACCGTCGTCTCCGGCGACACACTCTGGAAGCTGGCGCAGCAGAACTACGGCGACTACAACACCGCACGGACACAGATCGCGGTCCAGATGGTGGCGGCGGCCAACCTCATCGAAAACCCCGATCACCTTTCTGTGGGGCAGGTCATCTACTTCCCCTCGATCGACCTGGGCAGCTGAATCAGACCTCGGCGAGATCCACTCCACGGGTCTCGCGCGCGGCGAGCAATGCGACGAATGTCAACACACCGGCGATCGACAGGTAGACCCCTACCCATGCGACGCCGAAGTCGTGCACCAGCCAGGTGGCGATGAACGGCGCGACGGCGGCTCCGATGATGGAGGCGAAGTTGTACGCGATCCCCGACCCGGTGTAACGCACGTTCGTGGGGAACAGCTCGGGCAGCAGGGCGCTCATCGGGCCAAAGGACAGGCCCATCAATGCCATTCCAACACTCAAGAACACCAACATCATCGGCTTGTTCACCGTCGAGGGGTCGAGGAACCAGCCGAACGACAGCCCGAACACGATGATCCCGGCCGTGAACGTCAGCAGCACCGGTCTGCGGCCGTACCTGTCGGCCAGCCGTCCGGATATCGGCACGCACGCTGCCAGGAACAGCACCGAAATCAGCTGCATCTGTAGGAAATCGACGTAACCGATCGCGAGCTTGACCCCGGACTTGTCGACCACCTTCCCCGTTCCGTACGACGTCGCCCAGGTCGTCACGACGTAGAAGATCGTGTACGTGGCCAGCATGACGAACGTGCCGATCACCAGCTGGCGCCAGGAAGTCTTAGCCACCTCGGCCAGCGGCGCGCGGACCTTCTTGCCCTCGGCGACTGCCTGGGTGAAGACGGGCGTCTCGGTGAGTTTGAGCCGGACATAAAGGCCGACAACCACAATGACCGCACTGGCCAAAAACGGCACTCGCCAGCCCCAGGACAGGAACGCATGGTTGGCCGCAGCTGTCTTGGCGTCGAAGCCCATGACGAGCATCAGCAACAGGAAAGTGCCGTTGGCGAAGAAGAATCCGATCGGGGCGCCCAGCTGTGGCCACATCGCCGCCCAGCCGCGCTTCCCTTCCTCGGCGGTTTCGGTTGCCAGCAGCGCAGCCCCCGACCACTCCCCTCCCAATCCCAGACCCTGACAAAAGCGCAACAGCGAGAGCAGCGCGGGCGCCCAGTAGCCAACGGTGTCGAAGGTGGGCAGCAGCCCGATCGCGAAGGTCGCCACCCCCATGGTCATCAGCGATCCGACGAGGGTGGCCTTACGGCCGATCCGATCGCCGAAATGCCCGAACACCATGGAGCCGACGGGGCGGGCGACGAAGGCCAACCCGAACGTCGCGAACGACGACAGCAGCGCCGCGGTGTCATCCCCCCTGGGAAAGAACAACGTTGGGAACACCAGCACCGCCGCGGTGGCATAGATGTAGAAGTCGAAGAACTCGATACTTGTACCCACCATGGAGGCGACGACGATCCGGCTGCGCGGTACCGCAGACTCAACGGGCACGGTCTCCGGTGTCATGGCCACCGGCGGAGACTAGCGCAGCGATTCGATCCTGGTAGCCAGTACAGCCGTCCATTCCGCGATGTAGTCCTCGTCGGCGATGGTGGCGGTCGGTGCCCGGAAAACCGTACTGGTCGCACGCTTGCCCAAGAGGGCGTTGACGCCCAGCGCCCCAATCGATTCCGCTTGCGCCTTGCCGATGTCCGGGGCCCAGCCATGTACCCAGTCGGTGAGCTCGGCGTAGAGGCCATCGAAGAGTGCGGCATAGGCGGTATCGAGCCTGGCCAGGTGACCGGCCGGAACACTCGATGCGATCTGCAGCAGCTGCGACTCCTCATCGAGCACGGTCAGCAGGTACCGACCCATCATGGTGAGTTCGTTACGCAGGTCGCCGAGTCCACCGAATAGCGCGCGAATGTCACGCATCGCGCGCCGGCGATCGAGCTGACGATCGATGCCCGCCTCCAGCAGCGCTTCTTTGGACTTGAAGTGGTGATAGAGCCCGCCTGATCCGGGAGTAAGACCGGCCGCCTTCTCGATCTGGGCGACGCTAGTCGCCTTGTACCCCTGCTCGCCAAAGAGCCTCATGGCCTCGGCGACCAGGCGTTCTTTTGTGGAAATCTCAACCATTGACGGCTCCCAAGTAATCACTTAGTGTCACTCAGTGAGTACTTTAGCAGCTGGCATGGTCCACCGGTAGGAGGTAGTCATGACAGAGGACCTGGTTCCCCGGGGCCGCATCCGGCGCACGATGCCGCTGGCGGGATTCACCGCCCGGGCCGCGGGCGGCCGACTGGTCGCAGGCTTGCGCGAGAAGGCCGGAGACACCGGCGCCGTGGACCGCTTCCATGAAAAGACCGCCGAGCGTTACACCGAACTACTCGGGCACTCTAAGGGCGTCCTGATGAAGGCCGGCCAGATCTTCTCGAGCATCGACACGAGCGCAATGGGTGATGGGCGCATCTCGCCGTACGAGCGAGCGATGGCCAAGCTGCAGACCCAGTCGCCGCCCATGGACCCCGCGTTGGCACGGAGCATCGTCGAATCGGGGCTCGGACTCTCGGTGGACGAGGCATACGCCGAGTTCACCGACGAGCCGATATCGTCGGCATCCATAGGTCAGGTTCATCGCGCGGTACTTCATGACGGCCGCGCGGTCGCCGTCAAAATCCAGTATCCCGGTGTGGCCCAGGCTATTCAGGAAGATCTCGCCAACACCGAACTCGTCACGACTTTCCTGCGGACCTTCTTGTCCCTGCTCGGTCGCAGCGTCGCCATTGACCTACGCGCGACGGCCGAAGACATTTCGGAACGGATCGCCGAAGAACTCGACTATCGCCGCGAGGCCGCCAACATCGCCTCATTCCACGAGTTGTTCCGTGGGCATCCCTTCATCCGAGTCCCCGAGGCCGTGCCGGAGCTATCCAGCGACCAGGTACTCACCATGACCTACGTCGACGGAATCGGCTGGGCGCAGGCCCAGCAGTGCAGCCGTGAACTCAAAGACACGTGGGGAGAGGCGCTGTGGAGATTTAGCCTCTCCCCTCTACAACACGCCTCGGCGTTCTACACGGACCTGCACCCGGGAAACTACCGGTTCGGCCTCGACGGATCGATCGGGATCGTCGACTTCGGGTCCGTGAAGATCATTCCCGAACGCCTGCGCCTGGCATGGATACAAATGATCGTCGCCAACCTGCAGAAAAGAATCGGGGACCTGCACTCGATCATGACCGAAGCCGGGTTCATACCCGCCGGATCCACCATGACGACCGATGAAGTGCACCGGTGGATGGACCAGAACAATCCGGATGTTGTTGGTCCGCAACCTGTTACCTATACGCCCCAACTGGTCAACCGGAATATGGCCACTCTGGACACCAGCAGCCCGAACTCGCTGTCTGCACGCATCGCGTTACCGCCCGATCTCATCTACTTCGTCCGGGTTCCGCTGGGTGTGCGGTCAACCCTGTCCAAATTGGGTGCCACGGTGGACGCCCGCGCAGTCGTCGAAGACATGACCGGTGTCGCCGAGCCCACCACTGCGCTCGGGGTGCGACATGTGGCATGGGTGCGGGAGCGCGGTCTGCCGTTCGGATTGGAGCCGCGAGACCCGTCAAAGATTGGTGTCCAGCTGTGAACGACAAACCCATCCCGCGCGGCCGAATCCGGCGCACCATGCCGCTGGCCGGCTTCACCGCCCGAGCCGCAGGCGGGCGACTCGTCGCGGGCCTGCGCGAAAAAGCCGGGGACACCGGCGCTGTCGAACGGTTCCACGAACGCACCGCCGAGCGCTACACCGAACTACTCGGACACTCCAAGGGCGTCCTGATGAAGGCCGGCCAAATCTTCTCGGTCGCCGATATCGCATCCCACGGCTACAACCAGCTTTCCCCATATCAAAACGCCTTGACGCGCCTGCAGGCTGACGCACCGCCCATGCATCCCCTGTTGGCACGCCAGGCCCTCGAAGAAGATCTTGGGAGATCCGTCGAAGAACTCTTCTCCGAATTCAGCGATGATCCGATCGCCGCGGCGTCGATCGGCCAGGTACATCGAGCGACCCTCCACGATGGCCGCCCGGTCGCCGTCAAGGTCCAGTATCCCGGTGTGGCACAAGCCATCGAGCACGATCTATCGAACGCGGAGCTGATGGCCACTTTCCTGCGCTTCGCAACAGGTATTGCCGGGCCGCGGCCACAACTGGACCATCGACTCATGGCCGACGAGGTGGCCGCACGCATCTCCGAGGAGTTGGACTATCGACAGGAAGCGGCGAATATCAGGGCCTTCGCGGCGCTCTACGCGGACCATCCCTTTATCCGGATACCCGAGGTGATATCTGAAGCGTCCGGCAATCGGGTGCTCACCATGACCTATCTGGACGGCCTGGATTGGGTGGCCGCACAACAGGCCGACCAGGATCTCAAAGATGTTTGGGTGGAGACAATCTGGCGTTTCAGCACCGGATCATTTCGGCACGCGAATCTGTTTCACGCCGACCCGCATCCGGGCAACTATCGGTTCGGAATGGACGGGTCCGTTGGTTTTGTCGACTTCGGCTGCATCAAGGTGGTGCCCGAGTCCTTGCGCTATCGGCTCGTACAGATGATTCGCGCGGCCGCCGAGGAACGCCGCGAAGACCTACGCCAGCTGACGGTCGATGCCGGATATTTCGCCGCCGACTCCCCGCTGTCGGCTCACGATGTCTTTCAGTGGCTCGGGGCAACCGTGCAGGACATCCGGGGCCCTCAGCCGGTGACATTTACCCGTGAGATATCGAACAGCGCGACCCGTTCCCTGCTGAACTTCCAGACGCTGCATCAGATGTCGATACCCAGCGATCTGGTGTTCCTGGCCCGGATCAATCTGAACATCAGCGCACTCTCGGCAACGCTCAACGCGACAGTGCACACGCACGCGCTGCTCGATGATCTCGATGGTGTGGCCGAAGCCATTTCCCCGCTAGGTAAACAGCATGTCGGATGGGTCCGCGAGCGAGGCCTGCCCTTCGGATTGGATCACCATGACCACTGCTAACCCCATCGCACCCCGGATTCCCTGGGATTCAAGGGATCCCTACCGCTACTACGAAAACCTGCGGGCCCGCGGTGACGTGGTCTGGGACGAGAATGCCGGAACCTGGGTGGTTCTGGGTTACCACCCGGCCCGCGAGGTACTGGGTGGCACCGGATGGTCGAGCGATCCCCTCGCCAGCCCGCAGATGCGGGCCTCGGTCCCCGAGTACCTCGACCTGTCCGACTTCGGCAGAAACATGCTCTTCGTCGACGGACCCGACCACACCGAGCTCAGGGGCGCCGTCCGCGACGTATTCACCCCGGGGTTCATCGCCGGCCTGCGCGAAGGCGTGCAATCCATCACCGCTCAGGTCGTCGAATATCCGCAAGCTGGAGAAACTTTCGACTTCATGACCGATATCGCCCTGCCGTTGCCGATCGCGATCATCGGCGAGTGGCTCGGCCTGGACGATGCGGCGTCAGCCGTCCTTCGCCAGGAGTCCCCGATCATCATCCAGATGCTCGGGGCCTTCGCCGACGTCGAGACTGTCCTGGCCGGCACCTCCGCGGGCGCGACCCTCGCTACCGAACTTCTGCCGCTGGCCGCGGACCGCCGCGTACACCCCGGAGACGACCTCCTCAGCCTGATCGCATCCGATATCAACCTATCGCTGGAAGACGTGGTCACCATGGCGTTGATGATCGCCATCGCGGGTCATGAGACGACGGCAAACCTACTGGGCGCGAGCATGCTTCGACTGCTTGCCCCACGCCCCCACAGCCTTCGGCTGGCCGACGAGATCGACCCCGACGACCCGGCGGTCGTTACTGAACTGCTCCGGCTCGACGGTCCGGTACAGGGCACCGCGCGCGTTGCGACCGAGGACCACAATCTGGCCGGGCACATGATCCGGGAGCGCCAGACGGTGCTCATCGCGATTGCCGCGGCGAACCGCGATCCGCAGGTGTTCGTCGATCCCGCGGAGTTCCGGCTGGGCCGCAAGAGCACCCCGCCGCTGGCCTTCGGATATGGCGCACACCATTGCCTGGGCTCGGCGTTGGCCAAGCTGGAGACCACGGTGGCCATCGGTGAAATCCTGGCGCGCGGACCCGAGGTGATTGGCCCCGTCAGCTGGCGGGACGCCCCCGCCATCCGGGGACCGCGCAGCATCCCCATGCGGTTTCACAGGTAGTTTGCGTTCCCGACAGTTCCACGCAGACATTTCATGGGTGTGCGGGCAGGTATGGGCATATTGTGTGGAAATGCTCGTCAAAGCGGTCCGCAGCGGGTTGTAGGCCAGCGTGTTGCGACTCATCTTCACAGCGAATGACCTTGCTTTGACGAGGTTTCTGCCTATGCCTGCGCCATTGTTGGAGATGAAGTTCGCCACACGAGCACTACGGCAAGGTATTCGCACACCGTGGGGCGAGCGGTGGCGTTGTCGCGCACTGGCAGCATTTCCCATCGCGGCAGCACCGGGACGTACAGTGGTGAGCCACTTTTCATGGTCACTGTCGCCCACCGTGCTGGGCGACAGCTTCGATGAGGGTATGCGGTCCATCGAGAAGCTGAATCGCCAGCAGGCGCTGGCAGAGTTGGCCGTCTTCGGGCGCGGCCCCACCGAAGGTGCCGGGGCGCCACCGTATCTCCGGCATGCCATCGCCGGTGATCGCGAAGCCACTGTGGCATTGGGGCGCATGACGAAAGGCGCCTACAAAGCGGTGCTGGAACCGTACTGGCCCGACATCCAGGCGAACCATCAGATTGAACTCGTGCGGCAGGGACGCGTGATGGCGCGCCACGGTGTGCGGGCCGCCCTCGGCAAGATTGTCCCCGGCGCACGATGGAATGGCGACTGCCTTGAGATCGACAGTCCGCAACGCACCACCATCGCGCTGCGTGGCCGCGGCATCGTGTTGACGCCCAGCGTTTTCTGGGCGGGACCACCCCTGGTCGGTGAGCTCGGCGAGCAGCCGGTCGTCCTGGCGTACCCTGCCCCCATCGATTTGACCCTCAGTGTCGGTGCTGAATCCGACCCACTCGCGGCAATACTCGGATCGACCCGCGCCGCGGTACTGCGCGTGCTGACCGCGGAGCACACCACCGGTGATATCGCCCGCAACCTCGGGATCAGCCCCGCATCAGCGTCCGAACACACCTCGGCGCTGCGGCAAGCACGCTTGGTGCGCAGCCGCCGTGACGGTAAAGCGGTCATCCACGACGCCACCGCCCTGGGCCTTGACCTGATCGATGCAAACCGCCTGTAGCTGGCGTTTCATCGGCAGAGATCACAACACGAGAGCCACTCCGATAACAGATGTGCGCGCCACTGTTGACAACTGACGTTGTTAACGTCTCCAATGAGGAGGAAGCGAACCGCTCCCTGGGAGGCAACGATGCCAAGCACAGCTGCACACGCCGCAACATCACGCTCGGCGGGCATGCCGCCACGCGGTGATGCCAAAGCCCGAATCTGGCGCCGCGGAGACGGTGCCACTCCCGCCGGTCAACGCACCGGCCCCGACGGACACCTGGATTACGGCTACTTCGGCCCCGGCTCAGTGACCTGGAAGGTGTTTCTGCATCCCTCGGTGGCACCGATGATCGTGCTGGTGACCGCCCTCCTGGAGGGCAGCCATGAGGGGCTGCAGGCCGTCGAGATCAACCACGATCCGGTGTTCACCAAGAGCAAGCGCAATCAGGTCGACTTCGACGACACCGTCAAGCGCATCCAGCGCACTGCCGGCGTCCCGATACCGATTATCTTCGGCGACACCGCAAGTGCCGACGCGCTCGCCGCGCACCTGCGTCACTATCACCGCAACATGAAGGGTGTCATTCCCGGCACCGACCGGCCCTACGATGCGCAGGGCCCGGCCCTGGTGCTCTTCGCGCATGTGACGATCATGCATGCGGCACTACGGATCTACGAGAACACTCCCGCGCCGGGGCGTCTTATCCCCCGGCGTCTCCCCAAAGCCGAACGCGACCAATTCTTCTTGGAAGTCAAGACATTCGCCGAACTCATGGGAGCCGACCCGGACACGGTGCCGGTGACCTCCGAGGAGGTGGAGGCCTATTACGACTCGATCGAATCCGAATACCGGATGGTGAAGGGTTTTGTGCCGGGTGGCATGCGATTCGCTGTATCGGTGATCAGAAACGCACGGGGCTTCGGTGGACTGACGGCGGCTGCGGTTGCCGCGATCACCCTGGTCACCGCCGTGCCGTCTGTTGCGGTGGTGCCCCCAAAGGTGCGGCGTCATTTGGGGATTCCCCGCATCGCCGACCCGGTGCTGGCCCTGCTGCTACGGGTGGCGCAGCCTGCCTTTGTGCCGTTCACACTCGAGCCGATGGCGCGCGAGATCTCGAGACTGTTCATCGGCGATGACGGTATTACGTTGGGAGAGAACGCCCGCGAACTTATGGAGCAGTCCGCCTAGACCCTCACACTCGGAGCGCGGTGAACGGCGCGATCGGAATCAGCCTGATGACGAACCAGGCCGCGAACACCACCAGGATGATGGACGCCACCCACCCGCGCAGCCATGGCGGATTCCAGTCAGTGGCTCCCCGCCAGCGGCTGCGCGTCCACGCGACAAAACAGACCGCGAGGAACCCCAAGGCCACCAAGGCAACCGCGTTGTAGCGCAGTGCCGCCAGCACGTCGCCGTGCATCAATGAGTAGACCATCCGCAGGCCACCGCACGCGGGGCAGTCAAGTCCGGTGAGCGCCTTGAACGGACACACCGGAAGCACTCCCCCAGGCGTTGTCGGGTCTCCGAGCCAGATCGCCGCACAACCCGCGACCGCCGCCGCACCCACAACGACGGGTGCGGCGAGACGGGAAGCGACGGACGTCGCGTGGGAGGTGGTCATCGGGTTCCAGTATCCACCGTTCCGGGTATGGCCACAGTCGCATACTCGATCGGCACCATTCCCGTTGGGCGACCACAGCCCGAAAGGCAAAAACCCCCGCCACTCCGAAGAGTGCGGGGGCCTTGCGTTCAGATAAACAGATCCTAAGCGGTCTCGGTGATGGGCCGGTCAACCCAGCTCATCAGGTCGCGCAGCTTCTTGCCGGTGACCTCGATCGGGTGCTCGGCGTTCTCCTTGCGCAGACCCTCAAGCTCCTTGTTGCCGCCCTCGACGTTGGCGACGAGGCGCTTGACGAAGGTGCCGTCCTGGATGTCCGTGAGGATGTCCTTCATCCGCTGCTTGGTGCCGGCGTCGATGACGCGCGGGCCCGACAGGTACCCACCGAACTCCGCGGTGTCGGACACCGAGTAGTTCATGCGGGCGATGCCGCCCTCGTACATCAGGTCGACGATCAGCTTGAGCTCGTGCAGCACCTCGAAGTACGCCATCTCGGGGGCGTATCCGGCCTCGACCATGACGTCGAATCCGGTCTTGACCAGTTCTTCGGTGCCACCGCAGAGCACGGCCTGCTCACCGAACAGGTCGGTCTCGGTCTCTTCCTTGAAGTCGGTCTTGATGACGCCGGCGCGGGTGCCACCAATGCCCTTGGCATAGGACAGCGCGAGGGCCTGGCCCTCACCCTTGGGGTCCTGATGCACGGCGATGAGCGCGGGCACACCCTTGCCGTCGACGAACTGACGACGCACCAGGTGGCCGGGGCCCTTGGGGGCGACCATGGCAACGGTGACGTTGGCCGGGGGCTTGATCAGACCGAAGTGGATGTTCAGGCCGTGACCGAAGAACAGCGCGTCGCCGTCCTTGAGGTGCGGCTCGATCTCCTTGGAGAAAATCTCGGCCTGCGCGGTGTCGGGCGCCAGGATCATGATGACGTCGGCCCACTTGGCGACCTCTTCGGGAGTGTCGACCTCAAGACCCTGCTCGGTGACCTTGTCGCGCGACTTCGAACCCTCGCGCAGACCGACCTTCACCTGAACGCCGGAGTCGCGCAGGCTCAGCGAGTGCGCGTGTCCCTGGCTGCCGTACCCGATAACGCCGACCTTGCGGCCCTGAATCAGGGTGAGGTCCGCATCATCGTCATAGAACATCTCAACTGCCACAGTGCTTTTCCCTTCTTACCTTCTCTTTTAAGTATTACTTGGCGGCGGCGATGGACCGCGGGCCGCGCGACAGCGCGACCACGCCGGACTGCACGATCTCCCGAATACCGTACGGGTCGAGCATCCGCAGCAGTGCATCCAGCTTGGACTGGGTGCCCGTCGCCTCGATGGTCACCGACTCCGGCGATACATCCACGACCTTGGCACGGAACAGGTTCACCACCTCGATGACCTGCGCCCGCACCGACGCATCGGCGCGCACCTTGACGAGCATGAGCTCGCGGGCCACCGAATTCTCCTCGTCCTGTTCGACGATCTTGATCACGTTGATGAGCTTGTTGAGCTGCTTGGTGACCTGTTCGAGCGGAAAATCGTCGACGGTGACGACGATTGTCATGCGCGAAATACCTTTGAGCTCCGTCGGGCCCACCGCCAACGATGCGATGTTGAAGCCACGACGGGAGAACAGTGCGGCGACACGGGCGAGCACACCGGGACGGTCCTCGACCAGAACGCTCAGAGTGTGGGTGCTGGTCATCGTGACCCTTCCTGCTCCGCAGTTTCATCATCGTCGAACAGCGGCCGGATGCCCCGCGCCGCCTGGATCTCGTCATTGCTGGTGCCCGCCGCGACCATCGGCCACACCTGGGCGTCGGCACCGACGATGAAGTCGATGACCACCGGGCGATCGTTGATGGCCCGTGCCTCTTCGATCACCTTGGCGACGTCCTCTTCACGCTCGCAACGCAATCCGACGCAGCCAAGCGCCTCGGCCAGCTTCACGAAATCGGGGATGCGGCGCGAGTGCGTGGCCAAGTCGGTCTGCGAGTAGCGCTGCTCGTAGAACAGCGTCTGCCACTGACGCACCATGCCCAGGTTGCCGTTGTTGATGAGCGCCACCTTGATGGGCACGCCCTCGATGGCGCAGGTGGCCAGCTCCTGGTTGGTCATCTGGAAGCAGCCGTCACCGTCGATGGCCCACACCTCGGCCTCGGGGCGCGCCATCTTGGCACCCATGGCCGCGGGAACCGCGAAGCCCATGGTGCCCAGGCCACCGGAGTTGAGCCAGGTACGCGGGTTCTCGTACTTGACGAACTGCGCGGCCCACATCTGGTGCTGCCCAACGCCCGCCACGTAGACCGCGTCTGGTCCGGCGATCTTGCCCAACGTCTCGATGACGAACTCCGGGCCCAGGCTGCCGTCGTGCTGTGCGTCGTATCCCAGTGGGTAGGTCGCGCGGATACCGGACAGGTACTCCCACCACTCGGACAGATCGGTGGTCGCACCGGTCGCACGGTCGTTCCGGATGGCCTCGGTCAGCTCGGAGATGACGTTCTTCACGTCGCCGACGATCGGCACATCCGCGTGGCGGTTCTTACCGATCTCGGCGGGGTCGATATCGGCGTGAATCACCTTGGCGTCCGGCGCGAACGAGTCCAGCTGCCCGGTGACGCGGTCGTCGAAACGCGCGCCCAGGGTGATCAGCAGATCGCTGCGCTGCAGTGCTGCCACCGCGCCGACGGTGCCGTGCATCCCGGGCATACCCATGTGCAGCTCGTGGCTGTCGGGGAATGCACCGCGCGCCATAAGGGTGGTGACGACGGGGATGCCGGTCAGTTCGGCCAATTCCTTGAGTTCCGGGGATGCGTCCGCGCGGATGACACCGCCACCGACGTACAGCACCGGGCGCTTGGCGGCGGCGATGAGCCGAACCGCCTCACGGACCTGCTTGCCGTGCGGCTTGGTGACGGGCTTGTAGCCAGGCAGATAGATCTGCGGCGGCCAGCTGAACGTGGTCTGCGCCTGCAGCACGTCCTTGGGGATATCGACGAGGACCGCACCGGGACGGCCGCTCTGGGCGATGTAGAAAGCCTCGGCGATGACCCGCGGGATTTCCTCGGCGTTGTTCACCAGGAAGTTGTGCTTGGTGATCGGCATGGTGATGCCGGAGATGTCGGCTTCCTGGAAGGCGTCGGTGCCGATGAGGCCCCGCCCCACCTGCCCGGTGATCGCGACCACCGGGATGGAGTCCATCTGCGCGTCGGCCAACGGGGTGACCAGGTTGGTGGCACCCGGGCCGGAGGTGGCCATCATGACGCCGACCTTGCCGCTGGCGTGGGCGTACCCGCTGGCGGCGTGCCCGCCACCCTGCTCGTGCCGCACCAGGACATGCCGGACCTTCACCGAGTCGTACAGCGGGTCGTACACGGGCAGCACCGCACCGCCGGGAATACCGAAGATGACCTCGACACCGAGCTCCTCAAGCGAGCGCACTACCGACTGCGCGCCGGTGACGCGCTGGGGTGCGACGGTGTTCGCTTCCGGAGCTGCTGCTGGGGCCGGCCCAGAAGCAGAAGCCGGCTTGGGCTTTGCAGGTGCACTCATGGTGGTCTGTCCTCTTGTTGTGTCCGTACTGAAAACCTATGGCAACAAAAAACCCCCGCCAGCGGTCTGCTGTACGAGGGTTGCGCGTCGAGTGTGCGCGAGTTGCCTTGGACTCGGGCTACGCGTCGACGCGCATACCGATTACTACGAGCAAGGCGGGGTTGTTCACACCGCGTACGGTAGTCGTTTCTGGAGGTCCGAGTCAAATCCCTGCTAGGGGCGGCTTCGCCGAGCGTGAAGCCACTGAGTTCCGGGCCGAATTCTCGCCCTGGCCTCACCGTCGGGGACAATGGATGGATGACCGAGGAGAAGCGCACAGTCATCAGGACGTCGCCGATGGCGCATTTCATGTCCGGGTTCCTGGCGCTCGGCATCCTGACGTTCGTCCTGTACCTCCCGGTCCTTGCGCCGCTGCTGCTGATCCCCGCCGCCATGTCCTATGCCATCTTCCGGTATCGGACCGCAGTCGACACCGAATCAGTGCAGGTAAGAACGCTGGCAAGCACCCGGACGCTGCCGTGGACCGAGGTCAAGGGCCTCGGATTCGACAGGCACGCCTGGGCACGCGCCGAACTCGTCGACGGCACCTCGCTGCGTCTTCCGGCAGTCACCTTCTCGACGCTGCCGATCCTGTCGGCGGCCAGCAATGGCCGGGTGCCGAATCCGTACCAAGGGGTTCAGCGCTAGGCGGCCAAACGGTCCTGCATGCCCCACGGCGCACCGAAGGTATTGAGCCGGTCCAGGAACGGGAGGCTGTCGAATGCCTCCGGCCCCAGCACACCGGTGCCGCTCCACGCACCCTCGGCGAGCAGTTCCAGGGCCACCACCGGGTTCACGGCGGTCTGCCACACGACGCATTGCGCACCGTCGCGTGCCATCGTCCACTCGTTGTCGACGACGTGGTGCAGGTAGACCTCGCGGGGCTTGCCGTCCTTACCGGTCCCGGTGACCCATAGACCCGCACAGGTGGCCCCGCGCATCAGATGCCCCAGCCCGGCCGGGTCCGGCAGGCACGCCGCCACCACATCACGAGGGCTGACGGAGGCGTCGCGACCGTCGGCGTGCACGCTGACCGGGTCGGTGCTGTCCAGCCCGACCAGACGCAGGGTGCGCAGCACGTTGATGAATTCGGCGCCGAGGCCATATTTGAATGTCACCCGCCGGGCCTTCACCCAGCGCGGCATGAGCACCACTTCCTCGTGCTCGACGTTGACGCATTCGACGGGACCGATGCCGCCGGGGAAGTCGAAAACCTCCGGTTCACTGAAGGGTTCGGTGGTGAAGAAACCCTTGTTGCGTTCCCAGATCAGGGGCGGATTCAGGCACTCCTCGATGGTCGTCCAGATCGAGAAGGACGGCGCGAATCGGTATCCCTGCACCTCGAGATTGGATCCGTCGCGCGTACCCAGCTCGTCGATCTCGGAGAACAGATGGTCGGCGGCGTACCGCGCAAACACGTCGCTCAGGCCCGGCTCGACCCCGATACCGACCAAAGCCAACTGCCCTGCCGCTTCCCACTTTTCGGCCGCGGCGAACTGTTCATCGCCGAGCATCACCCCGGGCAGTTCGTACGGCCTTTCCGGGTGACGATGCGACAAACTCATCGCCATGTCGAGGTAGGTCACGCCTGCTGCGAAGCACCCGTCGAACACACTCATCACGAATCGGGGGTCGACCGCGTTGAGCGCGTGGGTGATTCGGTGCTCCCGGCACAGCGCCGCGACATCGTCAGCCGAGGAGGCATCGATGCGGGCCGCCGTGAACCGGGGATCACCGAGTCGATCCACCACTGCCTGCGACCGCGCCATGTCATAGTCCGCGATCACCAGCGCCTCGAAGAACTCGCGACGGGCCGCGATGAACGCGGCCGCGCTGCCCACTCCCCCGGCACCCACGATGAGAATTCGCATGTCTATAACCGCGCCCAGGCCTCGGTGAGCACTCCGCGCAGGATCTGCTCGATCGCATCGAACTCCTGCTTCCCCGAAATCAGCGGCGGTGCAAGCTGAATCACCGGGTCGCCGCGGTCGTCGGCGCGACAGTACAGGCCCGCATCCCAGAGCGCGGCAGACAGGAAGCCGCGCAGCAGCCGCTCACTCTCCTCGCCGCTGAACGTCTCCTTGGTCGTCTTGTCCTTGACCAATTCGATTCCGTAGAAGTACCCCTCACCGCGCACGTCACCGACGATCGGCAGGTCGTGGAGCTTCTCCAGGGTGGCGCGGAACACCGGGGCGTTCTCATGCACCCGATCGTTGAGGCCCTCCCGTTCGAAGATATCGAGGTTGGCAAGAGCCACCGCCGCCGAAACAGGATGTCCGCCAAAGGTATATCCGTGCGGGAAGGTGGTCTTACCGTCGTTGAACGGCTCGAACAGGCGGTCCGTGGCGATCATCGCCCCGATCGGCGAGTACCCGGAGGTCATGCCCTTGGCGCAGGTGATGATATCCGGCTGGTACCCGAAATCCTCGCAGGCGAACATTGATCCGATACGACCGAAGGCGCAGATCACCTCGTCGGACACCAGCAGCACGTCGTACTCGTCGCAGATTTCCCGCACCCGCTCGAAGTAGCCGGGCGGGGGCGGGAAGCAACCGCCGGCGTTCTGCACAGGTTCGAGGAAGACCGCCGCGACCGTGTCGGGTCCCTCGAATTCGATCGCCTCGGCGATCCGGTCGGCACAGTAGCGCCCGAACGCCTTGGGATCGTGGGCGTATGCCTCCGGGGCCCGATAGAAGTTGGTGTTCGGTGCGCGGAATCCGCCCGGGGTCAGCGGTTCGAAGGGCGCCTTGAACGCCGGCAGACCGGTGATGGCCAGAGCGCCCTGCGGGGTTCCGTGATACGCGATGGCGCGCGAAATCACCTTGTGCTTACCAGGTTTACCGGTCAGCTTGAAGAACTGTTTGGCCAGCTTCCACGCGCTTTCCACCGCTTCTCCCCCGCCCGTGGTGAAGAAGACGCGGTTCAGGTCGCCCGGGGCGTACCCGGCGATCCGATCAGCCAGCTCGATCGCGGTCGGGGTGGCGTAGGACCACAGCGGGAAGAACGCGAGCTTCTCGGCTTGCCGGGCGGCGGCCTCCGCCAGTTCGGTACGGCCGTGCCCGGCCTGCACGACGAACAATCCCGAAAGACCGTCGAGATAACTCTTACCGCGGTCATCCCAGATCCGCACGCCCTCACCGCGCGTGATGATGGGCGGCGATATGCCCTCACCGTGGCGGGCGAAGTGGCCCCACAGATGGCGGGACGCCTTTTCCTGCAGGTCGCCGGAGATCTCGTGTGCTACATCGACGGTTGTCACCGTGTACCCCAATTGTATTGTTGTTTCACTAGTTTCAGATAAACCAGGGTTTCCGTGGAGGTCACCCCGGGCACGGCACGAATCTGCTTGTTCAGCAGAACCAACAGGTCGTCGTCGTCCTCGCAGACCACCTCGACGATCGCGTCGAAGGTTCCGGCAGTGAGCACTACGTAGTCGACCGCCTCCAGCTCCGCGAGCCGGTCGGCCACCTCGGTGGTGTCACCGGAGCATTTGATGCCGATCATGGCCTGGCGCGCGAACCCCAGCTGCATGGGATCGGTGACCGCCACGATCTGCATGACACCGGCGTCGATCATGCGTTGCACTCGTTGACGCACCGCCGCCTCCGAGAGGCCCACCGACTTACCGATGGTCGCGTATGGGCGCCGCCCATCCTGCTGAAGCTCCTCGACAATCGCTTTGGAAGCCTCATCGAGCTGGAATGCTGCCGAGCCGTTACCCGGATCGGCGACTCGCAACAGACGCCGTTTCGTGTTGGTCACGAGCTCGATTGTGCACGGATTCCGTCATCCATTGCAATGTTTTACGACGAATTACCGTTAAGAGCGGACTATTGACGATGGAATCCGTGGCTTAAAGCACCGATTTTCGATACCGTGGCCAGGTGAGCGCACCAAGCAGCTGGATCAATGGCCGCCTCGTCACAACCCGCGGCGATACGCATCGCGTGATCAACCCCGCGACCGGGACAACCGTCGCCGAGCTAAGCCTGGCGACCCCCGACGACGCCGATGCGGCAGTGGCGGCAGCCAGGGCCGCGGGGCCCGGCTGGGCCTGCTCAACCCCCGCCGACCGTGCCGCCGTCCTGGCCAAACTGGCCGCCGCCATGGCGGCCAACGCCGACACGCTGGTGGCCGAGGAGGTCTCCCAGACGGGTAAACCGGTGCGCCTGGCATCGGAGTTCGATGTGCCCGGCAGCATCGACAATGTCGAGTTTTTCGCGGGTGCCGCAAGACATCTGGACGGTAAGGCCACGGCCGAATACTCGCCCGACCACACCTCCAGCATCCGGCGCGAGGCCGCCGGGGTGGTAGCCACCATCACCCCGTGGAACTACCCGCTGCAGATGGCGGTGTGGAAGGTGCTGCCCGCACTGGCGGCGGGGTGCACGGTGGTGATCAAGCCCAGCGAGCTGACACCGCTGACCACACTGACGCTGGCACGCCTGGCCACCGAGGCCGGGCTGCCCGATGGTGTGCTCAACGTCGTCACCGGACGCGGCGATGACGTGGGCAGTACCCTCGCGGGCCACCCCGATGTGGATTTGGTGACCTTCACCGGGTCCACCACTGTCGGCCGAAAGGTGATGGCCGCGGCCGCCGTTCATGGGCATCGAACACAGCTGGAGCTCGGCGGCAAGGCACCCTTCGTCGTGTTCGACGACGCCGACCTGGACGCCGCCATTCAGGGCGCGGTCGCCGGCACGATCATCAACTCCGGCCAGGACTGCACGGCCGCGACCCGGGCGATCGTCGCCCGCGATCTGTACGACGACTTCGTCGCCGGAGTCGGCGAGGTGATGAACAAGATCGTCGTCGGCGATCCCTTGGATCCGAACACCGATATCGGACCGCTCATTTCGGCCCCCCATCGCGCCAGAGTCGCGAGCATCGTGGACCGCGCCCCCGCTCAGGGCGGCCGAATCGTCAGCGGTGCAAGCTCACCCGATCTGCCGGGATTCTTCTACCGGCCCACCCTGATCGCCGATGTCGCGGAGACATCCGAGGCCTACCGCGACGAGATCTTCGGCCCGGTACTCACCGTGCGCGCGTTCTCCGATGACGACGACGCACTACGGCAGGCGAACGACACCGCCTATGGCCTTGCGGCCTCGGCGTGGACGCGCGATGTCTACCGCGCGCAGCGGGCCTCGCGGCAGATCAAGGCGGGTTGCGTATGGATCAACGACCACATCCCCATCGTCAGCGAGATGCCGCACGGCGGATTCGGCGCGTCCGGCTTCGGCAAGGACATGTCCGCCTACTCCCTTGAGGAGTATCTGACCATCAAGCACGTGATGAGCGATATCACCGGTACCGCCGAAAAGGACTGGCACAGAACTATTTTCGCGAAACGTTAGGGCCGCGCGTCCAAGTTGTCGTTGATGAGCGCCGCGAGCCGGGTAAGGCTCGTGGTCATCGCACGGCGGTCGGCACCCGCCAATTCGGCGAAGACCGCGTGCTGCCGTGCCCGAAAGGCCATCTGCGCGTTGACCACCCTCGTACGCCCGGCGGTGGTCAAGCCCACCAGGACCAACCGGTCATCCGATGCCGAGCGGGTGCGTTCGACCACACCCCGTTCTTCTAACTGCTTGAGCGCGCGCGTGGCCGTCGGCACCGCCACTCCCGCCGTCCCGGCCAGCTGACTCACCGACATCGAATCCCGGTCCAGTAGCGGCGCCAGCAGCTCGAGCTGCGAGCGACTCATACCCGCCTGCGTCCCCGCGGGCGACGTTCGGCCCCGGCGCATCGCGAAGTACAGCGCGTCCGTAGCCGCCACCAGCTCTTCGATCTCACGGGCACTGTTTCCGCTCGGTTGTCCTGGCACCCCGACAGTCTAAGGGTTAGCATGACAATAGTTAGCATGCTAACGTTATTGTCGAAGCCAACGAAAGGACACGAACATGCGTGTAGCGATCATCGGCGCCGGAATCGGTGGGCTCACCGCAGCAGCGGCATTGCGCACCAACGGTATCGACGTCATCGTCTATGAGAAGGCGCACGAACTGCGTGAGGTAGGCGCGGGCGTCGTCGTCGCGAACAACGGCCAGCGCGCACTCGATGCCGTGGGCCTTGGCGATCGGGTACGGGAGGTCGGCACGCATATCGAACGCACCGTGTGGAGCACCTGGCACGGAGAAGATGTCCCGGTGCCGCCTGCGTGGCCGTCGGTCACCCCGGGACGCCCGGTGACCTCCCTGCCCGTACACCGCGGCGAACTACAGCAGGCGCTGCTGGGCGCACTACCCGCCGGGACCGTCCACCTCGGGCGCCCCTGCCAGGACGTGATCGAAACCGCCGACGGGGCCCGCATCGTCTTCGCCGACGGCTCCGAGGAGCACGCCGACATCGTCGTCGGTGCCGATGGCATCCACTCGGCGGTGCAGCAGGTGGTCGCAGGCCCCGTTGAGCTGTCCAGCGAGGGCATCATGGCCTACCGCGGTTTGATTCCCGTCGAACGCCTCGACGACTCCGTCGACCTCCAGCGGATGCAGATGTGGCTCGGCCCTGGGCGCAGTTTCCTCATCTATCCGGTCTCCCGAGGGCGGTTGCTGAACATCGTGGCCTTCACGGCCACCGATCTCGATGCCGAGGAATCGTGGACGGCGCCGGGTGATGTGCGGGCCCTCGCGGCGGAATTCGCGGATTGGGCACACCCTGTTCCGGCCATTATCGACGCACTTCCAGAAACCTTCCGGTGGGGACTTTACGATCGAAAGTCGTTGGGCCGATGGTCAACTGACCGCATCACTCTTCTCGGCGACGCCGCGCACCCGGTAACCCCGCATCTGGGCCAGGGTGCGAACATGGCGATCGAGGACGCGGTCGTGCTCGCCACCGTTCTCGCGGGCGCTTCGGTGGCCGATGTCCCCCAGCGGCTGGCCTTGTACGAGTCCCTGCGGCGCGACCGCACAAGCCGCATTCAGCAGAACGCACGCCAAGCGGGCGCGATCTACCGCGCCACCGATCTCAGCGCCCAGGAGCAAGCCGCCGGACTCACCGCGATCCTGGCCGGTGATTGGATCCCCGACTACGACGCCGCCGCGGCGGCCGAGGCGGCATTGGCCTCGCTCTAATCCTTGGTGAACTCCTCACCCGTCTGCGGATTCACCGCAACCTCACCCTCGGGGAGGTTGGACAGATCGCCGGCGATGACGGTCTGTTGCGCCTCGACCGCATCGGGCACTCCGAAGTGAGCGGTGGCCCCGGCCGGAGCCAGCACCAGATCGGCGCTGCGCCGCGGCAACGTCTCCCCCAGGAAGAAGGGCGGCGCGGCCACCCGCCACAGCAGCATCACAACCACGCCGAGCACCAGCGCGCCGATACCGACCACCGCCACAGCTCCGAATCCGAAGACGGTGACGTTGTTACCGGCGTCATCGATGAGCCAGTCGGGCTTGGCGTACTGAATCAGTCCGTAAGCGAAGATGACCGTCAGCGCGATTCCACCGAGCAACGGGATCGCACCTCGCATCATGAAATTGCGAGCACTCTGTGTGAGTGTCCGACGGTAAAACCACACACACGCGAAGCCGGTGAGCCCGTAGTAGAAAGCAATCATCAGGCCGACCGATCCGATCAGCGCGGTCAGCAGGTTGGTGCTGATGATCGTAAAGAGCACGTAGCACGCGATCGAGACCGCACCCATCGCCACGGTAGAGGTGGTCGGCGTCAGGTACGTGCGGTGGATCGAGGCGAACGATTCCGGTAGGGCCTTGTAGACACCCATCGACAGGGTGGTGCGGGCCGTCGGCAGGATCGTGGTCTGGGTGCAGGCCGAGGCCGACGTCAGGATGGAGGCGGAGAGCAAGAGCATCCCCACATGTCCAAGGAAGCTGTCACCGAACAGTTCGGGACCGATAGCCGCGAACACATCCGCCGCATTCTCCTGATTACCCAGGCCTATCCCCTCCGTGCCGACTCCCGCGAAGGCCACCGCCGCCACACTGACCAGCGCATAGGTGGCCAGCAACAGGAATGTGGACAGCACCGCGGCGCGTCCGGGCGTACGTCCCGGGTCATCGGACTCCTCATTGCAGGCCACTGCGGTATCCCAGCCCCAGTAGATGAAGATCGTCGTCAGTACTGCCGGTGCGATCACGGTGCCGAAGTCCAAGCCCCCGGGCCAGAACCACGACAAGGACGGCAGCAGCGAGTAGGCCTCGGCGTTATGGGTGTAGACCTTGATCAACGCGATGATCGAGACGACGACCAGAACAACCATCTCGACCAGCAAGAGTCCGTACTGCAAGCGCACCGAGACTTCGATACCGCGGTAGCAGATATACGTCATGATCACGATCCACAGAACGCCCGCCACTGTGGACCACAGGGTGCTGTCAGCCAGACTGGCTGCCGCCGACCAGCCCAGGTCGCCGACGAAGGTGAACGAATAGGCGCCCGCGATCTGGGCCAGGTTGGCCATCACGATGACGTCCGCGGCGATGATCCCCCAGCCGCCCAGCCATCCGACGATCGGCCCGAAGGTGCGCGACGCCCAGGTGAACGTGGTCCCGCAGTCCGGTTCGGCCTTGTTCAGTTCCTGATAGGCCACCGCGATCAGATAGATCGGGATGAACGAGATCAGCACAATGGCGGGCGCCTTGACTCCGGCGAGCAGGGCGCCGCCGCTGGCGACGATCAGCCCCAGGGTGGCGGCCAGACTGTAGGCCGGCGCCGTGGACGCCAGCCCGACCACAACGCTGGACAGCAGCCCCATCGCGCCGCCCTTGAGCCCCTTGCTCTCGACGGGGTTATCTGAGCTCATACGCGTCTCCTCGCTTGGCGGACTGCGAGCAGAATACGTTTTCCGTTGACATTTCGCCCATCAAGAGCGGAATTCGTCATGAAATATCGGTTTCGCACCGGATTCGGCAACAATGCCGTCGCTGCATCGGCGCACCGAACCGCCGCCGAAACCAGGGTTTACGCCGCACTTCTGTCGCCGACACCAATATCACGTGTCGGCGAGAGTGGGTGATCTAAGCGAGCGGGTTCGTTCCGTTGAGGAACACCCAGATGGCAGCCGCGGCACCCAGGCCCAGCAGCAGCGCGGCGAAGGAGCCCACAAACGGCCTGCGGGCCCAGCCCCTTCCGGCGTCAAACCCGTACCGACCAGGGCCTACGAGGATCACCGCGATGAGCGCGACGATCATCAACAGCTCGAACTCGTGCCCGTCGGGCCAAAAGATCGCGTACCGGTTCGCCTTGTCGGACACCATGTCGGACAGCAGGACATTGACCATGAAGGCCAGCCCGGCCGCCCCCGCCAGCGGCGTCAGCAGACCGAGAATCAGCAGTACCCCGGCGCCGAGCTCTGCGGTGACACCGACATAAGTAAGGATGTCGGCGTACTTGAAGCCGCGATCAGTCAGCGTCGATTCGAAACCATTGAGGCCGGTGCCGCCCCACCAGCCGAAAACCTTGCGCAATCCGTGCGCGATGAGCACCGCGCCCACGCCGACACGCAGCAATAACAGTCCAAGATCTTGGGTGCCGCGACGGTCGCCCGTCGGGTCTTGGGTGCCCCACGGCGCGGCATGTCGCGCCTGCACCGCCTCGGAAGATATCTGGGTGGTGGCAGGTTCGGCATAGGGCAGCGGCGCTGGATCGTACAACGGTCCAACCTCTTTCACGTCGTGGGAGCTCGTCAGCTTTTCCCCCTGGTAATGCGGGATTGCCGTGGTCTCGAAATCGCCGCCATAGGTGGCCGACGGCACATCGTCTTCAGGGTCGACCAGTTCGGGCGGCTTACGCCACACCTGCGGATCGTCCGAATGACCGGTCACGGCCCAAGAGTAAGTCCATTGGAGGCCTGAATGTGGCGAGCAACGCCGTAAGGTCCGTAATCTTGCGGGCATGCTCATTCGCTGCCGGAGCCGCAGGGCCGGCGACATCCGGCCAAATCCCACGACGGGACCGACCAATGAGCCATCGGGGAGAAGACTGTTTGTCGGTTCGGTGGCGGCGTTGGCCGGGACGGTGACCCTGCTCTCGGGTTGCGTACGGTTCGATCCCACCCAGGATCAGCCGTTCACCGAGGTCCCCAGCCGCGGGATTGCCCAGACCACGACCACCCCGCCGCCACCGTTGCCGGGTAAACCGTTTCCCAAGCAGTGCGCCGCCGACGGCGTGATGCAGGGATGCCTGGAAGCCACCAGCGGCCTCATCATGGGCAGCGATGGCAAGACCGCTTTGGTCGCCGAGCGGGCAACGGGTGCCGTCAAAGAGATCGCGACGAGCGCCGAACCGAAGGTGAAGACAACCATCCCCGTCGACCCCTCCGGGGACGGAGGACTGTCCGATATCGTGCTCTCCCCCTCATACCAGCAGGACCGGCTGATGTACGCCTACATCAGCACCCCCACCGACAACCGGGTGATCCGCATCGCCGACGGCGATGTGCCCAAGGACATTCTCACTGGAATTCCTAAGGGCCCCAACGGTAATGCCGGATCGCTGGCGTTCATCAGCCCCACCACGCTGGTGGTCCAGACCGGCACCGGCGGTAATCCGGCCGCAGCCAATGATCCGAACTCGCTGGCCGGCAAGGTGATCCGCATCGAACAGCCGACCACCATCGACCAGGCCGCACCGACCACCGCCATCAGCGGCCTCGGCGACGGCGGAGCGATGTGCGTGGACGCCGCCAACGGCGCGCTATACGTCACCGACCGCTCCCCCGTCGGCGACCGGCTACAAAAGCTGACCAAGGACGGAAAGATCACGACGGTCTGGACCTGGCCCGACAAACCCGGGGTGGCGGGCTGCGCCGCGTTGGACAGCTCGGTGATGGTCAACCTGGTCTTCAACCAGACCACCGTCGTGGTGCGCCAGAACCCGGAGACCGGCGCGGTCACCGGCGATCCCGAAGTGCTCCGCCAGAAAGAGCAGCACGGTCACGTGCGGGCGCTCAAGCTCTCGGCCGACGGGAACGTCTGGGGCGGTTCCATCAACAAGGACTTCGGCACCGCCACCCCCACCGAGGACGTGGTGTTCCCACTGTTCCCGAAGGGCGGCGGATTCCCCCGCGCCAACGACGACCTGGACTAATTAGTCGCCGACTGTCGACTTCTCGCGGTGCTCACTCGCACTTTGTCGCGAGAAGTCGACAGTCAGCGTGTGATTACGCCTGGCCGCAGGCCTTCAGCACCAGATCCTTGACCAGCGCGGCATCCGCTTGTCCCCGGGTGGCCTTCATCACCGCACCGACGATGGCGCCCGCGGCCGCCACCTTGCCGTCGCGGATCTTCTGCGCGACATCGGGATTGGCTGCCAATGCCTCATCTACGGCGGCCTGGATCACCGAATCGTCGCGCACCACGGTCAACCCGCGGGCGGTCATCACCTGCTCGGGCTCACCCTCTCCGGCCAGCACGCCGTCGACCACCTGGCGCGCCAACTTGTTGGACAGCTTGCCGTCGTTGATCAACGCGGCGACAGCGGCCACCTGCTTTGGCGTGATGGGAAGCTCAGCCAGCTCGACCTCGCGCGAATTGGCTTGCTGGACGAGGTAGTTGCCCCACCACGAACGCGCCTCCTCGCTGCTGGCCCCCTCGACGACGGTGGCCTGTACGAGTTCGACGGCGCCGTTGTTCACCAGGTCGCGCATCACCTCATCGGAGACGCCCCATTCCTGCTGAATGCGCCCCAACCGCAGCCAGGGCAGCTCGGGCAGGGTGCCGCGTAGCCGCTCGATCAGCTCGCCGCTGGGCGCGACGGGTTCCAGGTCGGGCTCCGGGAAGTAGCGGTAGTCCTCGGCCGTCTCCTTGCGGCGCCCCGCACTGGTAGAGCCGTCCTGCTCCAGGAAGTGCCGGGTTTCCTGAATGACGTCCTCACCCGCATCCAGAACAGCTGCCTGGCGGCGCATCTCGTAGCGCACCGCCACTTCGACGCTCTTGAGTGAGTTGACGTTCTTGGTCTCGGTGCGGGTGCCGAACTGGTCGGCACCGGTGGGCATCAGCGACACATTCGCATCGCAGCGCATGGACCCGTGATCCATGCGCACATCGGAAACATCCAACGCGCGCAACAGGTCCCGCAGCGCCGTAACGTAGGCGCGGGCGATCTCCGGAGCACGTTCCCCGGTGCCCTCGATGGGCTTGGTGACGATCTCGACAAGCGGCACGCCCGCCCGGTTGTAGTCGAGCAGGGATTCGGTGGCCCCGGAGATGCGGCCGGTCTCGCTGCCGATATGCGTCAGCTTGCCGGTGTCTTCCTCCATGTGGGCGCGCTCGATCTGCACCCGCCAGGTGGTGCCGTCTTCGAGCGGGACGTCCAGGTACCCGTTGAACGCGATCGGCTCGTCGTATTGAGAGATCTGGTAGTTCTTCGGCTGGTCCGGGTAGAAGTAGTTCTTGCGGGCGAACCGGCCCCACGGGGCGATCTCACAGTTCAGCGCCAGCCCGATACGGATGGCCGATTCGACGGCCTTCTCGTTGACCACCGGCAACGAGCCCGGCAGCCCCAGACAGACGGGGCAGATCTGGGTGTTCGGCTCCGCGCCGAATGTGGTGGGGCAGCCGCAGAACATCTTGGTGGCTGTGGACAGTTCGACGTGGACCTCCATGCCGAGCACCGGCTCGTATCGGGTCAGCACATCGTCGTAGTCCAGCAGTTCTGTCATGCTGCGATCCTAATAGGTCGGCTTTGCCGCCCGGGGGCTGAGCTGGCCCTACCCAACAGGCCCCTCCGTCGAGCGCATACCGCACGGAGGTGAATCGCGTGAATCATCCACACCAGGTATGCGCTCGGCGAACCTGCCCGATCAGCCGAAGAAGGCCGCAGCGTCCTCGTAGCGGTTCTTGGGGACCAGCTTGAGATGACGGGTGGCCTCGGACAAGGGCACCCGTCCGATGTCCTGGCCCCGCAACGACACCATCACCCCATACTCACCGGCATGGGCCGCGTCCGCGGCGTTCACTCCGAATCGGGTGGCGAGCACCCTGTCGAACGGTGTCGGGGTGCCGCCGCGCTGCACATGGCCCAGCACGGTCGTGCGCACCTCCTTGTTGATGCGCTTCTCGATTTCCACACCCAGCTGCTGCGCCACTCCGGTAAACCGCTGATGCCCGAACTCGTCAATTCCGCCGTCGCGTAACTCCATTGAGCCCTCGGCCGGCTTGGCGCCCTCTGCCACCACACAGATGAAATGCGAATCCCCACGCTGGAAGCGGCCTTTGATGAGTCGACACACCTCTTCCACGTCGTACGGCACTTCGGGGATCAATGTCATGTGCGCGCCGGAAGCCAGTCCGGAGTGCAGGGCGATCCAGCCCGCGTGCCTGCCCATCACTTCCACCAGCATGACGCGCTGATGCGATTCGGCCGTGCTGTGCAACCGATCGATGGCGTCGGTGGCGATGGTCAGCGCGGTATCGAACCCGAAAGTGACATCGGTGCAATCGATGTCGTTGTCGATCGTCTTGGGCACCCCGACCACGGGGACATTCTCGTCGGCGAGCCAGCTCGCCGCGGTGAGCGTGCCCTCCCCACCGATCGGGATCAGCACATCGATCCCGTTGTCGTCGAGGGTCTGTTTGATCTGGTCCAGCCCGGCACGCAGCTTGTCGGGATTGGTGCGGGCGGTGCCCAGCACCGTGCCGCCCTTGGTCAGCAGCCGGTCGTTGCGGTCGTCGTTGGCCAGCTGGATGCGGCGGTTCTCCAACAGACCGCGCCAGCCGTCCTGAAATCCCACGACCTGCGAGTCGTAGCGGTTGGCACAGGTCCGTACCACCGCCCTGATGACGGCGTTCAGCCCGGGACAGTCGCCGCCACCGGTAAGCACTCCGATACGCATAGGCCCCATCATGCCCGTGACGTGGCCGGGCGGCAGCGCTACGACGCCTTCGGTGGACGCTGCGGGGCGCTCAGCGTGAACCCCGCCCACACATCACGGCGGCCGACGCCGAGGTTCTTCTCGACGCATGTCACACGGTCGAAGACCATCACCGGCCAGTCCGGTCCTCGGTATGCCGGCCAGTCCTCGCTCGGAACACCGTTGCGCGCGAACGCCACCCAGCGCTCTTGCACATCGTCGACCACCCGCGAGGCATCACGATGAGTAAAGCTCCCAGCCAAGAGCGGTCCGGCCGGACCACGGTAATTGCCGAAGACCGCGAGCAGCTCGGTGGCATGCGAGCCGTTCAGGCCGGCAGCCCGCACGGGCCAGGGCGCATAGTCGAACTGGTACACGTAAACCGGTGCGAATTGCTGATGCGCCCGGGCGATCCGCCACACCGAAGAGGTAAAGAACATGTCTCCAGCCAGCCGCAACCGGGCTTCCTTCGATGGATATCCCGGGTAAGCGCCAACAATCCGCTCGAGATACCCAGGGCCTCCTCGCGCAAGAATCTCCAGCTGTTCGGCTTCGGATAGCGGCATCACCTTGATGGCCTTGGTGAAAAGCCTGGCTTCATCGGCGTTACTTCCGATGATCAGCGGAACTCGTTGCGCATCACCGCGTTCGATGGCATCGACGGGAGCGCTTGGCAAGTAGTCGCCATCGACCGAAGGCCCGAATGGAAATCCGCCCTCGGCGATCAACTTGCGCTGTGCACGCAGGAGCTGCCGGGGCGAGGCGTTCATGACCTTCTCGGCAGCGTTATCAGGGCCAGCCCCAAGCAGTTCAGCGAATCGCCGGGCCTCATGCGCGATCGTATCGGCGCCGGCGGCCAGGCCACTGGCGGTGCTTTGGATGATCGCGCGGTGGAACAACCCCGCGGCGGCGGGGGTGGTCATCAGCGTCTCGACGGCGCTGGCGCCGGCACTCTCGCCGAAGATGGTCACATTGTCCGGATCTCCGCCGAAGGCCCGGACATTGTCGCGAACCCACTGCAGGGCCAGCACGAGATCACGCAGGTACACGTTACTTTCGATGACGTGCTCGGCATCGGACAGCGAGGACAGATCGAAGGCGCCCAGCGCCCCCACGCGATAGTTGGCCGATACATAGACGCATCCGCGACGCGCCAGTATCGATCCCTCGTAGGGAGGCGAGGCACTGGCACCGAGGAAATACCCACCGCCGTAGATGTAGAACATCACCGGTAACGGACCGTCGGGTAGTTCCTCCGGCGTCACCACATTGAGTGTCAGACAGTTCTCGCTGCGACGTTTCTGCGGGGTGAACACCTTGGGCTGGTAGGGCACCGCACCGAATCTCGTGCAGCGCCGGACGCCCTCCCAGGGCTGCACGGGACGCGGCGCCTTAAGCCGCAGCAGCCCTACCGGCGGTTCGGCATAGGGGATTCCCCGGAAACGGCGCATTCCACGCCGCACAAAGCCTTCAACAATGCCGCTGTTGACTTGCACTCGCTTCGGCGCCGCTGCCACGGATGCCAACCTAGCTCCCGCCGCGGGTGGTCACCGCCCCGGGCGCACTGCCGTGGGGCCTGGCCTGGTTGTCACGATGGTGGCCTGCGGTGGCGCGTTCCCCGGATCAGGCGCCGACGACAAGTGATTGTCGCCGGGAGCGAGACAGTCGGGCTCCGTCGATCCGCTGCACGCGGCCGGTTTCACCTGCACTACCGCCTGCGGGGCCTCGATGCGGCTCGTCACCACCACTCCAGCCAGAGCGGCCGCGCATGCACCGGCCGCGGCCATCCGACGTATCGACATCCTCGTCATGCTGGTCACGCTCGCGGCAAGACTGTGCTGGGGCGTGTCTTTGTCTGCGGGATGGTCGCCCGCGGCACCATGTTGCCGGGGTTCGGTCGCGCCGTCAGATGAGGATCGCCGGAGTGATCGCAGGTGGTATCGGTCTGCACCGAGCACTGGATCTTCGTCTGCGGCGTCGCGGGAACCGATTGCGAAAGCACCAACGCCGCCGGCACCGCTGCCACCACGCCGACGGCGATCACTGCACCACTGCACCTGGCCATCATATGCATATATGCAAATATGACAGCTCTTGCTGCCTCGGAAGGGCCGGATCCCTACTAATTGCCTGTGAATCTCTACAGTGCGGACGGCAGCGGCCCACGCGCCGTCTCATACGCCGCCCCGACCCGGTACAGCCGGTCGTCGGCAAGGGCGGGCGCCATGATCTGCAGGCCCACCGGCAGCCCGTCGTCGGCCGATAGTCCCGAGGGCACCGACATTCCGCAATGCCCGGCCAGATTCAGCGGCAGCGTGCACAAGTCGAACTGGTACATGGCCAGCGGGTCGTCGACCTTCTCCCCCAACCGGAATGCGGTCGTGGGCGTCGCCGGGGTGACCAGTACATCCACCTGTTCGTAGGCCTGCTCCAGGTCGCGCTTGATCAGGGTGCGCACCTTCTGTGCCCGGCCGTAATAGGCGTCGTAGTACCCGGCCGATAGCGCATAGGTGCCGATCATGATGCGCCGCTTGACCTCTGGGCCAAAGCCCGCGGCCCGGGTGAGCGCCATGACTTCCTCGGCGCTGTGCGTCCCGTCGTCGCCGACGCGCATCCCGTACCGCATGGCATCGAACCGAGCCAGGTTGGAGGACACCTCCGACGGCAGGATCAGGTAGTACGCCGGAAGTGCGTATTCGAAGTGCGGACAGGACACCTCCACTACGTCGGCACCCAACGCGGTGAGCTGCTCGACGGCCGCATCGAAAGACGCCATCACACCCGGCTGGTACCCGTCACCACGCAATTGTGAGACCACACCGACGCGTACGCCTTTGAGGTCGCCGGCAGCCCCGGCACGAGCAGCGGCCACCACATCGGGGACCGGCTCGTCGACCGAGGTGGAGTCGCGCGGGTCATGTCCGGCGATCACCTGGTGCAACAGTGCGGTATCCAAAACCGTACGTGCACAAGGTCCACCCTGATCCAGCGATGACGCGCAGGCCACCAGGCCGTACCGCGACACGGTGCCGTAAGTGGGCTTGACTCCGACGGTGGCGGTGAGGGCCGCGGGCTGACGGATGGAGCCGCCGGTGTCAGTACCGATGGCCAGCGGTGCCTGGAAGGCGGCCAGCGCGGCCGCGCTACCGCCACCCGAGCCACCCGGCACGCGCTCGGTGTCCCACGGATTGCGGGTGGGGCCGTACGCGGAGTTCTCGGTGGAGGAGCCCATCGCGAACTCGTCCATGTTCGTCTTGCCCAGGATCGGGATCCCGGCCTCACGCAGCCGAGCGGTCACCGTCGCGTCGTAGGGCGGAACCCAGTTCTCCAGGATCTTCGACCCACACGTGGTCGGCATGTCCCGGGTGGTGAAGACGTCCTTGAGCGCCAGCGGCACACCGGCCAGGGCCGATGCGGGCTGATCGCCACGTGCGATGGCGTCGTCGGCATCCTTGGCCGCGGCAAGGGCCTGCTCCCCCGCCACGTGCAGGAATGCGCGGTAGGTCTCGTCGGTACTGGCGATCTGATCCAGATGCGCGCGAGTCACCTCAACCGATGACACTTCGCCGGAATGAATCAGCGTCGCCAGCGATGATGCATCCTGCCTGATCAGGTCGGTCACTCTTCTTCTCCCAGGATCTGCGGAACAGCGAAACGCCCCTCGGCCACCCGAGGAGCCTGCGCCAGCGCCTCATCAGGGGTCAGGCAGTCGGCGATCACATCCGGCCGTGTGACATTTACCGCATCAAGCGGAGAACTCGTCGCGTCGACCTCGTCGAGCTCATCGGTGGACACGGCACTGATCTGGCTGACGTGGCCGAGGATCGCGTCGAGTTGCCCCGCGTATCCATCCAGCTCAGCGTCGGTCAGCGCAAGCCGGGCCAATCTGGCCAGGTGCGCGACCTCGTCACGGGATATGGCGCTCACGGCTAGATAGCCTAGAGGGCGGCCGTACCTGACCTGTGCCACAGTGTTGGACGTGCCGTCCTATCTGCTGCGCTTACAACTTGCCGACCGACCCGGAAGTCTGGGATCGGTCGCCGTCGCGCTCGGCACGGTGGGTGCGGACATCCTGTCCCTCGACGTCGTCGAGCGCGGTCCCGGGTATGCCATCGATGACCTGGTCATCGACCTGCCACCCGGTTCCATGCCCGACTCGTTGATCACCGCCGCCGAGGCCTTGAACGGGGTGCATGTGCATTCCATCCGCCCGCACACCGGGCTACTGGAGGCACACCGCGAGCTGGAACTGATCGACAGAGTGGCCGCCGCCGCGTCATCCGCCCGCCTGGAAGTGCTCGCCCAGGAGGCCCCGCATGTGCTGCGCGCGAACTGGTGCACCGTGGTGCGGCAGGAAGGCAGTGGTTTCATTCGGGTGGCGGGCAGCGCCGGTGCCCCGGAAACACAGGCCACTGCCGCCCCGTGGCTACCGCTGAGCCGGGCCCAGGTCCTGGAAACAGCTGCCGAATGGGTGCCGCAGCTGTGGAAGGACATGGACACCACGCTCGCCGCCGCGCCACTGGGGTCCAGTGACACCGCCGTGGTCCTCGGCCGTCCCGGCGGCCCGGAGTTTCGGCCCTCGGAGGTGGCCCGCCTCGGCTATCTGGCGGGGATCGTCGCCACCTTGGTGCGATAGCGGCCTGTTCACAGGAACGGCACAGCCAATTCCCTGAGTCGCCCTGCACACTCACTGGCGTGACTGACATCGACGCGTCCATGAGCCAGACTCGTGAACGGCTCATCTTCGCTGCCATTCTGTTGACGATCACCGTGGTGTACCTCTGGGACATCAGCCACAACGGGTGGTCCAACACCTTCTATGCGGCGGCCGTGCAATCAGGCAGTGAAAGCTGGAAGGCTTGGTTCTTCGGCAGCTTCGATCCGCAGAACTACGTGACGGTCGACAAGCCCGCCGGCGGTTTGTGGTTGATGGGATTGTCCGCCAGGATATTTGGCTTTTCCAGCGCCAGCATGCTGATCCCGCAGGCCATCCTCGCGATCGTCAGCGCCGCACTGATTCGCGCAACGGTACGGCGGCAGGCCGGACCGAGTGCCGGCCTGCTCGCGGCGGCCCTGTTCGCTCTCATCCCGGTGGTCTCGGTGATGTTCCGGCATTCCAATCCCGACGCACCCATGGTGTTTGGCATGGTGGTGGCCGCATACTTCACCACGCGTGCAATCGATTCCGAGCGCTCACGCAGTGCCGCCGGCTGGCTGGCACTCGCCGGAGTCGGTATCGGGTTCGCGTTCCTGTGCAAGACACTCGAAGGTCTACTGGTGGCTCCGGCGCTGCTCCTGGCCTATCTGGTATCCGCGAAATGGCCTTGGAAGACAACGCTTATGCACCTGCTGGGTGCGGCCGGCGCCCTCTTGGCCGCATCGGGTTGGTGGATGGCCGCCGTCGCGCTGACCCCGGCAGCCAGTCGCCCCTACGTCGACAACTCCACCGACAACAGTGAATGGACGCTGGCGGTTGGCTACAACGGCCTGGACCGCCTGCTCGGTGACAACTCGAACGGGATGGGCGGCGGCCGGGGAAGTGGTCCTTCGTTCTCGGGTACCCCGGGCATCTTCCGACTGTTCCAGGACACCCAGGCCGATCACATCGCATGGCTGCTTCCCACTGCGTTCATCGCGCTGATCCTCGGACTTGTCACCGTCAGCAGGACGCCGCAGACCGCGGGCTGGTTGGGCCGCCTGCGCACCATCACCACCCATCCCGCGGGAGCAGGCCTCGTTTTGTGGGGCACCTGGATGGTGTCCAACTACGTGATCCTCAGTTACATGGCCAAACAATTCCACCCCTACTACACCTCGGCCATGGCCCCTGCCATCGCCGGTTCGCTGGCCATCGGCACGGTGCTGTTGTGGCGGCATCGGTCCGAGCGCATCGGCAAATTCGGGCTGAGCGCGTTCACGCTCAGTGCCACCGTCATGGCCTTCGTACTACTGCGGCGCATACCGACCTGGCTGCCCTGGCTGCGCTGGCTTCTGCTGATCGGCGGGATCGTCGCGGCCGTTGCCCTCGCCCTGGGCGCACTCGAACGTAACGCGCGCCTGCGCTATGCCATTGCCGCACTGGCCCTTGCAGTTTCATTGGGAGGCTCGCTCGCGTTCACCATCGCCAATGTGACCACCCCGAAGGTCGGGGGGCTCTCGACGTCCGGCCCGGCGATCGCCAACGAGGAGAAGTTCGGCGGCCAGGCACCCACGCCGCTGGATCCGGCACTGGCGGCGTTGATCAAGGATTCCGGCGCCAGATGGCCGGTGGCGACGACCAACACCCGCACCGCCGCTCCCATTCAGTTGGAGACCAACGCACCCGTGATGGCGATCGGCGGATTCTCCGGCCGCGACAACCCCATCACCCTGCAGCAGTTCATCGATTACACGCAGGATGGCACCGTCCAGTTCTATGCCGAATCCGTCAAGGATAAGGACAAAGACAAGGAGCAGGACAAACCGCAACCACAGAAGGACGGCGACACCAAGCGGGTGGCCGATGACGTCCAGAAGTGGGTCGAAACCCACTTCTCCTCAAAGGATTACGGCGACCTACGAGTATTCGATCTGTCGGTTCCGCCGAAACCTTAGGGGCAGTTTCACGCTGAGTCGGCGGGAGGCCCGTCGGCCAGCAACGCCCGGAAGCCGTCCTCGTCGAGGATTGTCACGCCCAGCTCAACGGCCTTGTCGTACTTGGATCCCGGCGCATCACCGACGACGACGAACGCCGTCTTCTTGGACACCGAACTCGCGGACTTGCCGCCCCGGGCAATGATGGCCTCCTTCGCCTCATCACGCGAAAACCCTGGGAGTGAACCGGTTACGACGATCGACAAGCCTTCGAGATTGCGCGGTATCGACTCATCACGTTCATCGGCCATCCGAACACCCGCGGCGCGCCATTTGTCGACGATGGCGCGATGCCAGTCGACGGTGAACCAATCCACCACCGCCGCGGCAATCGTGGCACCCACCCCCTCGACGGCGGCCAGCTGTTCGACAGAGGCTCCCTCGATGGCTTCCAATTCACCGAACTCGGTGGCCAGCGCGCGCGCCGCCGTCGGACCGACGTGGCGGATCGACAGCGCCACCAACACACGCCACAGCTGTTGCTGTTTCGCCTTGTCCAGGTTCTCCAGCAGCCGACTTCCGTTGGCGGACAATGACCCATTCTTGGTCTTGAACAGGTCGGTGCGCAGCAGGTCCTCGGCTGTGAGGCTGAACAGATCTCCCTCATCCTCGATAACCCCTGCCGAAAGCAGGGCAATGGCCGCCTCATAACCGAGTGCCTCGATATCGAAGGCACCACGCCCTGCCACGTGGAATACCCGCTCACGCAGCTGGGCCGGGCAGCTTCGCGAATTCGGGCAGCGAATATCGGCGTCGCCCTCCTTCTCGTGAGCCAGTACGGTGCCGCATTCGGGACAGGTTGTGGGCATGACGAATTCGCGTTCGGACCCGTTCCGCAGATCGGCGACCGGACCCAGAACTTCCGGGATGACGTCCCCGGCCTTACGGATAACCACAGTGTCGCCGATCAACACGCCCTTGCGTTTGACCTCGGATGCGTTGTGCAGGGTCGCCAACGACACCGTGGATCCGGCCACCTTGACGGGGGTCATGTAGGCGAAGGGGGTAACCCGCCCCGTTCGGCCCACGCTCACCCGGATGTCGAGCAGTTCGGTGGTCGCCTCCTCGGGCGGGTACTTGTAGGCGATGGCCCAGCGCGGTGCGCGCGAGGTGCTGCCCAGGCGGCGTTGCAGCGCCACCGTGTCGACCTTCACGACAAGACCGTCGATCTCGTGTTCCACATCATGGCGATGCTCGGCCCAATAGTTGACGCGTTCCTGAACCTGCGCGATGCCCCGCACCTTGGTGGTGTGGGTAGAGACGGGTAAACCCCACTGCCCCAACGCCAAATAAGCCTCGTGCAGGCTCTCCGGAGCGAACCCCTCGGCGCGGCCAAGCCCGTGGCAGATCATCCGCAGCCGCCGCCTGGCCGTGATGGCCGGGTTCTTCTGCCGCAGACTGCCCGCGGCACTGTTGCGCGGATTGGCGAACGGCGGCTTACTCTCCTCCACCAGCGAGGCATTCAACGCCTCGAAATCCTCCAGCCGGAAGAAGACCTCGCCACGTACCTCCAGGAGTGCGGGTATCGGGTATTCCTTTGAGGCCGTGAGCCTTTCCGGTACATCCTCGATGGTCCTGGCGTTCAGGGTGACATCCTCGCCGCTGCGGCCATCTCCGCGCGTCGCGCCGCGCACCAGCACACCGTTCTCATACACCAACGAAAGTGCGACCCCGTCGATCTTCAGCTCGCACAGGTATTCCGGTTCTTCCCCGATATCGCCGCGAACGCGGGCATCCCAGGCCGTCAACTCCTCTGAACTGAATGCGTTGTCCAGACTGAGCATTCGCTCCAGGTGGTCAGCAGATCCGAATTCGGTGACAAACCCTGCTCCACCCACCAGCTGCGTGGGTGAGTCCGGGGTCTGCAACTCGGGATGCTGCGCTTCCAGGGCCTCGAGCTCCTTCAAGAGGCGATCGAACTCGCCGTCGGAGACGACCGGGGCGTCCTTGACGTAGTAGCGGAACTGGTGCCCACGCACCTCGTCGGCAAGCTCACGCCACTGGCGCTGCACGTCAGGATCCACATCGGCAGGCTAACCCACCCGCCCGACAGTGCCCGAACCCTACGATGGGCCCATGGGCACGCATCCCATCATGTTCACCGAGGACGATCCCGGCCTGGCAGAACTTCGCCAGCTGGCACTCGCACTACCCGAGGCTGCCGAACAGATCTCCTGGGGCCGGCCCGTCTTCAAAGCGGGCAAGATCTTCGCGATGTTCGGCGGCAACGCCAAAGGAGACGCCAAGGGCGAGATGATCGCCTACCCGTATTCCGTGCTGGTCAAGGTGGACGATTCCGAGCGCCCCGCGCTCCTCCAGGACGACCGCTTCTACTACCCGGCGTACATGGGGCCCTACGGCTGGCTGGGGCTCGACTTCAGCACCGCCAATGTGGACTGGGATGAGGTCGCCGAGCTGCTCGATGCTTCCTACCGATTGATCGCCACCAAGCGGCTGATCAAGTTGCTCGATCAGCGCGACTGATCCCTCACCTATCCCTACACTGTGTTTCAAAGCTTTGCCTATTACTCGGAGAGACAGGCTGGGGTACGAATTGTCTGTTGCTAGCAGATTGTGCGGCGGCCTCGCCGTAGCCGCGTTGGCCGCGGTGGCGTTGGCCCCTTCGGCTCTGGCGGATGGCCCCCTGGTGTTTCCCGGGATGGAGATCATCCAGGGGACTCAGAGCTGCACGCTCGGGTTCGTGGATCCCGACGCGCGTTTCGGCCTCACCGCGGGCCATTGCGCCATGGATACCGATGGCCCGGTGTACGACTCGGCCGGCAATGTGATCGGCGTCCTCGTCATCGCCGGTTCCAACCTGCGTGACGGCGACCGGATCGACGGCACCAAGTACGTGATCGACTACGAGGCCATCAAATTCCGCAATGACGTAGCGATCAACGACATACTGCCCAACGGGATTCGGCTTGAGCGCGGCAGCGGAATCCAGCCGCACACCGGACTGCCGGTGTGCCGTAACGGCGTCACCACCGGAGAGTCCTGCGGCACCGTCACCACGGTCAACAATGGCTGGTTCGAGATCGACGGACTACCCGCCGACCACGGCGACTCGGGCAGCCCGGTGTACTCGATCACCTCACCGGGGCACGGTGCCATTGTCGGGATCGCCCGCGGAACTACCCGCAGCGTCGAGACCGGCGTGGTGCAAACCACCGCGATTTCCTGGTCGACCGTCGTCAATCAACTGCGAGAAGACCTCGAGAAAGCACCCGACGCTCCCCCGCCACCTGGGCATTCACCTGCTCCGACCACACTTCCTGCACCAGAGGACGCCTCGTTCGCATAGGCTCGTAGCGACACGGAGAGTCGTGCCGCGTGCTCTCCTAACACTGGTCGGGGCTTTATTGACGGTGAACGTGGCAGACAGAGAGCTACGGCGTGACCAGTGTCGGCGACAACGGTCGACGGACCGAACCGCAGGGACGGTTCCCGGTGTGGGCCGCGGCCCTCATCGTGTTGTGCGGCCTTGGCCTCGCGAACCCGGCTGCCGCACATGCGGACCCGCTGATTTATCCGGGCATGGAGATCATCCAGCGCCCACCCGGGAAGGAATCACTGAGCTGCACCCTTGGCTTCGTGGATCCTGCTGCGCGCGTGGGCGTCACCGCGGGTCACTGTGGCGGTAATGGGCCGGTGTTCACTAGCGACGGCGTGCGCATCGGTCAGCTCGCCGTGGCCCAGTCCAACATCAAGCCCGAAGGACCGTTGTCCCGCGACGACTACCGAATCGACTACGAGGGCATCGCCTTCGACGAGGGCGTGCCGATTAACAACGTGCTGCCCAACGGACTGCGGCTCGGGGTCGACCCGGCGGTCGTTCCCCGCGATGGCCTGGCGGTGTGCCGGGTGGGAATCACCACCGGCGAGGCGTGCGGTGCCATCGCCGGTTTCGGTAATGGCTGGTTCCTCGTCGACGGCCTGCCCGCCGACCACGGCGACTCCGGTAGTGCCGTGTACACCGTCACCTCTCCCGGCAACGCCGCCATCGTGGGCATCGTGAGCGCGCGCTTCACCGCCAATCAGACCCGCCGGGAGTCCACCGTGGCGTTGTCCTGGCCCACGGTGCAACAGCAGATCCGAAATGACATTGCGGCGGCCGCGAGCCGCCCCGAGATCGCGAGCCCCGTGGCCATCAATCCACAGGCACCGCCCAATCCGCAGGCGCCGCCGATGGTCCTGCCTCCCGCGCCCTCCGATGACCGCCCGTCCGGTCCCGCGAGAATGGTTGTCCCCTAGCCCTCATGCGCCCGTTTTTCTGGATAACGACCATCGTCGCTGTGTTGTGCGCGCTTCCCGCAGCCAACCCCGCGTCGGCTCATGCTGACCCGCCGCTGGTGTATCCCGGCATGCTCATCTATCAGGGCTCGCTGAGCTGCACGCTCGGGTTCGTCGATCCCGGGCTTCGGGTGGGCATCACGGCCGGGCACTGCGTCAACGGCGACGGGATCGTTCGCAATGGGGACTTCGCGGCGATAGGACACAAGATCCTCGCCCACGACAACCGTCCCCCTGAGGGCCCGGTCTACGAGAACGAATACACCATCGACTACGAAGCGATCTCGATCGATGACGGATTGCCCGTCAACGATGTCATGGCCAACGGTCAACGGCTCGAACGCGATGACACGGTTACTCCCGATATTGGTATGCCGGTCTGCCGCACCGGCTTCACCACAGGCGATGCGTGTGGATCGGTAACCCGACTTGGCAACGGCTGGTTCAGGTTTAACGGTCCGGTGATCGCCAAGGGCGATTCGGGAGGCCCGGTGTACACCCATGTTGGCGACCGCACCGTGCTCGTCGGCATCATTCGCGGTTTCATGACAAGCCAGTCCGGAGACGACGTGCAGTCCTGGGCAATGTCCTGGCAGTCGGTGATCAAGCAGCTCCGCGAGGACCGCAAGGGTCTGCTGCCCGCCTGAACCCGTAGGCTCACGCACATGAGCGACTGGAAAGCCTTCACCGTCGAGACCACGGGGCATATCGCCCAGGTCACCCTCATCGGGCCCGGCAAGGGTAATGCGATGGGACCCGATTTCTGGCGGGAACTGCCGCTGATCTTCACCGAACTCGACGCCGACCCGGAGATACGGGCAATCGTGCTCGCGGCCGCCGGCTCCCATTTCAGTTACGGGCTGGACCTGGCCGCGATGGCGGGCACCTTCATGCCGCTGCTGGCCGATAAGGCGCTGGCCAAGCCGCGCACCGAGTTCCTCGACGAGATTCGGAGGCTGCAGGCCTCGGTGACCGCCGTCGCAGCCTGCCGCAAGCCCGTGATCGCCGCGGTGCAGGGCTGGTGCATCGGTGGCGGCGTCGACCTCATCGCGGCCGCCGATATCCGGTATGCAAGTGCCGAGGCGAAGTTCAGTGTGCGCGAGGCCAAGGTCGCGATTGTCGCCGATATTGGCTCGCTGCATCGTCTTCCACCGATCATCGGTGATGGCCACCTGCGTGAACTGGCGTTCACCGGCAAGGACATCGATGCCGCTCGGGCCGAGAAGATCGGTCTCGTCAACGATGTGTTCGACACCCCCGAGGCAACGCTAGCGGCCGCGCATGCCACCGCTGCCGAGATCGCGGCCAACCCCCCGCTGGTGGTGCAGGGCGTCAAGGACGTGCTGGGCCGCGAGCGCGAAAGTGTGGTAGCCGACGGCCTCAAGTACGTGTCGACCTGGAACGCCGCCTTCCTGCCGTCGGAGGACTTACAGGAAGCCATCGGTGCGGTCTTCGAGAAGCGGGAACCCGACTTCAAGGGACGCTAGGTCTCCCGGTACCGGCCCCAGTGCACGGCGTCATCCAACGGACGCCCGCTGCGCCAGCCGAATCGTTCCAGATCGGGCCGCTCGGCGAACTCACACACCGGCCCGACACACAACCAGGCGATCGGTCTGATGTGCGTTGGCGCGCCGATTAATTCGGCCAGGAACTGTTCTTCATAGAACGACACCCAGCCGACGCCGATACCTTCGGTGACCGCGGCGAGCCACAGGTTCTGGATCGCGAGCACCGCCGAAAACAGGCCCGCATCGGCAATGGTGTGCCGCCCCAAGACATGCGGACCACCACGGCCGTGATCGTAGGTGACCACCACCCCAGTACCGCTTTCGCAGATTCCCTCAATTTTGATGGGATCGAAGGTCTTTCGCCGCTCCGAGGGGAGGCTGTCCGCGAATCGCTCACGCTGCTCGGCAACATGGGCCGCGAAGTTCTCCAGAACCTCCACCTCGCGCACCACCACGAAATCCCAGGGCTGGCTGTTCCCCACGCTGGGCGCGCGATGCGCGGCCTGCAGCAGCTTCAGCAACGTCGTATCGTCGATGACCTCTCCGGTGAACTCCGCGCGTACGTCCCGGCGGGTAGCGATGGCCTGGTAGACGTCCATCACAGCGCGTCCGGGTCGGCATCGATCAGATCGCTGACCTTGCGCGTCAATTCGGTTGCCCTGCGCGCCCATGGGAGATCGGCTCCGGCAAGCCCACATCCGGCACTGATGCCGATGCGATCCCGCAGCACCGCGCGCCCAAAGCCCAGTTTGTCGGCGAGCGCCGCGGTACTGGCCGCCAGCACGTCCGATGAGACGGGCACGGTCGGCGAAAGGGAGGGAATCACACCGAGTAGCGCCACCTTGCCCGTATCCAGCACCGAAGCCAGCCCATCGAGCGCCTGCGCATCCGCCACGTACGCGGCATCCACCGCGACCCCACGAATATCGGCGCCCCGCAAGAGCTCCCACGGGGGGTCGGCCGCACAGCAATGCACCACCAGTTCACCACCCACCGCGGCAGCGCACTGGTCCAACAGAGCCGTCGCCGTCGCCGTGTCGACGGGATGCACCGGCGAGAACATGCTGGTTCCCGACAGTCTGCCGTCCAGTGCGGCGGGCAGCGAGGGTTCGTCGACCTGCACCAGTACGGGAACGCCAAGTCGACGAGAAAGCGTGGCTTGATGCTGCGCAAGCCCTTCCGCCAGAGATGCCGCCAGGTCCCGCACCGCTCCGGGGTCGGTGATCGCGCGATGACCGTTGGCAAGTTCTAATTGTGCGGCGAGCGTCACCGGCCCCGGACCCTGCACCTTCACCGCGCGTTCGCTCCCCCGATGCCCGCCACGCTCCCACTCCTCTTCGAGTGCATCCATGTCCTCGTCCAGGAATCCGCGCGCGCGCCGGACCACTGCGCCGGGCCGGGCGGTCGTCCGGTAACCGGTAGGTGAGACGTCGAGGGCGATATCGACCAACAGTGCCGCGGCCCGGCCGATCAGATCGGCGCCCACTCCGCGCGCGGGCAGCTCCACAAGGTGAGGCAGCGGTAGCTCAGCCACCACAATCTCCGTCGCGGCTCGCACCTGTAACCCCGGCCACGAGCCGAGGCCAGTTCCCTTCGCCCACATATTCACCCCGAGAACGTTAGGTGATGAGCGATTCGATCGGACCCTTGGCGAAGTAGACGACGAACAATCCCGCCACCACGTACAGCAGCGGATGCACGGCGCGAAGCCGGGCCCCGCGCTCCCCTGATACGACGGCCAGCACCACCCAGCTGATGAACCCCACACCGATGCCATTGGCGATCGAATAGGTAAACGGCATGGTCACCACGGTCAGAAAACAGGGCAACGCGTACTCGAAGCGGGTGAGGTCGATGCTGCGCAGCTGGCCGATCATCATGGCGCCCACCACCACCAGGGCCGGCGCCGCGGCCTCCAGCGGCACCACCGAATACAGCGGGGTGAAGAACATCGCCGCCAGGAACAGCAGACCGGTCACCACATTGGCCAGCCCGGTCCGGGCACCCTCGGCGATACCGGAGGCAGACTCCACGAACACGGTGTTCGAGGACGAGGAGGAGACGCCTCCAACGACCGCACCAACGCCCTCCACCGATAGCGCGCGTCCGATTCCCGGCAGAGTGCCGTGTTCGTCGGTCAGAGCGGCCTCCTTGCCCAGACCGGTCATGGTTCCCATCGCGTCGAAGAAGTTCGAGAGCACCAGCGCGAACACCAGCACCGTCGCCGACAGCACACCCACCCGGGTGAATGCGCCGAACATGTCCACCTGACCGAGCAGGCTCAGGTCCGGCATGCCGCCCGCCGAGGACGGCCAGGCGGGCACGGTGAGGTTCCATCCCTTGGTATCGACGGGCTGCGCACCGCGTTCGGTCAGCGCCTGCGCGATCATCGAGATCCCCGTCATCACGACGATGCCGATAAGCAGTCCGCCACGAACCTTGCACACCACCAGAATTCCCATCAACAGCACGCCAGCGGCGAAGATCAGGGTCGGGATGGTGGCCACCGAGTTGTCGATTCCCAAACCAACCGGCACGGTGGTGTTCGCCGCGTCGGGGATGCGTCGCACAAACCCGGCGTCAACGAAGCCGATGAATGCGATGAAACATCCGATTCCGGCGGCGATCGCCGCCTTCAGTTCATCGGGAATGGCATGGAACACCGCGGTGCGGAAACCTGAGATACCCAGCGCCACAATGACCAGGCCGTCGACAATCACCAACCCCATGGCCTCGGGCCAGCTCATCTGCGACGCAAAGGACACCGCGAGCAGACTGTTGATGCCCAGCCCCGCAGCAAGCGCGAACGGGTAGTTGGCGATGAACCCGAACAGTATGGACATCACCCCGGCGGCCAGGGCCGTCACCGCCGCCACCTGACCCACCGGCAGCACATGGCCCAGCACGTCAGCGTTGTGCGCGCGTCCCGGCTCGCCACCGATGATGAGCGGGTTGAGCACCACGATGTACGCCATCGCGAAAAAAGTGACGATCCCACCGCGAACTTCCCGCCCCAGCGTCGACTGCCGCTCGGAGATCCGGAAGAACCGGTCGACTAGGCCATTCATAGCCGTTGAAAGTACAGGTCCCGGTTGCCGGTCGCCCGCCGCAATCGAACGCGGGATTCCGCGTCGGGCCGCACTCGGCGTCCGGTTCGGGAACCAGTGGGAGGAGGGACTTTCCAACCCCAGGTAGAGGACCTTCGTCACTAGGACGGTGCGCGGCCATCCGGTCGAATATAAGTGTCACTTTTAGACACAGATAACTCGACCGAATCCGAGGACCGCACCGTGCCGCAGAAGGAATACACCGACCTCGAGCTCCTCCACGAGCTCGAACCCGTGGTGGAGGAGAACACTCATCGCCACCTCGGCGTGTTCAAAGAGTGGAACCCGCACGACTACATCCCGTGGTCCGAGGGCAAGAACTACAAGGCACTGGGCGGGCAGGACTGGGATCCCGAGCAATGCAAACTCTCCGAACTCGCCAAGGTTGCCATGATCACCAACCTGCTCACCGAGGACAACCTGCCCGCATATCACCGCGAGATCGCCATGAACTTCACCATGGACGGACCATGGGGCACCTGGGTGAACCGGTGGACGGCAGAAGAACAGCGTCACAGCATCGCGATTCGTGATTATCTCGTCGTCACGCGGTCCGTCGATCCGGTGGAACTGGAGAAGCTGCGTGTCGAGCAGATGACCCGCGGATTCTCCCCCGGACAGAACCGCCAGGGCGGCGACCACATGTTCGCCGACAGCCTGTTCGACTCGGTGGCCTATGTGTCATTTCAGGAACTGGCCACCCGTGTTTCGCACCGCAACACCGGCGTCGCCTGTGCCGAACCCATCGCGCAGGAACTCCTCAAACACATCTCCAATGACGAGAACCTGCACATGATCTTCTACCGCAACATGGTCGAGGCCGGTCTCGAGATCGCACCCAACCAGGCGGTGAAATCGATTCACAAGGTTCTCGACAACTTCACGATGCCCGGCTACACGATCCCCGGCTTCCGCCGTAACGCGGTCACCATCGCCACCGGCGGCGTGTACGACCCGCAGTCACACCTTGCCGAGGTCGTCCAGCCGGTGCTGCGCAAGTGGCGCATCTTCGAGCGTGACGACATCAACGGCGAGGGCGAGTGGTACCGCGAAGACCTGCACCGCATCATCACCGGCCTCAAGAAGACCGCCAGCGATTTCGAAGAGGTCAAGACCAAGTACCTGGAGCGTCAGGCAAGGCGCGCCGAGCGGATGGCGGCCAAGGTGTAACCCTCGGTAACGTCGACATGGGCAAACGGCGATATCCCGTTCAGTAGGATTGGACGGGGCCGTCTGCCGGCCGACGGGGATGAGAGGGATACATGCGCGCGGTCAAGACGCTCTCGACGGTGTTCGGCATCGCCACGATGTTCGCGGCGACTGTCACCGGCCCTGCGATCGCGTCGGCCGAACCCGTGGCGGGCGCCCAGTTGGTCGCGATCGGAGATTCGTTCATGGCGGCGGGTTCTAACGCCGCCGGTATCACCGGCCCGGTCGGCACCGCCTGCAACCAGGCGACCGACAATGTCGCGCATCTGGTCGCCACGTCATTCCCGCAGATGACATTCGCCGACTACTCCTGTGTCGGCGCGCTCTCCACCGACGTCTACACACCCTCCACACGCGGCCCGCAGAACACGGGGCTGTCCCCGGCCACCAAGGTCGCGATCGTCTCCATTGGCGGCAACGACGCCGGATTCGAGCAGATCGCCACCGACTGCCTGTTCGCGCTGAGCTGCCCGCCGGAGAAGAAGGCGCAATTCAGCGCCAACGTCGCCTCGGTGGGCCCGAAACTCACGGGCGCGTACGCCGCCATCCGTCAGGCGGCCCCGAACGCGCGCGTGTTCACGGTGGGCTACCTGCCCATCCTTCCGCCGGACGCCAAGGGATGTCTGGTCGGCCTGATCAACACGCAAGAGACCATCACCTTCCTCAATGGTCTGCAACGTCAGCTCAACGACACGATCGTCTCCGAATCCTCGAAGGCGGGGTTCACCCCTGTCATCCCGGCGACCAGTAGCGACCACAGCGTGTGCGCATCCGATTTCCAGCGCTACGTGTCGATGACGGGTACCGGCGTAGGCGATGAGGGAATTCCGATGCACCCGACCGCACCGGGACGGCAGTATGTCGCCGAACGCATCGCGATCGCCATGCGTTCAGCGGGAATTCCGTCGGCTTCCTGAGACGTCAGGCGGACGCCGCCTGGAACGCCTTCGTCATCTCACCCATGTCGAAGTAGTCACGCCATACCCGGATCTTTCCGTCGACGAGCTCGAAGATTCCCATCACCGGTAGCGGCACCGACGCACCGTTGACACGCATCGTGTCGGTACGTTCGTTCATCACCACCTTCCCCGCAGAGACCTGCTGATGGATCTGAAAATCTATGCCATCGAGCACCGCGGCCCATCCATTCAGGAGGGTCGCGATTGCTTCCCTACCGACCGCCGGCTCCATCGGAATATTGTGGTAGACAGCGTCATCAGTGAAGAACGCAATCATCTGCTCTACGTCCATCGATGCCCATAGGCCACAGAACTCACGAACAATCTCGTCATTGGTTGTCATTTCGTTTCACCTCCCACGCAACGGCTGTCCGGAGAAAGCCCGGGGTCGACACCCATCAGCCCGACACCGGTAATAATCGGAAGGTCCAAGGCCGACAACAACCCTGGCTTCGCGGCATAGACGGCCGGAATCGCATTGACCATGCGCGCGGCACCAGCAATACGCGCACCGAGGTCATGGTCGTGGTCTTCGGCCAGCTCGAGCTCGCAGAGAATGTCTGGCGACCCCGTGATCTCGACACGATAGACGCCGCGGCCACTGGCACCACCGAAACCGAGATCCCTTGGCGCCATGGATATCCGTGGCTGCGGCCAATCCGGCGCCAAGTCATCATGCATTCGGGTGACATGGTCGACGACGATAGTTCGGCCACCCTCGACATGGCCGGTGAGGATCGATCTCATCGCGCCCACGGTTCCCGCTTCTACACGGCCGGTTGGCGTTTCGAACGATTCTTCGGCCACGAGCCGTTCCACGCTTTCTTCGATTCTGTCGATCTCGCAGCCGAGTCCATGAGCAATCTGGTGCACTGTCGGGCCCCACCCGAACGTAAAGATGCCCGGCGCCGCCGCGAAGGCCTCGAACTCGGGAGGTTTTCCAAATCCGAGAATCTCGTAGACCGCGCCCTCATCGGGATAGGTGGCGTAGTTGAACATCTCGGTCACACGAACCGAGCTGATAGATCGCGAAATTCCAGACAGCGACAGGGGCAGAACATCATTCGCGAACCCTGTGTCAATTCCTGTCGTGAGGAACGACGATCCACCTTCCAGCGCAGCGTCAGCCAGAGGCTGGGTCAGTACGTCATCTACAGCGTCGGGATAGACCAAAGGCACCACCGAGCATGAGACCACATTCTTGCCCGCACGCAGAAGCGAGACCATATCGGCGATAGCCTCCAGCGGGCGCACATTGGCGGCCGCCGCATAGATCACCACATCCGCATCGCTCTTCACCAGCGAATCCGGGTCAGCTGTGGCGACGACACCGACAGCCTCAGCCCCGCACAGCTCCCCCGCATCCCGGCCGACCTTCGCATTGCTGTGCACCACCACACCAACCAGATCCAGGTCGCGATGGTCAATCACCGCCCGGAGCGCGACGACACCCATCGATCCCGGCCCCCATACGCCTACCTTGATCACGATCCTCCTAATATTTAGAGTAGGTTCGAAATAATCGGAGGGATCGTAGGGAGGAGACCAAACGATGTCAACGGTCAAATCGCCACCCACGCAACGAGTCGTGGATGTCATTACCGCACTGGCTGATTCACCATCGGCTAGTACGCTGACCGAACTGGCACGCGCCTGTGCGATCACGACGTCGACGTGCTCTTTGCTACTGCATGATCTGGAACAGCGCGGGTGGGTGCATAGACGCGAGGACCGGCGTTACGCCCTAGGGAGTGGACTACTCCCGGTGGTTCACGGCCTACGGCGGCAGCACCCGCTGCTAGACAAGGGCCGCGACGCATTGCTGTTCCTCCACGAGATGCTCGGCGCGGCATGTTCGTTGTCGAAGATCGGTTCACGGAACATCTCAGTGATCGATGCGGTAGGGCACCCCAGCGATGCCGAACTCGACCTCGGGCAGCGCTTTCCCATCGACCCTCCATTCGGATTGGTGGCCATGGCATGGCGCGACCAACCGGCCGTCGACCAGTGGCTGCGCGAGGTCGAACCGCGGCTGACACGCGCGGACATCGACCAGCACGTGCACGTGCTCGCCGACATCCGAGAGCGCGGCTACGGCGCGTGGCGCTTCGACAACAATCAACCCGGCCTGCATGAACGGTTGACAGCGATGCTCGAGTCCGTCGACTCAACGTCTCGGCTCGCTCGACAGCTCACCACCCTCATGACCATCGTCAGCCTACAGTCGGTAACCGCGACCCTTGAAAATGATCTTTCGACAACGGAATTCGTGGTGCTGCCGATATTCGGGCGAGATCGCCAGCCTGAATATCAGATTCAAATCCATCTCGGGCAAAACAACGCACTCTCGCTCCAGCACCTGAACGAGACACTTGAGCGCGTGCAGGCCCGACTAGTGCCCGCACTGTGAATCACCGCGTGATGACGGCGCTGCCGAGCACCTCGTCACCCTCGGCGTCCGGCCGGTACAGCACCACCGTCTGCCCGGGCGCCACACCGCGCAGGGCGGTACGCAGCCGGACCTGAATCCGCTCGGCTCCCGGTTCGACAACCGCGTCGACCACCGAACCGTGCGCCCGAACCTGAACCTGGCACTCGATGGGCCCGGCCGGTACCTGCCCCGAGGTCCACACCACCGGCTCTCCCCCGAATTCCCAAATCTCGAGATCCTCAACGGTTCCCACTCGAACGGTGGCCGTGTCGGCATCGATCGATGTGACGTATCGGGGACGGCCGTCGGCGGCAGGGCCTACCAGCCCGAGCCCCTTGCGCTGACCGATGGTGAACTCGTGTACCCCCGCATGGGTGGCCAACACGCTGCCGTCGGCGTCCACCACATTCCCGCGGCGCACGCCGATGCGCGCACCGAGGAAAGCCTGGGTGTCTCCGGAAGGAATGAAGCAGATGTCATGGCTGTCGGGCTTGTTCGCGACAAGCAGTCCGCGCCGCTCGGCCTCGGCACGGATATCGGGCTTGGGACTATCGCCCACGGGGAACAGCGCGCGGCTCAGCTGCTGCGGCGTGAGCACCCCGAGCACATAGGACTGGTCCTTGTCCGCGTCGACCGCACGGCGCAGCCTGCCGTCCTGCAACCGCGCGTAGTGACCGGTGGCCACGGCATCGAAGCCCAGCGCGATGGCGCGGTCGGCCAGCGCCGCGAACTTGATCTTCTCGTTGCACTTCACACACGGATTGGGGGTGCGCCCCTCGGCGTAGGCCTCGACGAAGTCGTCGATGACGTCTTCTTTGAATCGATCGGCGAAATCCCATACATAGAAGGGGATTCCGAGCATGTCGGCAACGCGGCGGGCATCGGCGGCATCCTCTTTCGAGCAGCATCCCCGCGATCCGGTGCGCAGTGTGCCGGGTGCCGCCGACAGCGCCAGGTGCACGCCAACAACATCGTGTCCGGCATCCACCATGCGCGCAGCCGCAACCGAGGAGTCCACTCCCCCGCTCATGGCGGCCAGCACCCTCATGACCGGCCTCCGGCGCTGGCCAGGGCAGCGGCCCGGGCGCGCGGAACAGCGACCTGCAGCGCCTCGACAGCACGGGTCACATCCGAGGCCACGGAGGTGTGGCCGAAGCTGAATCGCAGCGATCCACGCGCGGCTTCGGGGTCGATACCCATCTCGATGAGCACATGCGAGGGCCGCGCGACGCCCGCCGTGCACGCCGAGCCGGTGGAACACTCGATGCCGTTGGCGTCCAGCAACATCAGCAGCGAATCGCCCTCGCATCCGGCAAAGGTGAAATGCGCGTTCCCGGGCAATCTGCCGTTTCCGACAGCACCGTTGAGCACGGAACCCTCGATCTGGGTCAGCACCTGATCGATCAGCTCGTCCCGAAGCTTTTTCAGTGTCGCGGAACCCTCACACCGTTCGGAGACGGCCTCGACAAGCGCGGTCGACATCGCCACGATCGCCGCCGTGTCGGGCGTGCCCGAACGGATGTCACGTTCGTGGCCACCACCGTGAAGCAATGGAACACAAGCGGTTTCACGCCGCAGGAGCAGTGCACCGACCCCCATGGGGCCGCCGAACTTGTGTGCGGCCACACTCATCGCCGACAGTCCGCTGAGGGCGAAATCGATATCGAGCTGGCCGACCGCACCGATGGCATCGCTGTGCATCGGAATATCGAACTCGGCAGCGATGGAAGCCAACTCGCAAATGGGGTTGATGGTGCCGACCTCGTTGTTGGCCCACATCACCGTGATGAGTGCGACGTCGTCGTGCTCGGCGAGGGCCGCGCGCAGTGCCGCGGCCGTGACGGTGCCGGCGTCATCCACCGGCAGCCACGTCACGTCAGCTCCCTCGTGGTCGGCGAGCCACTGCACCGCATCGAGGACCGCATGATGCTCGACGGCGCCGGCGATGACGCGAGTACGTCGCACATCGGCATCGCGACGTGCCCAGTAGATGCCCTTGATGGCGAGATTGTCGCTTTCGGTACCGCCGGCGGTGAAGATCACCTCGGACGGTCGGGCGCCCAGGGCCGCGGCGATCGACTCCCGCGATTCCTCTACCCGGCGCCGGGCATCACGCCCGGACCCGTGCAGCGAGGCAGCGTTCCCGGTCTGGGCCATGGTGGCCGCCATCGCCTCGATGGCGGCGGGGCGCATCGGGGTGGTTGCGGCATGGTCCAGGTAGACCGCACCTTCAGCTGGGGTTCGAGCAGCAGACATAACGCATCCAGGATAGGTCCCACCCAGGTGGGCTCGTCCAATCGCGTCAGGCTGCGATCGGTTCCGGGTGCTCCGGGTGGCTGTGGAGCTGCGGGGTTCGGTCACCGGCGCGAACGGCCGCCTCGCAGCGACTGGCCAGATCACGACGGCTCTCACCGGGCAATTGCAGCCCCGCCACCTGGATATGCGCCACTGTCATCCGTGTCGCCGTGAGGCGGCGAATGGAGGCCATCAGGGTGTCTTCGCCCACATAAGCCGGAACGGTCGACAGCTCGCCACCGGGGTAGTGATACGTCAGCCGCAACGGCTGCACCGGCCGCTGCGCGTCGATGGCGGCCTGGAACATCGCGGGGCGGAACGATCCGTACGCGCGACCGCACCAGGTGGTGCCCTCGGGGAACGCCACCACGGTCTGACCGGCCTGAAGACGGGTCGCGACGGTGTCAACCACCCGCGGCAGGGTGCGCAGATTTCCTCGCTCTATCGGGATGACCCGCATCATCCGGGCGATGACGCCTAAACCGGGCCAATCGATCAGATCTGCCCGGGCCACGAACGAGCCCGGGAGCACGGCGCCGATGGCGAAGACATCGACCCAGGACACATGGCCCGCGACCACCAGGGAACCCCGGATATCGCGGATCGGACCGCCGGATACGGAAATGCGGACGCCCAGGCAGCGCAGCATCAACCGGCAGTATCCGCGCTGCCAGCGCACCCGCCCGGGAAGTGGTATTCCCAGCAGCGGCGCAAAGGTGAGCAACGTGATCGCCATCGCGATGCGCGTCGTGGTTCGCAGGGTCCGCGTGAGCCGCCCTGGTTCGTCGATGGTGTTGGCCCGCATGCAGCTGTCGTCACAGGTTGCCTTCGGCAGCCAGGCGTGAGCGAATTCGGGTGCCATCGTTACTCCTGGCCGGCTGCCGCGCCGATTTCCGACGCCGCACCAACGGACCTCAGCCGTTTGAGATAACGGACATCGGCTTCGTCCTTGTTGAGCAACGCCATGAAGTCGGCCACACCGAAGTCGGGATCGTGGGCGGGTTCACCGAGGACCTTCGCGCCGAGCCGCAGATATCCACGCATCAACGCGGGAACCTGCACTTTGGCGGGCGGCTTGATGTCGTCGAGCCCCATCCCGTCGACAACGACCGGGTTGTAGGGGCGCACCGTGTGTTCCGGCGCGGCGGCGTGCCGCTTCATCACGAAGTCGCGCACGGCACGCACCTGGCTGCCGGGTGCGTGTTCGGGGTTGTCCTGCATGGGAACCGAGATGCATCCGGTGACGTAAGTGTAGTCGCAACGGTCCAGGTAGGCCAGAATTCCGGCCCACATCAGCAGCACAACCGCGCCGTTGCGGTGATCGCCCCGAACCACGGCGCGTCCCATCTCCACCAGCTGGGGTCGCAACGCGTCGAGCCCACTGATATCGAATTCCGTTGCGCTGTAAAGCCCTCCGGCGGCAATGGCGCCGGGCGGGGGCAGCATCCGGTAGCAGCCCACCACGTCACCCGAGGTGTCTTCACGCACCAGCAGGTGATCGCAGTGCTCGTCGAAACGGTCGGCGTCGCGTCCCTCGAACGCTGCCGGGGTGCTCGCGAGCTGGAATCCGGGCTCGCTGCTGAACACGTCGTATCGAAGCCGTTGTACGGCATCGATATCGGCGGGATCGTTCGACAGCAGCAGGGTGTACCGAGGACCCGATAGGGCACCTCCGGCGTCCCCCGCTACGTCTGAGATGGATTGATCTGCGGCGATGAGAACTGAAGCGGTACTCATGACTGCGAGATTCGCCGAGTTATGCGGCGGAACGGCATCGGAAGCGTGTCGTGTCCATGCACGATCCGTTAATTGCGGCGTTCAGTACACCAAATGCGCGCTTGCGGAACGGGATCGCGAAAGCAAACACAGCGCTAACACTGGCCGCTGACGGACGCTACGCAGGCACTCGGGCCCCGGCGCGATGCCGAAGTTCCTCCTCGTCCACCAGCACCAACATCGGCTCGCCGGGTTTACACAGCATGGTGACCACGAAACGCAGTACAGAGTCCGTGCAGTGGTTGGCATCGGAGTAGTGGATGACATCGCCACCGGGCTCCCAGAACGCTTCACCGGCTTTGACCACGCGCGGAGGCTGGCCTTCGAGCTCGAAGAGCATCTCGCCCTCGACCACGTATCCGAACGCCGGACCACCCGGATGGCGATGGGGCGGGGTACCGGGGCTACCGGCGGGCCACTCGATCGACACCGTCATCACGTGGGCATCGGTGGGAATCACCGGTGGTGTCACCGTCTGCAGCACCGTGAGCGCGCTCATCGGGTCATCGTTCGCCATCATCGGCGCGCCATCCAATCGGCGAACCGCGTCTGTGTCAGTACACCGTCCTCACCGGTGACCAGACTGAAATCATCCACGGGGGTACCGAAGTAGGTAGCCCCCGAATCCACCACGACCGGCTTGTCGTCACCGCGTGCGTCGAGCACCGCCTGTGCCATGTCGGCGAATGAGAACTTCTCGGGCCCACCGATATTGATGATGCCGTTGCGGGGCTCCGCCTCTGCGGCGTGCGCCACCTGAGCCGACACATCGTCAACGGCGATCAGCTGAATCCGCGCATCGGGCACTCGAACTTCATCTCCGACAACGAGTGTGTCGGTGATGGCCTCGGCGAATTCTTGGAACTGGGTGGCCCGGACGATCGTGTACGGCAATCCGGACTCGGTAATGATGTTCTCTTGCGCCACTTTCGCCCGCATGTAGCCGCTGTCCGGCAGACCGTCGGCGCCGACGATGGAAAGTGCGACATAGTGGCCCACGCCGGTCTGGTTCGCCGCGTCAACAAGATTGCGAGCCGAGGCGGTGAAGAAATCCATCACCGGTCCGTCCTCGAACGACGGAGAATTGACCACGTCGATAACCACATTCGATCCGGTGAGCGCGTCCACTAGTCCCTCCCCCGTCAAGACATTCGCGCCAGAGGACAACGATGCCGCCACCACCTCGTGGCCGTCGGCCGTGAGCAAAGAGACCACCCGGGAACCGACCTGACCGGTGGCACCAACAACTGTGATTTTCATTGTGCGATTACCTTTCTCGTCTCACACGCAACATTCGCAGTTCGTGGTGGGATTCGAACCCTGGAAAGCACGTAGTCGTTGGATCTAATCGGCGGCTCGGTAAACTTTGACCCCATTCATCGGATTCGGCGGAGCACGTGATCAACAGTTATCCGGGATCGCGTTTGCGCGGTCGGGCACCCGAGTGCGCGTCACTCGAGCGCCTCATCGCGGCCGCACGGTCCGGTCCCAGCCAGGTACTCGTCCTGCGGGGTGAGGCCGGAATCGGCAAGACCGCGCTGCTTGGGCACGCCATCGAGCAAGCGCACGAGTTTCGCGTGGTCCGCACCGCAGGTGTCGAATCCGAGATGGAGCTCGCGTTCGCTGGTCTACAACACTTCTGTGGGGCGTTGCCCAATCACATCGAGGCCTTGCCCGGTCCGCAACGCGAGGCACTCGACATAGCATTCGGAATCAGCAGCGGACCGGCACCCGATCGCTTTCTGATCGGGCTGGCCGTGCTGAGTCTGCTGGCGGCCGCGGCCGAACGCCAGCCCGTGTTGTGCGTGATCGACGACGCGCAATGGCTCGACAGGGCGTCATTGCAAACGCTGGTGTTCGTGACACGGAGATTGGCGAGTGAAGCGGTGGCGATGCTCTTCGCGGCACGCGACGATACCGATGACGAACTCACCGGACTGCCCCATCTCGCGGTGGGCGGCCTGCGGGCGGTCGATGCCGGCGCACTGCTGGACTCGGCGATTCCGGGCCTTCTCGATGAAAGGGTCCGCGACCGGATTGTCGCCGAGACTCACGGCAATCCCCTGGCGCTACTGGAACTTCCCCGGGATCTAACCACCGAGGAACTCGCCGGTGGTTTCGGGCAGCCCGACGCGGGACGGCTGGCCGGACACATCGAGCAGGCTTTTCTTCGCCGAGTACGGCAGCTACCGATGCAAACACAAACACTGCTGCTGGTGGCGGCGACTGACGCGTTGGGCGATGCGGCACTGTTGGCACGCGCTGCCGAACACCTTGACATCTCGATGGATGCGCTCGGCCCCGCCGAAGCCGTCGATTTGATTCAGCTGGGCACCCGGGTTCGCTTCCGTCATCCATTGGTGCGTTCGGCCATCTACCGTAGTGCAAACCCTTTGGAACGCAGACAGATTCACGGCGCACTGGCGCAGGCAACCGATCCGGTGACCGATCCGGATCGTCGGGCATGGCACCGCGCTCACGCCGCCGCGGGCACCGACGGATCGATTGCGGCCGAGCTGGAGCGGTCCGCAAACCGTGCCCAGGCCAGGGGCGGCATCTCGGCGGCGGCGGCCTTCCTCCAGCGGGCGACGGAACTCACCTCGGATCCGGCGTTACGCGGGTCGAGGGCACTCGCGGCTGCCCAGTCAAAACACGACGCGGCAGCGTTCGACGCCGCGCGCGAGTTGCTCGCAATCGCGGATATGGCTCCGCTGGATCCGCTGGCACAGGCACGGGCGGCCCGGCTGCGCGCGAAAATCACCTTCGCGGAAAGCCGAGTGGGCACACATGGCTCCACCACGGTGTCCGACGCCGCAATCGGCCTGCTCGAAGCGGCCAAGGGCCTGGAAAACCTGGACGATGACCTGGCACGCGAGACCTATCTGGACGCGGTGGGCGCCGCCATGTACGGCGGCCGGCTCTGTCCACGCGGTGGTGCCATCGAGGTGGCCGAACCGGCGCGACTGGCGCCCGCGGGGTCTCAGCCACCACGACCGAGCGACCTTCTGCTCGACGGCCTGGCGATGCGCATCATCGACGGTCCGGCGGCAAGCGCCCAAAGTCTGCGCGACGCCCTTGCGCTGATCCAACGCGAGGCCGACCGCTCGGATAACACCGGCTGGATGTGGCAGGCGTTCCCCATAGCCCTCGAATCCGCGACACATGAGGTGTGGGACGACGAGCTGTGGCATCACCTTGCGACCCGCGCGGTACAGATCGCCCGTGATGTCGGTGCGCTATCGGTGCTTCCCGCCGCACTCATCTACCGCGCGGGTGTCCATGTCCACGCCGGCGAGCTGGACGCGGCGGCGGAGCTTGTTCACGAGGCCGAGGCCATCTCCGTCGCGACGGGCCACGCGCCGATCAGATACCACTCATTGGTCTTGGCCGCATGGCGCGGTACCGAGCCCGCGGCGATACCGCTGATCGATGCCGCCATGCGCGACGGTGCGGCCCGGGGAGAGGGCAGGCTGCTCGGCGCGATGGGCTATGCCGCCGGCGTACTCAACAACGGCCTCGGGCGCTATGAACTCGCGTTCCACGCGACGCAAAGGGCTTGCGAGCACGAGGATCTGGGGCTGTACAGCTGGTGTCTTACCGAACTGATCGAGGCGGCCGCGCGCTGCGGCGAGCACGACACGGCCGCGAAGGCACTCGGCCAACTGGAAGAGAGGGCCCTGGCGGGCGAAAGCGATTGGGCCTTCGGCATCCTGGCACGCTCCAGGGCATTGCTCGCCGGTGATGAAGACGCGGAGGCCCAGTACCGCGAGGCAATCGAAAGGCTTACCAGCACAAGAATTTCCGTCCACCTTGCGCGCGCACACCTCATCTACGGGGAATGGCTGCGCCGCTGCAATCGACGAACCGACGCCCGCACGGAACTCAAAGCGGCCCACGAAAGCTTCGTCGGCATGGGCGCCGGGGCTTTTGCCGAAAGGGCACAACGCGAGCTTCTCGCGACGGGCGCGAAGGTCCGGAAACGTTCTGCCAGTTCATCTGCCGGATCAGCACAAGCACTGACAGCACAGGAGGCGCAGATCGCCCGAATGGCCGGTCAGGGCCTGACCAATCCGGAGATCGCCGCGCAGCTGTTCATCAGCTCGCATACCGTCGAATGGCATCTGCGGAAGGTGTTCGCCAAGCGAGGTATCACTTCACGCAGGCAGCTGCGCAACAGACATTAGGCCGGAACTCGCGACCGTAGTTCGTTCGCGACCTTCTGCAACGTGTCCTCGGTCTCGGGCGGTCCGGTGAGCATGGCGACGGCCAGCGTGTCGCGGGTCCCCCCGGGAGTCGACGCGAAGGCACAAGTCATCGCGATCCGAACCACGCGCATACCGTTTCCGAGGGTGCCCGTCATCCGGGCGTACGACGTGACATCGTCGATCGGCTTCCAGGCTTGAGCGTCGACCGGCAGTTTCCCGCGCACCTTGTCCTGGGCCGACTTACCGCATCCGTCGGCGCACCGACTGGAACCGATCCAGCCAGCCGCTCCACCAACGTTGGCCTCGTCCATGCACGTGATGCGCTTGTCCAGCGGTTTGTTCTCGGTATGCAGACACCCCCACCCCTTGGGCAGGTTGAAGTCGAACGCTATGTACGAGGGCATCGAGATGGGTTGGAGTTTCTCACCCGGCCCGTACGTCGCGCCGCCGAGTGGCCCCGTGGACCCGTTGGGGGGCGGGATCACCCCGGACGTCGGCGCGGGAGGGACCGGCGTCCGCGGCATCGGGGACTCTCCCGGGGGCATAACCGCAAAACCCACGATGTTGCGCTGAGACCCGACAGAGACGACGCCAATCACCAACCCCAGCACAACCGTGCCCAGAAACGCCGAAAGGACTACCCAGGGCCCTCGACTCGGTGGTCGAGGCTCTGGATAGTCCAACGGCTGTCCCTCTGCGCTCCCCCAGGGCTGCACGAACCAGTTAGCCCTTGCGAGCCTTCACGGCCTCAGTGAGCTGCGGTGCGACGTTGAACAGGTCACCCACCACACCGAAGTCGGCGATCTCGAAGATCGGCGCTTCTTCGTCCTTGTTCACCGCGACGATGGTCTTCGAGGTCTGCATGCCGGCGCGGTGCTGGATGGCGCCGGAGATACCCAGCGCGACGTACAGCTGCGGCGACACGGTCTTACCGGTCTGACCCACCTGGAACTGACCCGGGTAGTACCCGGAGTCCACCGCGGCACGCGAGGCACCGACAGCGGCACCCAGAGAATCGGCGAGCTCCTCGACGACGCTGAACTTCTCGGCGCTACCAACACCACGACCGCCGGACACGACGATGCTGGCCTCAGTGAGCTCCGGACGGTCTCCACCGACCACCGGCTGACGCGAGGTCACCTTGGTGGCGTTCTCGGCGGGCGCGGGCACCTCAACGGCAGCCTGCTCGCCCGCACCGGCGGCCGGCGCGGCCTCGACGGCACCCGGACGCACGGTGATGACCGGGGCGTCGCCGTTGGCCTGAGCCTCGACGGAGAACGCGCCACCGAAGATCGAGTGCAGGGCCTTGCCGCCCTCACGCACCTCGATGACATCGGTCAGCAGGCCCGAGCCCAGGCGTGCGGCCAGGCGTCCGGCCACCTCCTTGCCCTCGGTGGTCGCGGCGATCAGGATGCCGGCGGGGCTGGCGGTCTCGGCCAGGCTGGCCAGCAGGTCGACCTTGGGGGTCACCAGGTAGTTGTCGACGACGTCGGACTCGGCGACGTAGATCTTGGCGGCGCCGGCCTCCTTGAGACCGTCGATCAGCGGCGCGGCGGTACCTGCCGGACCGGCCACCACGGCCGAGGGCTCGCCCAGAACGCGGGCGGCGGTGATGAGTTCGGCGCTTACCTTCTTGAGCGCACCCTCTGAATGCTCAACGAGCACAAGTACTTCAGCCATAACTTTGCTTTCTCGTTTCTGTATTTAGGGAGTCTTAGATGATCTTTTGCGCAACCAGGAACTCGGCGACCTTGGTGCCGCCTTCGCCCTCGTCGGTGATCTTCTCGCCCGCGGTCTTGGCGGCCTTGGGAGTCGAGGACAGCACGGTCGAACCGGCGTTCGCGACACCCACCTCGTCGGCCTCCACGCCGATCTCTGCGAGGGTCAACACGGCAACTTCCTTCTTCTTGGCGGCCATGATGCCCTTGAAGGAGGGGAAGCGGGGCTCGTTGATCTTCTCGGTGACGCTGACGATGGCCGGCAGAGTGGCCTCGACCTCGAACACACCCTCGTCGGTCTCGCGCTCGCCCTTGACGACGCCGCCCTCGACGGTCAGCTTGCGCAGGTGCGTGAGCTGCGGCAGACCCAGGTACTCGGCGATGATCGCGGGAATGGCACCGGAACGGCCGTCGGTGGCCTCGTTACCGGCGATAACCAGCTCGACACCCTCGACCTGACCCAGCGCGCGGGCCAGGGCCCAGCCGGTCTGGATGGCATCGGACCCGTGCAGGCCCGGGTCGAGCAGGTGAACTGCCTTGTCGGCACCCATGGACAGCGCCTTACGGATGGCCTCGGTGGCCTTCTCCGGGCCTGCCGACACGACGGTCACGACCGAGTCGCCACCCTCGCGCTCCTTGATGAGCAGCGCTTCCTCAACGGCACGCTCGTTGATCTCGTCGAGTACCGCGTCGGCGGCTTCCCGGTCGAGCGTGAAGTCACCGTCGGTGAGCTTGCGCTCCGACCAGGTGTCTGGGACCTGCTTGATCAGGACCGCAATGTTCGTCATAAGTCTCCGATCGTCCTTCCTCTTCGCTGTCTGCCAGCGGTGTGCTGGCCATCTGCTGCGTGGTGGTTCCGCGCGCACCCGTACTACGCCAGTCGCACTGTCACGTTTCGTGACTAATCCGGCGAACAAAGTTACTCACGGGTAATATACGGAGTTCGCCCGTACACCATAGCCGGTTCACCCCTGGTTTCCGGCCTGTGATCTGGGCCACCAGTATTAAGACACGGCGTTCACCCGATAGCCTGCCAAACGATGAACTCGCACCTGACCGACCCGCACCCGGCTGACCCTCTTCGCGCAAGCGGCTCATCAGCCGATGACCCGGACGCCTTGGCGCTGACCGGGGAGCGGACCGTGCCCGGGATCGCCGAGGAGAACTACTGGTTCCGCCGCCACGAAGTGGTGTACGAGCGGCTCAGCAGCCTGTGTGCAGAACGCAGGGTGCTCGAGGCGGGCAGCGGCGAGGGCTACGGCGCCAACATGCTGGCCGGTGTGGCCGAGCACGTCATCGGGCTGGATTACGACGAGTCGGCGATTGCGCATGTGAAGGCCCGGTATCCGCGGGTGGACATGCGTGCCGGAAATCTGGCGGACCTGCCGCTCACCGATGGTGCGGTGGACGTGGTGGTGAACTTCCAGGTCATCGAGCACCTGTGGGACCAGGGACAGTTCATCCGCGAGTGCGCCCGCGTGCTCAGCCCCGGCGGCTCCCTTCTGATCAGCACTCCGAATCGCATCACCTTCTCCCCCGGGCGCGATACCCCGCTGAATCCGTTCCACACTCGCGAGCTGAATGCCGCCGAACTCACCGAACTCCTTGTGGAAAACGGCTTTTCGGTGGACGGTGTTTACGGCGTCTTTCACGGGCCACGGCTTCGCGAGCTCGACGCCAAATACGGCGGTTCGATCATCGATGCACAGATCGAGCGTGCGGTCGCCGGCGCGCCGTGGCCACAGGATCTGCTCGCGGACATCACAGGTTTGACCACCGACGATTTCGAAATCATCGACGCGGGGGAACGCGACATTGACCAGAGTCTGGATCTGGTTGCCATTGCGGTGATTCCGTGACGGAGAAGGTTCCTGGGCTGTTCACCATGGTGCTGCATACGCACCTGCCATGGCTTGCCAACCACGGGCGCTGGCCGGTTGGCGAGGAATGGCTGTATCAGTCCTGGTCGGCCTCCTACCTCCCGTTGTTCAAGGCGCTTCGGACGCTGGCGGCCGAGGGCCGGGAAAACCTGATCACTCTCGGCATCACCCCGGTAGTGGCCGCACAGCTGGATGATCCACACTGCCTCACCGGGCTGCACAGCTGGCTGGCCAATTGGCAACTGCGCGCCTTCGAGGCCGCCACCATCACCAGTACCGATGCCGAACCCGGCACCGCCTCGAGCCCGGAGATGCTGCGCGCCTTCGGGGTCCGCGAATACCGCAGCGCCACAAACGCTCTCGATGAGTTCGATCAGTACTGGCGACATGGTGGCAGCGGGCCGCTGCGCAGCCTCATCGATGCAAGGGCGATTGAGCTGCTGGGCGGCCCCCTCGCCCATCCATTCCAGCCGCTACTGCACCCCCGGCTGCGCGAGTTCGCCCTGCGCGAGGGATTGGCCGATGCCGCACAGCGTTTCGGGCATGCACCGACCGGCATCTGGGCGCCGGAATGTGCCTACGCCCCGGGCATGGAGGAGGGTTACGCGGCCGCAGGGGTCAACCACTTCATGGTGGACGGGCCATCTCTGCAGGGAGACACCTCACTGGGCCGTCCGGTGGGCGACTCCGATGTGGTGGCGTTCGGGCGCGATCTGACGGTCAGTTACCGGGTGTGGTCACCGAAGTCCGGCTATCCCGGCCATGCCGCCTACCGCGACTTCCACACCTACGACCATGACACCGGCCTTAAGCCCGCGCGGGTTACCGGACGCAATGTGGCACCGGAAGCCAAGGCGCCGTACGACCCCGAGCGTGCCGACGGAGCCATCGACGTCCATGTCGGCGACTTCGTGAATACCGTGCGCCAGCGCCTGATCGCCGAGTCCGACCGCATCGGGCGGCCCGCGCATGTCATCGCGGCGTTCGACACCGAACTGTTCGGCCATTGGTGGTACGAGGGACCGATGTGGCTCGAACGTGTGCTTCGCGCCCTGCCCGAGGCCGGAATCCAGGTGGGCACCCTGGAGCAGGCTCGCGAAGGCGGATACGTGGGCAAGCCCTTCGACTTGCCTGCCAGCTCATGGGGTTCCGGTAAGGACTGGCATGTGTGGAACGGCGAGAAGGTGGCCGATCTGGTGCAGCTGAACACCGAAGTGGTCGACACCGCCCTCACCGCGGTGGACAAGGCACTCAACGAACAACCCGCACCGCACACCCGTAATCGGGTAGCCGACCAGATCCTGCGTGAGGCACTGCTGACCGTGTCCAGTGACTGGCCCTTCATGGTCAGCAAGGACTCGGCGGCCGACTACGCGCGCTACCGCGCGCACCTGCACGCGCACGCCACCCGCGAGATCGCCGCGGCACTGGCCAGTGGACGGCACGATGCCGCAATCCGTTTGGCCGACGGTTGGAACCGTGCGGACGGGCTGTTCGGCGCGCTTGATGCCCGGAGGCTGCCACGATGAACAAGACCGTCGCGCGAGAGGCTCATCAATGAGAATTCTGATGGTTTCGTGGGAGTACCCACCGGTGGTCATCGGCGGGCTGGGCCGGCATGTCCATCACCTGTCCACCGAGCTGGCCGCGGCCGGGCATGACGTGGTGGTACTCACCCGGCGCCCATCAGGTACCGATCCGGCGAGTCACCCGACATCCGACGAGATGTCCGAAGGCGTCCGGGTGGTGGCGGCTGCCGAGGATCCACACGATTTCGACTTCGGCACCGACATGATGGCCTGGACTCTGGCCATGGGACATGCGATGGTCCGCGCCGGATTGGCCTTGGGCCTCAAGGGTTCCGGCGATTGGCGGCCCGACGTCGTCCACGCCCACGACTGGCTGGTGGCACACCCCGCGATCACCCTCGCCGAGCATTTCGACGTGCCCCTGGTATCAACGTTGCACGCCACCGAGGCCGGCCGGCACAGCGGCTGGGTCTCGGGACGCATCAGTCGACAGGTGCATTCGGTGGAATGGTGGCTGGCCCGCGAATCGGACTCGCTGATCACGTGCTCTGCCTCGATGCTCGATGAAGTGACCGAGCTGTTCGGACCGGAGCTGCCCCAGGTTCACGTCATCCGAAATGGCATCGACGTCACCCGCTGGGTGTTCGCTCCCCGACTGCCTTCCGACGGCACGGCCCCGGTGCTGCTTTTCGTCGGGCGACTTGAATACGAAAAGGGCATCCACGATGCCATCGCGGCGCTGCCCAAGATCCGGCGCGCGCACCCCGGAACCGTGTTGGCGGTCGCCGGTGATGGCACTCAACAGGATTGGCTCCTCGAGCAGGCGCGTAAGCACAAGGTCGTCAAGTCCGTGCAGTTCCTGGGCAATCTGGACCATGAGGGGCTGTTGCAGTGGCTGCACCGCGCCGACGCCATCGTGCTACCCAGCCACTACGAGCCATTCGGCATCGTGGCGCTCGAGGCTGCCGCCGCGGGCACTCCCCTTGTCACATCCAACGTCGGCGGGCTCGGCGAGGCCGTCATCGACGGCGCGACCGGCTTGTCCTTCACGCCGCGCGATGTGGCGGGAATCGCCGATGCCGTCAAACGCACCCTCGATGACCCGGCCGGTGCCGCCGAACGTGCCGTAGCGGCGCGCGCACGTCTCACCGCGGACTTCGACTGGGCGACTGTCGCCGACGAAACTGCTCAGGTATATGTGGCGGCCAAGCGTCGCGAACGGGAACCGTTCGGCCGCAGCGTAATCGTCGAGCGTCCGCTGCCGGACCGGTAGAGAGGCCCCTAATGACCGCCCATACTCAGGCCAACTACGACACCGATGCGGCGGCCCTGGCGACGAAGCTGTTCGAGTCCGACCCCCAGTTCCGGGCCGCACGGCCTGACCCGGAGGTCATGGATTCTCTGCTAGTGCCCGGCCTGCGGTTGTCACAGGTGCTTCACGCGCTGCTGACCGGCTACGCCGAACGCCCGGTGATGGGCTTCCGGTCCCGTGAGTCGGTCGCCGACCCCGCCACCGGTCGCACCGTTGATCGATTGTTGCCCGCCTTCGAAACCGTCACCTACGGACAGCTTCTCGACAACATCTCGGCGATTCTCGCCGAGTGGCAGCACGGCGAGAATCGGATTGGTGCCGATGACTTCGTGGCCACCATCGGCTTCTCCAGCCCCGACTACGTCACCCTGGACCTTGCCACTCTCATGAACGGGTCGGTGTCGATTCCACTGCAACACAACGCATCGGTGACCCAGCTGCGCATGATGCTGGAGGAGACCAATCCGCGGCTGGTGGCGGCGAGCGCCGACTGTCTGGACCTGACGGTAGAGGCGGCATTGGGGCTCACCGATCTGCAGCGGGTGGTGGTGTTCGATTACCGGCCCGACACCGACGATCATCGTGAGAAGCTCGCCGCCGCAAGGGAGCGTCTACAGGCTGCCGGCATGCGGGTCGTCGTCGAGCCGCTTGCGGAGGTTATTGCGAACGGCCGGCGGCTGCCCGAGCCCGTGCTGTACACGGCCGGAGACGACCAGCGCACGGCGCTGATCATGTACACCTCCGGCAGCACCGGCGCCCCCAAGGGCGCCATGTTCACCGAGTGGACCGTGACCCGCTTCTGGTCCTCGGGCGCGGCCCCCAACCGGGATACCCCAATCATCAACGTCAACTTCCTGCCGCTCAACCACCTCGCGGGCCGAGTGGGACTACTGACCGCCTTCATCCCCGGCGGCACCTGCTATTTCGTTCCCGAAAGCGATCTATCGACGCTCTTCGAGGACTGGCAGCTGGCCCGCCCCACACACATGGGCGTAGTACCGCGAGTAGTCGACATGCTGTTCCAGCACTACCAGACACGTGTTGACGCGCTCATCGCCGAGGGCGCCGAGGCCAAGTCGGCCGATCGCACAGCCAAAGCCGAACTGCGCGAGGACGTGCTGGGTGGGCGCGTGGTGGCCGGCATGCTCGCGACGGCACCGTTATCCCCTGAGATGAAGACCTTCCTGGAATCCTCTCTCAACTTCCACCTGCTCGACCTGTATGGCCTCACCGAGGTCGGCGGCGTGTTCCGGGACGGCAAGATCTCTCGTCCGCCGGTGCTCGACTACAAACTCATCGATGTCCCCGAACTCGGGTACTACACCACCGACAAGCCCCATCCGCGTGGCGAATTGCTGGTGAAGAGCGCCACCGCGACGCCCGGGTATTACAAGCGGCCCGATGTCACCGCCGAGGTCTTCGACGCCGACGGTTACTACCGGACCGGCGACGTGATGGCGGAGATCGCCCCCGACGAGCTGGTATACGTGGATAGGCGTAACAACGTCATCAAACTTGCCCAGGGTGAGTTCGTCGCGGTGGCGAATCTGGAAACGGTGTACGTCGGTGCACCGCTGGTCCGCCAGATATTTGTCTACGGGAACAGCGAACGCGCGTATCTGCTCGCGGTGATCGTGCCCACCGAGGAAGCCTTACGCGCCCACCCGGACCCCGTCGACCTGAAGAACTCGATCCGGGAATCGCTGCAGCGGACCGCACGCGTCAGTCATCTGCATTCGTATGAGCTTCCCGCCGACTTCATCATCGAGACCACGCCGTTCAGCATCGAGAGCGGCATGCTCGCGGCCGTCGGTAAGCCGATACGCCCCAAGATGATCGAGCACTACGGCGATCGGCTCGAACAGCTCTATGCCGACCTCGCCGAAGCCCGCGTCCAAGAGCTGCGACAGCTGCGCGATACCGCGCAGCAGCGACCGGTCATCGAGACCGTCACCGAGGCGGCCCAGGCGCTGCTCGGCATGTCTTCGGACGCGGTGCGTCCGGACCACCATTTCATCGATCTCGGTGGAGACTCCCTGTCGGCGTTGACCTTTTCAAACCTGCTGCGCGATCTATTCGACGTCGAGGTGCCGGTCGGCGTGATCACCGGACCCGCCGCTGATCTGCGCAAGCTCGCCGCCTACGTCGAGGGCGCGAGAGAAAGCGGTGCCGCCACCGCGGCCAGCGTGCACGGCTCAGATGTGACTGTCATCAACGCGAACGAACTCACTCTCGACAAGTTTATTGATGCCGAAACACTCAGCAGTGCAGCGGAACTGGAGCGATTCTCCGGCGCGGTGGGCACAGTCCTGCTCACCGGCGCCAACGGCTACCTCGGAAGATTCCTCTGTCTGGAGTGGCTGCAGCGACTGGCCCAGTCCGGTGGCCAGCTGATCTGCCTGGTCCGCGGTGATGATGACGACGACGCCCTGGCTCGCCTCGAGGCCGCGTATGGCCACACCGATCAGGCGCTGCTCGATGAATTCCGCGCGCTGGCCCGGCGGCACCTGCGAGTAATAGCCGCCGATATCACCCAGCCACGTCTGGGCATTGACGACGCTACCTGGGAGCAGTTGGCTCGCGAAGTCGACAAGATTGTCCATCCCGCCGCCCTGGTGAACCACGTACTGCCCTACAACCAGTTGTTCGGCCCCAATGTTCTTGGCACCGCTGAGGTTATTCGGCTGGCGCTGACGACGCGGATCAAGCCGGTGACCTATCTGTCGACAATGGCGGTCGCGATGGCGGTGCCCGATTTCGACGAGGACGGGGACATTCGCACGGTCAGCCCCATTCGGCATATCGGCCCGGGCTACGCCAACGGCTATGCCAACAGCAAGTGGGCGGGCGAGGTGCTGCTACGGGAGGCGTACGACCTATGTGGTCTGCCGGTCAGTGTCTTCCGCTCCGACATGATCCTCACCCACCGCCAGTACAGCGGTCAGCTCAACGTCACCGATGCCTTCACCCGCATGCTCCTGAGCCTGGTACTGACCGGAATCGCACCACGCAGCTTCTATCAAGGTGACGGCGACGGCTCCCGCCCCCGGGCCCATTACGAGGGCCTGCCAGTAGATTTCGTCACGGAGGCGATCACCACCCTGGGGCTGGCCAACTCCGAGGGATTCCGTTCATATGACGTGATGAACCCGCACGATGATGGCATCTCGGTGGACACCTTCGTGGATTGGCTTGTCGAAGACGGCCACACCATCGACATCATCGACGACTACGACGAATGGCTGTCGCGTTTCGAGACTGCGCTAAGAGGTCTGCCGGACGACCAACGGCGCAGCTCGGTTCTTCCACTCCTGGACGCCTACCGCGCCCCGGGCCACCCGCGCCGCGGCGCCGATACGCCCACCGATCAGTTCCGAAAAGCGGTGCAGAACTACAAGATCGGAAGCGACGATGACAGCGCCGACATTCCACATATCGACCGCGCGCTCATCACCAAGTACATAGCGGATCTACGGGCGCATGGACTGCTCTGATCGCGCGCGTAGTCCCATCAAATGAACTATGAGTCCCTCACGCAGATAGCTCGCGAACAGATCCGCGGGTGACTGTAAACCCATCTCCCCCATCACTGTGCATACCGCCTGAGTCGGCTGCGCATAAGGCCACAAGCCTGCCACCAAGATATGCGTGATGCCCGCGAAATGCGCGGCATCGCCCACCGACATGTGGGGCAACGCACCATGAACCAGCTCTGCAAGCCGCTCCGCCTTGTCCGATGCGCGACGCTTGAAACCCCGGGCGAACTCCACAGAGATATTGCGTTCGAGCACCGAGGCCATCGCGCTCATCAGCTCGCAGAGCAGGGGACGTCCGATAAGCGAAGAGGCCACCACCTCGGCCACTTGGGCTTCATTCGTTGACGCGGGCAATCGTTCCGCAACCTCGTCGAGCATCGCCACCTGTTCGCGCTCCAGAATCTCTAGGAATATCGCCTCCCGAGTCTCGAAGTAGCGCAAAACGTTCGACTTCGACAGCCCTACCCGCGTACTCAGTTCACGCAGGCTGATATCAGCTACCGGCGCCTCCACGAGCATCTGCGCCGCCGTATCGAGAATTGCACGCCTGCGCTCTTCCACCTGCTCTGGCCTGCGCGCACGCCTGAATCCGCAATCATTGTCAGACACATCCCAACGATAACAGACCACCGGCCCCTTGTATTAAAGCCCAGTGGTCTGTTATGTTCGAGTAGCGAACCGTAGATGTATTCCAAGGAGGACACATGTCACGCACACCACTCGAGGTCACCGTTCCCGACCTGTCCGGACATCTCGCCGTCGTCACCGGAGCCAACAGCGGCCTCGGTCTGGGCCTGACCAAGGCTCTTGCTCGCGCCGGTGCCGAAGTCATCATGGCCATCCGCAACAAAGACAAAGGGCGTCAAGCCATCAGCGAGATCCTTGCTGAGAATCCTTCGGCCACAGTCAGCATCCGGCAGCTCGACCTGTCCTCGCTCGCCAGCATCGCGACACTCGGCCAGCAGCTCAAGGATGAGGCCCGACCCATCAACATCCTCGTGAACAATGCCGGAATCATGACTCCCCCAAGCCGCGACATCACTGCGGACGGCTTCGAATTGCAGTTCGGCAGTAACTATCTCGGCCATTTCGCCCTCACCGGCCACCTCCTACCTCTGCTCCGAGCGGCGGGGCACTCCCGCGTGATGACCATGAGCAGTGCCACCAACCACAACGGGAAACTCGACTTCGACGACCTGCAAGGCGAACATCGGTACAACACCAATCGCGCCTACGGGACATCGAAGCTCGCCAATCTGATGTTCGCGCGCGAACTCGAACGGCGCAGTCGCGAGGCCGGTTGGGGAATTCTCAGTAACGCAGCACATCCTGGCGCGACCCGGACCAATCTACAGGTCACTGGCCCCACTCATAACGGCGAATCAACTCTCGCCTACCGCGTCATGAGGCTCAGCATGGGCTTCGATTGGATGTGGCAAGACATATCGCAGGGCATCCTTCCAGCCCTGTACGGGGCGACCAGCCCGGGCGCCACAGGCGCGGCGTACTACGGCCCAAGCGGTTTTCTTGAGCTCACCGGAAATGCCGTGGCGCTGGCTCGCGTTCCCAAGCGCGCCAACAACGAAACCGATGCACAGCGCCTGTGGAGCGTGTCAGAGGAACTTACCGATGTGCGCTTTCCTCACGCCAGTCAAGGCGGCGTGCACAACCTACAGACGCACGGGTGATCACGTTCGCGTTGCACGCGATACCCCATCGCCGCCCGGTTCTACCGCCTGGGGATCAGGTGTGGCTGTTGAGATATCCCCCGCGCCGGAAGTACTCGTGGCCGCTGTGCTCGTTGCCGTCGGCGTCTCGGATGCGGGTG
>NZ_LJYH01000049.1:0-91439 GCF_001440005.1 Mycobacteroides sp. H001
CCTCCATCGGTCCGCGCCGGGGCAAGCAGGCCGTGGCGTTCCCACAACCGCAGCGATTGTGTTGGCGCCCCAGATAATTCGGCAGCCACCGTGATCCCATATACCCCTCGGGTCGGCGCGGGAAGCCCATAGCCGGGGGTTGAGCCCAGCGGGGACGCACCGTCGTCGATCACGTTCAAATTTTTCCCGTTTCCCTACTTGCACTCAACGTTGGTGAGTGCTAAATAGAATCTATACCAACTGGCATAGATAAGCTAGTTGGGAACGCAGAGATGGCACAGGAGAAAGGACAGATGGAGGTGGCTACCATGCTGCTGCGTACAGACCCATTCCGGGAGTTGGACCGTCTCGCCCAGCAGGTGCCGGGCACGGCGGCCCGGCCAACGACGATGCTGATGGATGCGTGGCGCGACGGGGACGAGTTCCACGTGGAGTTCGACTTGCCGGGCATCGCGGCAGATTCGCTGGATCTGGATATCGAGAACAATGTCGTCACGGTGCGCGCCAACCGCGCTCCAGTGGATTCGTCCCGTGAAATGCTCGCCGCCGAGCGGCCCCGTGGCGTGTTTTCTCGCCAGCTTGTGCTGGGCAACAACCTGGACACCGGCCGGATCACCGCCGACTACCGTGACGGGGTACTACGGCTGGTAATCCCTGTGGCAGAGAAGGCCAAGCCCCGCAAGATCACCGTCGACCGGCGCGAATCCGCCAGGGCGATCGATGACAACACGGTGATCACCGAGGACGGTGAGCGGGTGCACGGCAACGCTGCCGCCAAAGAACCGGTCAGCGCCTGATCTGGGAGCGGTCACCCTGAAGGGTGTCCCGGGGTGACCGGGCAGCTCGCTTCGCTTGCCCGGTCACTCCCCCGCCAACGGCGGCGCCCGGGGCGCTCTGGGATCCTCATTGGTCGGTCCGACGCTGACAACGGAAGGAGATAGCGATGACGCAGTGCACCACGATGGCAGCGCCAAGTTCCATCGAGCCATACACCCTGGCCACGTCCCTGACCGTGGACGACCCGCCGGTGGTGCTGGCGCTAATCGACGAAATCGATGCCATCTTCGCGTCCGCTGCGCCCGCCCCTGTCAGCCAGTGGCCGGCGCCACCAGCGGTTGGGTGTGCCCTGTGTGGGCCCCGGCGTGCTGGTCGGTCTTACCCTCATCGACAGGCCGCGCACAGCGAACCGGTTCAGCGGATCGACCCGACACAACGCAGCCCTCCGCGCCAGCTGAAGCACCCTTGAAACCCGACGACCGTATTGACTGACACGTGAAAGCGAGGTGGTGGCATCACAACCGCGGCGGTCGGCCGCCCGCCATCTGGACCACACCCTCGGCGCCGATGCATCAAGCGCGCCAACGCCTAACCTAGGCAACACTTCCCATGGCTGGGGCGGCCCCGCCACCACAAACTTGAAGCCCTGCAATCGTCACCCACGACCGCATTGTTGTCATCCTCCCGACACAGGAGAGGCCGAACCATGCTCAAACACGACGACATACCCACCGGCAACACCCGCGTCCTCATCGTGGAAGCAGACCTGACCGACTGGTCCGAACAACACCACGCCGTGGCGCTACCCGACGACGAATACCCCCATACCGCCCATCGACATATTGCAGCAGCTGACGAGCCGTATGCGAAAGGTTGTTAGACGGCAGCACTCACACCTACGACGGGCCTGGTGAACCGATACGTCGAGCCGTCGACCTACCTTCGTACATATCCCGGTGCTCAGTCTCAGGTGAATGTGAGTCCGGTGAGTTCCTCAGACACTGTCCAGATCCGTGATGCACTCTCGTTGTCGCGCAGCGGCTTCCAAAGTTTCTGCGCGCCTGCTGGTCCGCCGACATTACCTGGCCACTGCGGGCCGTAGAACCCACCGTTTTGGGCCTGAAGCGACGTGGCCGCCAAAAGCGCCGGCAGTTTGGCGCTTTCCACTGTCCCGACCACGAGCCCTCGCTCTGATAGCCAGCGGATAATTCGCACGCCGGCGGCGTCGTCGGGCCTGTCAATCTCCGGGCGCGCAGCCAACAGGCTGGTTGGGGCGACACCTGGATGCGAGATATTGCTGGTGATGCCCCACCCTCCGGCGTGGCTGCGTCGGCTTAGTTCAAGCCCGAACAGGCCGAACGCGATCTTGGATTGACGATAGGCGCGCATGCCGTCATAGCTGCGCTCCCAGTTCAAGTCATCCCAGTTGATCGCGCCGCTGCGCGCTGCGACGCTCGTCTGCGACGTCACGTGGGCGTGTCCCGCCTTCAACAATGGAAGAAGATGAGCGGTGAGCGCGACGTGGCCCAGATGGTTCGTACCGAACTGGATCTCGAACCCATCGGCGGTGGTTTGCCGATCCGGTGGTGTCATGACGCCTGCGTTGTTGATGAGCAGGTGGATCGGCGCCCCGTCCGCGCGCATCCTGTCCCCGAACGCCACCACCGAGGACAGTGAGGACAAATCCAATGTCTCCAGCGACAGCTTCGCATGCCAATGTTGATCACGGATGGCGGCGACTGCCGCCTCCCCTTTGCGGGGATTTCGTACCGGCATGATCACTTCGGCGCCAGCGCCAGCCAGCGCCGAGGCGATCCCGAACCCGATACCGTCGCTCGCCCCAGTCACCACTGCTCGCTTGCCGGATAAGTCAGGAATCTTGATGTCGTACTTCGTGCGTGTCATATGTTCGCCCCTATGATCGGCCTGCGTTGACGCACCGATGCGGTGCTTGATAGCCAGGGTTGCCGACATGCGCAAGGTTATCCATGGTCTGTCGATCCCTGGCTGAGCAATTCGGCATGGGCGAAGATGGCCGTGTGATTGATCGAGTAGGTCTGGCGGAATTTCTCGTACACCGCCGCAACGCGCTGCAGCCGGAGGACGTCGGACTCCCGCGTGGGCAGCGCCGCCGAACGACTGGCTTGCGCCGGGAGGAGGTCGCGGCGTTGTGTCATATGTCGACGGACTACTACTCGCGCCTGGAGCAAGAACGTGGACCGCAGCCCTCAGAACAGATGATCGCATCGATAGCTCAGGGGCTACATCTCTCTCGGGACGAGCGCGACCACCTGTTCCGGCTTGCCGGACACCAACCGCCAGTTCGCAACTCGTGCAACGAGCACGTCAGTCCCGGCATCCTGCGTATCTTCGATAGGCTCACTGACACCCCTGCTGAGATCGTTACTGAGCTCGGTGAGACCCTGCGCCAGACGCCACTCAGCGTCGCGCTCCTGGGCGATCTGTCCAGGCACAGCGGGGCGTCGCGAAGCAGTGGGTACCGGTGGTTCACCGACCCGGCTGCACGTGACCTTTATCTACGCGAGGATCACGAGTTTTACTCTCGCATGTACGTTTCGGGGCTCAGAGGTGTACTCACTCTCCGGGGCTCCGAGTCGAAGGCGGCCCGGTTTGTGGAGTTACTCATGGCCGAGAGCACGGAGTTCCGCAGCCTGTGGAAGCAGCACGAGATCGGCGTCACGCCACGAGAGATCAAGCGCTACCAGCACCCGGAGGTCGGGCTTCTGGAACTCCACTGCCAGATCCTGATGGACCCGTACGAGTCGCACTCGCTCTTGGTCTATACGGCAGTGCCAGGGAGCGAAAGCTACGAGAAGCTCGAACTGCTCTCGGTTATCGGCGTGATCCCGTTCGGCTGACTAACAGCGCCTACTTCGTGATCGATGGGCCGCTGCACTAGATCAACGAGCCGGGCGTAGACGAGGGTGAGCGGCCTTACCGCGGTGGACCGATCGACAATCTCCTAATGGATGCCCTGTCGAGGCCGCAATGAACGCAACCGACCGAGACTTATCAGCACCATGGCTAGAAACGCCGCCCCTTCCGGACGGTAGCACCCGGCTTCTCGCATCAACCCTACGAACTCTCCCGCAGGGAAGCTGTGAAGGAACGCGGCACGTCGTGAAGTGACCATTTGGCAAGAGCCGGTGAACATGAGGGCAGGCCGCTCCCCTAGATGCGGTTGTACGACGGTTGATCTCAACGGCGACCTCGATCGCCCGATCGCCTTTATGTTCCGCTGCCCTTGTCAGCTCCTTAGCGGATTTGCCCCAGGCGTACAGTCGGGACGTTCTGCCGGACCAGTAGGCAGTGGAAGGTGCTGCAGCACCGAGAACGGGGTCATCGTCGTCTCTCGGGGGCGGCGGCGGAAAGGATAAAGCCCCAGTCGCATCCGGCGCTTTTGGGCAAGACGTCGACGCTGAGCCGCCACCGCGCGACTGGATCGACCGGTTTGGGCAGCAATCTCATGCTCGGTGAGCGTGTCGGCTGTTATGAGCGCTATCTCGGCGGGCGACCAACGCCTACCACTGACCCGACCTAGCGGACTCGCAGCCACAGCGCACCTTTCTCTTGCTGGAATTTATACTGCTACAAAGCATTTCGATGAAATTGATTGTTTTAGTTAGAGAAGCCGGCAGGCTATCGAAGCGAACGTCGGCAGCCGAAGGTCGCCAACGGCGGTGAGACGACTGCCGAGATGGTTGGTCACGAACGCTATTGACAAACCCGACGCAGGAAACGCCATGCCACCTGAGCCGCCGGTGCCGTAATGCCCAAACCCGCTGGAGGTCGGCCCGCCCCGCAGTAGCGCGCGGTGGTAGCCCAGCCAGTGGTGCGGCGAGACACCGAGCACGTAGTCATAGCGGCTGTTGGGACGCATCTCCGCGATGTGCTCAACGGTCCCTGGCCTGAGGTACCCAATGCCTTCGACTTCACCGGCGTTGGCAAGCGCGCCATACATCTTGGCGAGAGCACGAGCTGTGAACACCCCGTTCCAGCCCGGTTGGACAGCGTCGTGGACCGAAGGGTGATTCTGCGACCCGACCAGTCCAGCGGGAATGCTCTCAACCAGCGCGCTGCCGCGTCGGTACCGTCCAGCTGCCGCCGCGAAGTTCTCATAGTCGAACCCGGCAACGCGAACCGCCGGGAACAGCGGGGCAATCCGAGCACGCTCCTCACGCGGGACTCGGAACCAGAAATCAGCCTCGCCGAGAGGCTCGCTGAGCTCGGTCTGCACAATTTCGGGGAAAGGCATGTTCGTGACACGTTGTGCCAGCTCTGCGACAAGAGTCCCGAACGACACCGTGTGATATCCCTGCAGGCGCAGCCGGCGCGGATCTGGAGAGCTCGCTGCGAGCGCCGCGGCCACGGTGTCGTGGTCAAAGAATCCATTCCCTGGCACAAGTCCACGTTCGCGGTGCAGTCCAGCGCGGTGATTCAGCAGCTCCCGGACAGTGATCGACCCTTTCCCGGCAGAACCAAACTCGGGCCAGTAGTCCGCAACTGGCTGCTCGTAGTCGATCAGTCCGCGGTCAGCCAGGCGGTGGATGACTGTGGCCGCCACTCCCTTGCCGGTCGAGTACGACATCGCCATCGTGTCGCGACGCCACGGGTTGCCGGGCCCGATGTCGCCCGCCCAGATATCCAGCACGGGCCTGCCGCGCAAAAAGACCGCGAGAGCACCGCCACCTGCACGACGGGACCTGAACAACCGAAAGAACTTGATGGCCAAAGGGATAAACCTGGAGTCGACAATCATCGAAGTTTCCTCGCCGCTGTCGATGGTGTCGCGTTCAGCACGTGCGGCAGTCATGGCGATAGCTCCCCTTGTTTTTGGTCCGGCTAGCCATAGTGCACGCCTCAAGCGATTCTGGCAAGAGTCTTGTCAGATACTCCTTCCGTGTCGTTCTACTAACATCGACACGTGGCGGCGCAGCGGACCTACGGCGGAATGAGTGCCGATCAGCGGCGCGCAGATCGCCGGATGCGTCTGCTGGCCGCTACCCGCGAGTTGCTGGAATCGGGAGGACTCGCCCAGATCACCGTCACCGCCGTATGCCGCCAGGCACAGCTGTCCGAACGCTATTTCTATGAGAGCTTTCCCGACAGAGACAAACTGCTCGGAGGCGTCTACGACGCATTCGCCGACGAATACATCAGTGCCGTGCTGACTAAAGTCGCCCTCGCCACCGACCTCACCAGCCGACTACGAGCCGCGCTGAGTGTGGCTCCAGAACTGGACGCCGCACACCCAGGCCTTCGTCACGTTCTCGGGCGTGAGGCCGACGACGGTGAAGCGGCGCGCGCTCGTGCGCACGTCGGGCGCAAGATCCTTGATCTATATCTCGCCAATCATTCGATTCTGTTCCAGGACCAGGCTGTCGACCCCCTCGATGCGGAGCTGGCACTGCGGATAATCGTCGCGGGTGGCTTAGATCTGACTTTTGCTTATTGCCAAGGAAAATTCGATGTTTCCGCTGACGAACTTGCGACTCGAATGGCCAACTTGCTGGAACCGCTCACCCGATCATTTAGCGTTGATGGCCAGGCTAAGCCGTAGACATCAATCGCACACCGCCGTGGGTTCGGACTGCGCTGCTCGCTACCCAACGTTTCTAGAATGTCGAGCTGTCGTCTGGGCCCAGCACGAAACCGTGTGGGGCCCTTGAGGTTGACTCGCCAGGTCCCGGGACGGTGTCGACAACACAGGCGGTCATCGCCTGGTCAACCGCGCACGTACCGGTCCACACCCCGCGGGTGAACACGACCTTGCTACCAGCCTGCAACAGTTTCGCCTGCCCAGGACCGGGCGGAGAATTGCCGAACTTACCGGCTTCCATGTAGCTCGCGGTCACGCTGCTATAGCTACTCCCCGGAATCGGCCCGGTGCACGTCGCGATGTCCCACATTCCTCGAACGTTGATCACCACACTGCAGTTCTGGCCGGCGGGAGTGCTGAACTGCACGCTGCTCACGGCACCGTTGTATCCGCTGGTCGGGATCGCGACCGTGTAGTCGGACGTATTCACCGCGGTGTACCGATCCAGATCCGGCAATTGCGGTTCAGCGACGGCAGGCGGCGCCAATGACAAGCCACTGGCTGCCAGTGCTCCGATACATCCCAAAGCCCGAGCGGACGCCATTCCGCCAGGTTAACAGCATGCGCCAGAGTGGCGACTGGCCCCGGCTACCGGTGCTCGACAAGCGAACTCAGGGTACGGGGACGCCGTCCTTGAGGAAGTACAGACCCGCGACGGATCCGTCCGGGTGAACGGTCAGCCGGAACTGGCCGGGTGCACGCTCCATCTGAAGAGGTATGTTGACCACGGTCAGCTCGCCGCGCTGGACGTCGTCGGGATCACCGTGTGACTGGTATGCGCCCAGCAGCTCCTGGTAGGTAATCCATGCTTGCCCAAGAGCCGGAGCCGACAACATGTCCGCCATGGTTTGGTCGAAATGGGCGGTGGCAGCTGCATTGTCACCCTGCACGATATGGTCCAGCGTTGCCAGTGCCAGTTGGTCCGGACTACCGGCAGGGCTTGCTGTTCGAGTGTCCCCCCGGCCACAGGCAACCGCGCTTACGGCAAGAGCACCCACCGCCGCCAGTGTCACCACAGCGCGAAGCCGGGAGCTTCGGAGCGCTCGTGCGTATCGCATAAGCCTGAAGATACTCCCGTCGACTGTCCCCGGTATCCCGTCCGGGACTCAGAGTCGACGTCAACATCGAGCTTTTTCGCTGTACGTCTCTGCCCTCCCGGACGGCAACCCTCAACCACAGAACATCGATTTGGTTGGAGCCGAAACCATGGCGCTGCGCTACCCCACTGTTGCATCGTGCAGACCCAATGAATGCGGACGGCTGTCTGGGCTCCGCATGCTCTAGTGCGAGGAGCAGATATCTGATGCAGATCCATAGTGAACTTTCCAGCGAGTCAACAGAATCCTTCGAAAGCTATGCGGGCAACGATGGCACACTCCGCGACGCACATACCGTTGTCAGAGTCGAAGAACTCGAACGAAACGCGTCAGATCTTGACCAAAAATTCCATACCGCTCAACCATTTCCGCATCTGGTGGTCGACGATTTCCTCCGCCTGCCCTCCGAGACTGCCGCCGACTTCCCCAGCATCGATTGGCCCTGGTGGAACAAATGGGAAGACGGATACATTCGCAACAAACGATTCTGCGCCGAAATCGACCTCATCCCGGAACCATTCAAAACTGTCATCAGAGAACTCAACGAACCCCGCTTCCTGAGCGTGCTCGAAAAGATCACCGGCATCGGGCAGTTGCTCCCCGATCCCTATCTGTTCGGGGGCGGTATTCACCTCAGCGGCGCGGGCGGTGTCCTGACTCCCCACACCGACTTCCACTATCTTCGCGCGCTAAATCTCTACCGCCGCATCAACGTTGTCGTCTACTTGAATGACAGCTGGTCGCTCGATAACGGAGGTTGCCTGTCGCTCTACGACGCGGAGGGCCGGGCCGTTCAGACGGTCGTTCCCGTCTGGGGCAGGGCCCTCATCTTTCGCACCGATGACCAGTCGGTGCACGGATTCCCCCACCCCGTCGCCGAAGGCTCATGGCGGCAATCGCTGGCGCTGTTCTACTACACCGCCGCGCCAGCCGACAGCTTCGGTGGCGACGAGACGACGTACTACAGGGAGCACGGAGCGCAGGACGGCATCGCCCGAAAGGCCCGGCTACTCGTCTTCAAACGTCTTCTGAACCTCAGCCGCAACATCAGCATGTGCGCGTATGTCGTGAACCCCAATCTCGGCATCCCCGCGGTCAAAGCGCATTTCGCTTATCTCCGCAGGGCCAAAGCCCGTGAGATAGCCAGAAAGTTGCAGCACTAGAGACCAGACCTACATCAGGAGGCAGGAATGGAAGGCTATAGCGGCAAGGTGGCAGTGGTGACCGGCGCAGGCTCGGGCATCGGGCGCGCTCTGGCGATCGAGCTGGCCCGCTCGGGCGCCAAAGTTGCCATCAGTGATGTGGACATCGAGGGACTCTCCGAGACCGAACGACAGATGCAAGCCCTCGGGGCCGAGGTACGCGCCGACCTCCTCAATGTCGTTGAGCGCGAGGCTTTCCTGCTCTACGCCGACTCCGTCACAAGGCAGTTCGGCAAGGTCAACCAGATATTCAACAATGCCGGCATCGCCTATGCCGGTGACGTCGGGGTGAGCCCATTCAAAGACATGGAGCGCATCTTCGATGTCGACTTCTGGGGTGTCGTCAACGGCACCAAGGCATTCCTGCCCCACCTGATCGCCTCCGGCGACGGCCACGTCATCAACGTCTCCAGCCTGTTCGGCTTGTTATCCCTGCCTGGCCAGAGTGCCTACAACGCCGCGAAGTTCGCGGTGCGCGGCTTCACCGAATCACTGCGCCAGGAAATGATCATCGGCAAGAAACCGGTCGCCGTCACCTGCGTGCACCCGGGCGGCATCAAGACTGCCATCGCCCGCAATGCCACCGTCGCCGAGGGTATCGATGTGCAGGCGGCGGCCGCCGTGTTCGACAAGTATCTGGCGATCACCTGCCCAGAGGCCGCCGCCCGCATCATCCTTACCGCCGTGCGTAAGAAGAAGCCCCGCGTGCTCGTCGGACCCGATGCCAAGGTGCTCGATCTACTCGTCCGGGCCATGGGAGCTCGCTACCAGGATCTCTTTTCGGTGTTCACGGGTCTCGCGGTACACCCGGCGACGACAGGCTAGTCCGTGTCGATGGAATGCAGGCTGCCGAGATCGGCGGTCAGCCCGAACCACCCCAGGTGTGTGCGCGTGTTTCTGCGGGTCTTCCACGTGATTGCGCCTACGAAGATTCCGGGTGCGACCTGGCGGATCTCGTTGTAAAGACGTCGCCCGATCGCGTTGTTGCCCGCGTGGTTGTAGTCAAAGACGATGGCGTCGTGGCCGTCGAGGATGGAGGCGTCGATTCTGACTATGTACGGGAAGACATCACGGCCGAATCTCATGCGGTTTGACCCCTTTCCGCTCAATCCGTTATCGATGACAGACAGCCTCTTGCCGATCCATACCGCACGACTCGGGTCGGCGAAGTACCGCACTATTTTCGCGCTGATGCCGTGGTCGCGCCCTCGCATTGCGAGCTGGCGTCCGTCGGGCTTTTCCCCGAGCACATGAAGATCTGCGGGCACGGTTCCGTTTTGGTAGAGAACGCCAAGTTCGGTGAAGTCCAGGCGTGCGATGTCGTTGAGCGTCATGTTGAGTGTCATGATGAAATCCTTTACAGATCTAGGCGGTTGTTTGATTTCGCAGCGCCACGAGCTTGCGGGGTTCTGCGGTGTAGGCCTCGGGTAGGTCTTCCCAGTCGATTTCGGCTGCCCAAATAGTTGATGGTCGAATGAGCCCTTGGGACACGACGTCGATAGTTGGCCGGACGTGCGGACCGTTGTTGCCGAGACCGAAACGCACGGTGGCGCCGTTCAAGTAGGACAGAAATCCGGGCAAGCGCATATCGGCGAAATGTCCACCAACACACTCGATCACGCCCTCGGGTTCAAGCATGCCGATCGTGCCGTACAACCAATCCGCATTCGCACCGACAGCGATAATCAGCCCAAAAGTGCCATCAAGCTGGTCCGGTGAGGCTGCGACGGCGTGTGCCCCTAGATTGCCGGCAATGGATCGGCGCTCAGGGTCTGGGTCAGCGTAGGCGACATAGGGCATACCGAGGGCAACAGCGAAGGCGACCTGATACAACCCGTGCTCACCGCCGCCGAAAACCGCTACCCGTTCGGGTTGCAGGTGCGTGTTCCTGGAGACAATGGCATGGCCAAGGCCCAAACCGTCACCCGCAGCACTGAACTCGCGGGGCTCCACGCCAGCCGGCACCGGGGTCAACATGGCATCGGCGAACGGGACACGGACGAGGTCATCGAACAGACCGCCCCACGGGCCGCCCACGCCGTACCCAGATCCGGGCGGTACTTCACGGCAATGCCCAGTCACACCACGCAGGCAGCGATCACAAACGCCACAGGCGATGTGCCACACCACAACCGCGATGTCCCCGGGGCGCACCGAAGTCACGCTGTCACCGATTGACACCACTCGCACAACCGCCTCGTGACCGATGGGAAAAGGCGGCCGCAGCGGCAATCCCCCGCTAATCAGTGCGATATCGAAGTTACAGCGGCTGGCCGCCACCGGCACAACCAGCGCTTCGTAATCTCCCTGCAGCACCGGCTCGATCGCCTCGTGCCACTCCACCTTCCCCGGTGCGGCGTAGACCAACGACCGCATCACGGCCAGTCACCCATCGCGCGCTGCGCTATTCGACACCCGCGATCCGGCGGGGCTACTCCTGTCGAGAGGCTGATGTCCACCACTGTCTCCTTTGATATGTAGGCCATCCGAGGCGAGGTATACATACCGGTCAGTATACCCAAGGTATACAGATCGGTATACCGCTGATAGAGTGACGCAAGTGACAATCACCGGAGCGCGTGAGCGGCTGTTAGAAGCCGCCGCGCAGCTGACCTACCTCAATGGCATCGACGTGACTGGGGTAGATGCCATTGCCAAACAGGCCGGTGTCACCAAACGCACCCTTTACCAGCACTTTCGATCAAAGGACGAGCTTGTGGCCGCAGCGCTGCAAGCTCGCGATGAGCCCACAATCGCGGGCCTGCGAGCCGCTATCGATCATCACATCTCACGTGGGCTGCGTCCGGTCGAGGCGCTGTTCGCGGTGCTGACGCTAACCTTCGCGATCCCCGGATTCCGCGGTTGCGCATTCCTGAATGCGGGACTGGAGATGCACGCCGATGATCACCTCGTGCGACCGGTCACCCGCTCACATACCGACGCCAGGCGGAACCTGATCGCCGACCTAGTCCATGCCGAAGGCATCGATGATGAATGGGTAACCGATGCGGTGACTCTGCTCGTCGAAGGCACCCTCGCCGCCGGTGCAGCGAGGCGCGACACGGGCCTCGTAGGTCGTGCCGCGCAGTCCGCCGAACGCATACTCAGTCTTGCCCGCGCTACTCCCCCGCAGCCATGAGGGACGTTTTGGCTAGCGTGACGGCGACCTTGTGCCGAGTATCGCGTACGCCGCGCCAGCGCTGGCCGCGGAGAAAACGCTGTAGCTGAACGGTGCCTCCAGTCCGATAGATACCGCCATGCTGGTCCCAAACATGATGAGCAACAGGCATGTTGCCGCACCGACAAGCGCGGGCCTCCATCCGATGAGAAGCAAGACCGCCAGGATCACTTCGGCGGCAGTGGAAGCCCACACAATGACGGACAGTAACCATCCGGAGGCAAACGGAATCAGCTGATGGGTGTACGCGGTGAAGGCACCCATGCTCCCCCAGCTGCCCTGACCGAGCGGTGCCCACCACCCGAATCGGTCGGCAACTGCGGACAGAAAGGCCGTCGCGAGCGAAGTACGCAGGGCTATCCCGACGACGTTGACTCGATCAAGCTTGTACACAAGTTCTCCTACTGCGTGGTGGCGTCATCGGTAGTCAGCGGTCCATCTCCGGTATCGACCAGGAAGACTGCGAGTAACTCGGCAGGTTCTGTGGCGCTGGCGTTTTCGCCGATCGTGTGGTGCGCGCCGGGGTCTTCGTACCAGGTCTCCCCAGCGTGATACACCCGGGACGGCTGACCCTCGACTTGGCTGCGGATCGCACCTGAGATCACGTACGCCATGATGAACGCTGACTTCGCATGACGGTGAGCCATACTTTTTGTGCCCGGCGGATAGCTCACGGTCACTGATATCAACGACTTTCCGGGCACATTGGTCGGCCGATCGAATACTTCTCGGACTACCGGGTTTTCGCCCACATTTTGCGGCGAACGTCCGGCGCAGGCCACAGGCACGAGCATCACGGCGCCGCCCAGGGCGGCAAGCAGAACTTTCGGAACCATATTGGCTCATCCCCTTTCGGATTGACGCGATTTGTCGCCTCGAGCGGCGGGGAGCAACTGGATGATCGTCTTGCCGGGAGTCTTATGGTCGGGGTCGAAAGCGCTCACCGCGTTCTCGAGGGGAAGAATGCACCCGATGTCTTGGCGTATTCTGCCGTCGCGCAATCTCTCTTCCAGAAAAGTCAACTGTGCACGGTCCGGTTCGACGACAAAGAAGATCGCACGCGCTCCCTGGGGAATGATCCGTGGCGGTTCGGCAATGGTGATCAGCGTGCCACCGGCACGCAGCAATTGCGCTGAGCGATCAAGGATCTCTCCGCCAAGGACATCGAACACCACGTCGACCGCGCCAATGTCTTCGATCGCGTCGCTACCCAAGTCAACGAACTCATCCGCGTTGAGTCCCAGAATCTGCTCGCGTTGACCTGTGCGTCCACTGCCGATGACATACGAGCCGGCCTCGTGCGCGAGTTGCACGGCGACGGAGCCGACTGCGCCTGCCGCACCATGTATCAGCACGCGCTGGCCGGCGGTGATCTGAGCATGCACGAACAACGCCTGCCAGGCTGTCAGGCCAGAGATGGGCAGAGCCGCCGCGACCGCGTGATCGACATCAGCCGCGAGCGGCGCCAGATTACGCGCTTCCACCGCGACGTACTCCGCCAGCGTTCCGTTCCGCGCCCAGTCTGTGATGCCAAAGACTCGTTGCCCCACCGTCAGTCCCGTTGTTCCATAGCCCAATTCGACCACCACACCCGATACTTCGTGCCCCGGAATGCTAGGAGCCCGGTCCCGTCCCGAGCGGTCGGCCCAGGTTCCGGGCCAGTCGAGTTCACCGGGAGTGAAGCCGGCGGCATGTACCCGGACGATGACGTCGTTCTCCGCAGCATGCGGGTAAGACATGTCCATCAACGACAGGCTGGTGCCCTCGGCACCTTGCTGCGCGACGATCGCCTTCATCGTCACTGGAGCTTCCAAAGCCTTATCCATGGCAGGCATCCTCATCCTTTCGTCCGCGTCCCTCTCATCACAGTCCCCCCAAGCCATCTAGTCCAACGCATACTTTTGATAGATTCCATCTACTGAATAGATGAGGTGGCATATGGAACTTCGACAGTTGGAACATTTTGTCGCCGTTGCCAGTGAGATGAGCTTCTCCCGCGCGGTCCAGCGTGCCCATGTTGTCCAGTCCGCGCTGTCGACGTCGGTGAGCAAGTTGGAGAAGGAACTCGGGGTAGAACTGTTCGACCGCACGCGGCAACAGATCCGTTTGACCCCAGCCGGAGAGCTGTTCCGCACGCACGCCATTCGCGTCATCCAGACCGCCCGGCATGCCAAAGACTCCGTCGGCGATTTCCGTGGCGCGCTCACCGGGAGGGTCGATCTCGGCGCACTCATCTCCTTTGGGCCACTCGACGTACCCAAGGTGCTGGGGCAGTTCCACCGCGACTATCCGCTGGTACAAATCCGCTTGCGACAGAGCCAAACCGGTTCGAGCGCATACTTGTCGGCCATCGCGGACGGAACCCTCGACCTGGCCCTTGTCTCAGCGCCCGATCGGTTTCCGGCAGGTGTTCAGATGCGGCTCCTCTGCGCAGAGCCCATGATGTTTGTCTGCCGACCCGATCACCGGCTCGCCGAACGCAGCCACGTCGGCATCACCGAACTTGTCGACGAACACCTCATCGGCTTTCCCAGCCAGTTTGGCTTACGACGCTTGGTCGACGACGCCTTCACCGCCGCGGGTGCCACCGCGTTCACGCCGCATGAAGTCGCCCTTGAGTATTCGATCGCTGCGAGCCTGGTCCAACATGGGCTCGGCACCATCTTCATGCCCGCCAGCGAGGCCGCACAGTTCGCACACTTGCGGGCACTCGCCGTTCGCCCCGCCATCACGTGGAAGATCTACCTCGCATCGGCCGAACAATCTCAACTCGGGCCGGCGAGTGCTCAACTGGCGGAACGTCTCATCGCCTCCGCTCACCAATAGCCGCAGCGCCGCCACGTCCCGCCGGAGCGGCCTCCGAGGTTCCAGCGCGTTGTCGAGCCCTCTCCGCCCACGCGCGATCTTTCTCAACCGTCCCGTAAATACACCGTAATACGTTTCCAATTTGTTATCGGTTTTCAGCAGATTGACAACTTTCGCGTAGCCTCTATTCAGCAATGGAGAGTAATTTACCCTTTGAAAAATGCTCGCTTTGAGCAAAACAATTTGTTGCCGTCCATCGGCATCGCACCTAATATCGGCAATATGCCAACATTTGATGTGAATGCCGTGGACTGGGACGAGTTGTACAGGGGCGAAGCGGTTTATGCGCCTGGTGATCCGGGTTGGAATATCGGCGAGATGCAACCCGAAATAGCAGCTCTACACCGGCAAGGCCGATTTGAGAGCCCGATCCTCGATTCTGGATGCGGGGTGGGGTTGACCTCGCTGAAGCTGGCCGGTCATGGGTACCAAGTCGTGGGTCTCGATCTATCTGGCAGCGCGATAGACAAAGCGCAAAGAGCGGCCGCCCAGCTTGGCTTGGATGCTATTTTCAATACAGCTGATCTGACCGCAGATACCGGCTATCACAATTATTTCAATACCGTCATTGATGGCCTTGCATTTCACTGCCTACCCGATGAGCTCAGAGAAAGTTATGTGCGATCACTGGCGCGAGCGCTCAGGCCCGGCGGCAAGTTCTTTGCACTTGTTTTTGCAACCGAGGCCTTTCCGCCAGATGCCGAATTCGGGCCCCGGCCGTTCACCGAACAGCAGCTGCACAGCATTGTGGGGCGGCACTTGGTCATCGACGAGATCCGGCGCGCACGAGCCTGGGTGAATGTCCCCAGCCAGTTGCCCGAGGGCTTCGAGTATCGCGGTGTGACGATTGGCTCCGACGGACGCGCCCAGTTACCGGCCTGGCTGGTTTCTGCGCACCGCAGCCTTTAGCTGCAGGGAACTTGCCCGTTGAGCACACAGTTCAACGGTGGCGTGTAGGAACCGCTCAGCACGCCCCGCAGACCGCCGGTGGCTGAGGCTCCCGGTGCGATGATGCGATTCCAATTCGCGGGGCTCAGAACGTAGTGCGTGCCGGACTGCGTCACGGTGCTGCTCCAGGTGTGCCGGATGGACTCTCCGATTGGCAGATCGAACTCAAGCCGCCAATCGGAGAGAGGCACCGTGCTCAAATTGGTGATTGTGAAGCTGGCGATGAAACCCGTTTGCCACGTCGATGTCACCGACAGCCTCGCCGTGGCCGCGGCCGCGTGAACTTCGGGCGCCATGGGAAGTCCGAGAATGAGAAGCATCAATGCTGACACGGTTACGTGAAGGACTGTGCGCCATCGCTTCACGCACCCGACAAGTCCTGCCATAACCGCCAACATTAGAGCCACTCAGCCGATACACGTCCGGGCATCGCGGTCAGGCTCCAAGACCTTTGCGTAACTGAGACCATCGCGAAATCTGGTCTCGATCTCGCTGATCTCACGCTCGCGGTTCTCAGTGATCCCCGGTTTGTTGCGCAGACGCGGATACGGAATGCACGATACGCAGGATTTCGTCGGCGACTAGATGCGGTTCCGTGAAAACCACGAGGTGCCCGGATTTCCTGGCCAGCACATGTCGGGCGCCCAGGTGTGCGGCGGTGCGCCGGTGGGCGTTCAGGAACTCGGTACGGATGGATCGATCGAACAGCGTGGTCTTGGTTCCCGAAATCACGGTCACGGGCACGCCGCCCAGATGGTGACCTCGGCGGCGCAGACTCTGCAATCCCTCGATGACGTACCGCTCCTCGGCGTCGGCTGCACCCTCGGCATCCACCGTCAAGTCTTCGGCGACCAGATCGCGTACCACGTCGGCTGGCATACCCGGGGCGACCCGGCGCACTGCCAGCGTCAGTACGTGCAAGTGGCGAAGCACGCCAATGAACCAACGCCCTGCCAACGCGATCCGGCGCAACTGTTTGAGTGGGGAGCCGCAACATATGTTCACGTGCTCGTCTGAGTGATCGACCAGCACCAGACCCGCGATGCGGGACGGATCGTGCAGTGTGGCGGCCAGCGCGACGGTCCCTCCGTAGCTGTGACCCACCAGAATGACCGGGCCGCCGTCGAGTGCCGCCAACAATTCGCCGAGATCGCCCGCAAGGCGTTCCAGGGTGCGTGGCGCTGGATCGGGGTCACTGCGCCCCAGATTCGCGCGGTCGTAGACCACCGTTGAGAAGTGCTGTGCGACAAGCGGCGCGACCAGCCCCCACTCCGATCGCGAGGCTCCCAGGCCCGATTCGAAAACCACCGTTGGGGCTCCGGCACCGGCATGCATGTAGTGCAGCGCCCGGCCATCGGCGAGCCGGACCACGCCGCATTGACCAAGTGTGTGCGCCATCTGCACTCTCCTATCCCACCTCGATATCACACAACGGGGGTCCGTCGGGTACTCCCGATCATACCCCATGGGGGTATGTGTTGAAGGGTGGCGCTCTCCCGTGCCAGAGGTTTGCCGAGTCAGATCGTCACGCTATGAGCGCTTTTCACCGCGCGCACCCGATACCGCCACGGCGCTGTGTACGGTCTTCAAACACCGAGACACCGAACGTAAGGAGATGCCATGCGCCTATCTACACGTAATCAGCTGACGGGAACGATCACCGAGGTGAATGTCGGAACCGTGATGGCCATCGTGAAGATCCGGCTCGACGGCGGCGACCAGGTCGTCACTTCTTCGATCACCAAGGACGCAGTGGCCGACCTCGGCCTGACTGTCGGTCAGCCCGCCACGGTCTTCATCAAGTCCACCGAGGTGACCGTGGGGGTCGAATAGGCCAGGTGGACGGCCACAAAAGTCTCACGTGAAGGTGCGGCGCCCGAGTTCGGTGAAATCCACCTCGACCTCGTCGCCGTCCCGCTCGACCTCGCAGTAACCCGTACCCCGGAGCTCGTGCAGCGCCTCCCAGGGCGGCTCTTCGTCTGGCAGATGCCAGCCGATCGCCGTGGGCCACTCGCGATCGTGATGGTGATCAACGAGCTGGTCAACCACAGAAGCGGCTTCAGCGCTGAGCCGAACGGGCTCGCGGTCTTCGCTGCGCCTCCGTGAGAACCATTTCATGGCAGCAGTTTACGAGTAGCCCCGGCTAGCGCGATACGCCCTCCGCGGACATCGCCTCGGCCGCGGCGCGCTCGCCTGAGCGGATGGCGCCGTCGACCCACCCCAACATGACGGCGGAACTCTCGGTTCCGGCCCAGTGGATGCGGTCACACGGCTGACGCAGCGCGGAGCCGAACTCCGTCATCACCCCGGTTGGCGCATGGCTGATCATTCCTCCGCCCGAATACCTGTCGGTGGTCCAGTTCTGCTCGTGATAGCCCTGCGGTGACGCGGCTTTGGGCCCGAACCGGTCGACGAGTTCCCTCATGACCGTCGCCCTGCGTGCGGACCCGTCGAGGCGCCCAAGAGCACGCGCGGCCGGTCCTTCGGTAATGACACACATGATGCCGGGCGTTCCGGTGTCGGTGCAGGCGTCGATCGTCAATGTCGCGGGAGTGCCCGGTGCGGCGGACTGTCCGCATAGCCCGTCCCCGCGCCAGAACGGTTCGTCATAGATCACTGAGATTTTCACGACTGCGCCGCCAGGCATACGTTGCTGCAGCAGGCTGCGGTCCGCGCTCAGCATCGGCTCATAGGAGATCTGCCCGGCGATCGCCAACGGGACGGCCACGATGGCCCGCCGCGCCCGCACCGTCAGGTGGTCGGCACGAACCGTCACCCCGTCGGCATCTTGCGCAATACTTCGTACCGGCTGCGAAAGGTGCAGTGTCTCAGCGAGTTCGCTCGCGATTGGACGGTAGATCGCGCCCATCCCACCCACCGGCCGGGCATCCTGTGAGCCGTCTTTGGCTGAAATCACGAAGACTGGGCCGCCCCCCGAGGCCATCTGGGTCAGCATCCACAACATCGATGTCTCCGACGCCGCCGACGTGTACGTGCCTGCCAACGCCATCTCGAGCATCTCTCGGGCTTTCCTGGACCTGATGCGCGTGCCAAGCCAGTGCCCAACACTTATTCGATCCCACTGTGCGGCCCTCTTGGCGTTCCACGGTGTTTCCAGCGGAATCGACTTGCACATCTGGATGACCTCGAGCAGGCCGGCACCAAGGTTCGCGATGGCCCATGGGCTCATGCTCCACGGAATGGTTCCGTGATAGCGATGCGTCGTGCTGTCGACGATCATCATCGCGTCACCACCGGTGTACTGCTTGTACTCGGCGACACCGAACTCGTTCATCAACGCGTAGATTCGGTCCTGGCCGGGGCCTATCCAGGCGCCGCCCCGGTCGACCCACGTCCCGTCGGGTAAGACCTCGGTGAATGTGCGTCCACCGACCCGGTCACGGGCCTCCAGCAGCGCGATCGAGCATCCCGCCCGTTTCAGGCGCAGTGCGGCCACCAGTCCGGCAAACCCCGCACCGACGATGCAGTAATCGACGTCCGTCATCATCCACCTCGTATCGGCAGTTGACTCGGCAGCTCCAATCTGAAAGTTACTCGCGGACCGACGGGAGAAACGCACGATTGAGCGAGTTCGTCGAGGCATGCTGATGCCCGGGCAGGGCCGCCTCCCCTCGCGCTGCTTGGGCGCCATCGACTCGGCACTCGTAGGCGGTCACCGCGCAGCTGTTAGCGTGGCGACCGTGAACTCCTCGCGCGTGTACCCGTCCGTCGCACTTGCCGCCTGCGCCGCCTCATTCGTTGTGACGCTGGTTGCATGCGGCTCCGATACGGAGGCCAAGTCAGCACCTGCCGACCCGCCCGCCACGACCAGCGGATGCCCCACGGCAGCGCCGCAGGGCGCCGGCACACCTGAGTGGACGCTGGCGGGAAGCACCGGAAATGTCGCCGTCTCCGGCTCCACCGACACCGCGGCGCCGAGCGTCAACGTGACCGCCCCATTCAGCGTGGCCGAGACCCAGGTGCACACACTCCAGGCCGGATCCGGACCGATCGTCGGAGATCTGGCCACAGTGTCGGTCTGCTACATGGGCGTCAACGGACGTGACGGCTCCGTGTTCGACAGCGCCTACACGCGTGGCACACCGGCCCAGTTCCCGCTTAATGGAGTGGTACCAGGATTCAAGAAGGCCATCGCCGGGCAACATGTCGGCTCGACTGTTGCCGTCGCGATGGTCCCCGCCGACGGCTATCCGTCCGGGCAGCCCAGCGCCGGTATCCGTCCGGGCGACACACTCGTCTTCGCGATCAAGATTCTCAACGCATCAAACTGATTTAGCGCGCCAGCTCCGGTGCCGTCGACTGCGTGTTCTCGACGGCACCGAACGCGGCCACACTCACCGCCGAGACGACCGCAACCACGAACGCCAGGGCAACAAGCCAGCCCAATCCCGGGCGCGCGCCGTCGCCCAACAGCAGTACACCGGTCACACCGGGTATGACCGTCTCCCCCACCACCAATGCCGCAGCCGCGCCGTTCACCGAACCCACTTGCAGCGCAACGGTAAACAGGTAGAAGCCGCCCACCCCCGCAAGGATCACCGCGTAGGCAGCGGGATCGGACAGCAGGACCTTCACCCGTAGCGGATCGAGCCCGTCAAGCACTCTGACCGCGACAGACATTGCGCCATAAAGAATCCCGGCCAACAACCCCGCCGGGATCGCCGCGCGTGAGCCCAAGAGGCGAATGAGGCCCAGGCCGGTGAGCAGCACTGCCACCGATGCGACCAGCACACCCCAGTGAACCGATGGCGTCGCGGAATCCTCCCCACGAGGACCGGCGGTCAACGCCAGCACACATAGCGACAGCAATACGGCCGAGATGGCGAGCCAGTCCCGTCGTTGCAGCCGCACACCCAGTACGGCGATGCCGAGTACCGCGGTGACCGCCAGGTTCGCACTCATGATCGTTTGGGAGAGAAACAGTGGAATCAACCGCGCCGACACCAGGGTGCCCGCGAACCCGACGAGATCGAGAACCATCCCGGCGATGAATGCCGGCGTCAGCATCGCGGCAATTGTCGAACTCAGTGACGGTGCTCCGTTATCGGAGCGCCCGTGAACGTTCGTCGCGGATTGGCGGGCACCGTATCCCTGGAGGACAGATGCGGTTCCGTACCCCAGGCAGGCCAGCACGGCCGCCGCGATACCGATCAGCATGAACGAGCGCTATCACTGTGGGCTGTCGTCGACATCGGTCGATTCTATTGGCAGCAGCTGGGATCCAGGACCGTGCACAACGCGGTCAGCGCATCCGGAACCGGCCGGTGATAGACGTTCATTCCGCGGCGGTCCGATTCCACCAGCCCCGCCTTTCGCAGCTGATTCATGTGGTGACTGACGGTTGACTCGGTGAGTCCGAGGATGCCCGCGAGGTCACCGCTGATGATCTCTCCTGTGGGCGCGCCAAAGAGCTGGGACATGATCTTGACCCGTACCGGATCGGCGAGCGCCTTGAGCCGCAGCGCGACCTCCAGCGCCTGTTCGTCGCTCATCGGACCGGCCGCCACGGGTGCGCAGCACACGGGAGCGGTGGTATCTACCACGGGAAGAGCCTTGGGCATGCTTTCAGCATCCCGAATTCTTTGACATATGTCAAAGACATGGCACACTGAGCGCATCCAATAAGTTCGATGAATATCTCATTAGTTCCGGAGGTGAACCGGTGTCCCGCGTACAGCTGGCTCTCAACGTCAACGACCTCGATGCGTCAATCGACTTCTATTCAAAGCTTTTTGGTGTACAACCGGCCAAACGTAAGCCCGGATATGCCAACTTTGCGATCGATTCCCCACCGCTGAAGCTGGTGTTGTTGGAGAACCCGGGCCACGGCGGCACCATCAACCACCTCGGGGTACAGGTCGAATCCAGCGAGCAGGTCCACGCCGAGATCGGCCGATTGACTGATGCAGGCATGTTCACCGAGGAAGAGATCGGCACCACGTGTTGTTTCGCGACACAAGACAAGGTCTGGGTCACCGCACCTGATCGTGAAAAGTGGGAAATCTATACGGTTTTGGCGGATTCGGAAACATTCGGCACCAGTCCAGAACTCCTCGCCGAAGACAACGACTGCACCTGCGGGCCTCCCGAATGACTACACCCGCTGCACCGAGATTATCGATGCTGGACCGGTTTCTGCCGATGTGGATCGGACTCGCGATGGCGGCCGGGTTGCTGCTGGGTCGCTGGATCCCCGGGCTGAACAGTGTGCTGGAAAGAGTTCAGGTCGAAGGGATCTCGCTGCCTATCGCGGTCGGACTACTCATCATGATGTACCCGGTATTGGCCAAGGTGCGCTATGACCGCCTCGGTGCCGTCACCGCCGACCGCAAGCTGCTGATCGGCTCGCTGGTCTTGAACTGGGTGCTCGGCCCGGCGTTGATGTTCGCGCTCGCATGGCTACTACTACCGGATCTGCCCGAGTATCGCACCGGTCTGATCGTCGTCGGACTGGCGCGGTGCATCGCCATGGTGATCATCTGGAACGACCTTGCGTGCGGCGATCGGGATGCGGCGGCCATCCTCGTCGCGCTGAATTCTATGTTTCAGGTGCTCATGTTCGCGGCCCTGGGCTGGTTCTACCTATCCGTCCTGCCCGGTTGGCTGCATCTGCCGCAAACCGTCATCGCAACCTCGCCGTGGCAGATCGCCAAATCTGTACTCCTGTTCCTGGGGATCCCACTCGCGGCCGGATACTTCTCCCGCCGTATCGGCGAACAGGCCAAGGGACGCACCTGGTACGAAACCCGATTCCTGCCGATCATCGGCCCCTGGGCGCTATGGGGACTGCTGTTCACCATCGTGATCTTGTTCGCGCTCCAAGGCGCTCAGATATCTTCTCGGCCTTGGGATGTTGCACGTATCGCGGTGCCGCTACTCGCCTACTTCGCGATCATGTGGGGCGGCGGATACCTGCTCGGCGCTGCCCTGCGGCTGGGCTACCCACGCACCACCACGCTCGCGTTCACCGCCGCCGGTAACAACTTCGAACTGGCCATCGCTGTGGCGATCGCCACCTGGGGCGCCGCCTCCGGCCAGGCCCTAGCCGGTGTCGTCGGCCCCCTGATCGAAGTACCTGTGCTGGTCGCCCTCGTATACGTGTCCTTGGCGCTGCGGCGCCGCATTATGCATGCCCCTCAACCGGATTCGATCGGCACCGTAGGCCAGAAGGTGACCCAATGACCCAAGTCAAGCCCACTGTGCTCTTTCTGTGCACGCACAACGCGGGCCGCTCTCAGATGGCACTTGGATTCTTCACGCATCTAGCGGGCGACCGGGCGGTTGCCTGGTCGGGCGGCTCAGAGCCCGGAAAGGAAATCAACCCCGCCGCGGTCGCAGTCATGGCCGAGCTCGGCATCGATATCACCGGCGAGTACCCGAAACCGTGGACCGAAGAGATCGTGCGAGGAGCCGACGTCGTCGTCACCATGGGCTGCGGTGACACCTGCCCGTACTTCCCCGGGAAACGTTACGAAAACTGGGAGCTGGCCGATCCTGCCGGCCGGCCCCTGGAAGCGGTGCGCCCGATCCGGGACGACATCGAACAACGGGTCCGCCACCTACTCACCGAACTCGGACTCGGTCAGCGAACAGCGGAAGCATGACCGCCTCAGGAGTCGGCCAACCGAATCCGTATGAACCAAACCCGTGGGCACTAGCCCCTTCCATGGTGATACTTGGCCAGAGAGCACCGCTCCCCTTTGGATCGACTGGATAGTGGCGAGATGAAAGTGGCTGACAACCAGCAACTTGCGATGAATGGGATCGCATTCGGCCGACACCGTGTGCGAACACGCGCCTGCGTCGGCCAATCATGGGCGCGATCACGGAATGCTCTCAATTAGACGAGTAATCGCTGTACATACCTGCGGGGCGTCCAGGCATGCTAAATTTCTGTAACTGCTGGATACGGGTACTGCTAGTTGCGGTTTCTGTCTGGCCCCCCACTACGAGGAAGTATTCATGCAGAAGGCCTTCACCGACCTGGAGCTGCTCCATGAGCTTGAGCCCGTGGTCGAGGAGAATGTCCATCGCCACCTCGGCGTCACCAAGGACTGGAACCCGCATGACTATGTCCCCTGGTCAGAGGGCAAAAACTACAAGGCCCTAGGCGGCCAGGACTGGGATCCTGAGCAGTCCAAGCTCTCCGAGCTGGCCAAGATCGCCATGATCACCAACCTGCTCACCGAGGACAACCTGCCCTCGTATCACCGCGAGATCGCCATGAACTTCACCATGGACGGACCGTGGGGCACCTGGGTGAACCGGTGGACCGCCGAGGAAAACCGCCACGGCATCGCCATCCGCGACTACCTGGTGGTGACCCGCTCGGTGGACCCGATCGAACTCGAGAAGCTGCGCATCGCGCAGATGACCAGCGGCTTCTCCCCCGGCCAGAACCGCCAGAACATACCGTTCTCCGAGAGCCTGTTCGACTCGGTGGTGTACGTGACCTTCCAGGAGCTGGCCACCCGCGTCTCGCACCGCAACACCGGCAAGGCCTGCGCCGAGCCCATCGCCGATGAGCTGCTCAAGCGCATCTCCACCGACGAGAACCTGCACATGATCTTCTACCGCAACATGGTGACGGCCGGCCTGGAGATCGCCCCGAACCAAGCGGTCAAGGCTGTCCACAAGGTTCTCGACAACTTCACGATGCCCGGCTACACGATCCCCGGCTTCCGCCGTAACGCGGTCACCATCGCCACCGGCGGCGTCTACGACCCGCAGTCTCACCTCGATGAGGTGGTGCTGCCGGTGCTGCGCAAGTGGCGCATCTTCGAGCGTGACGACATCAACGGCGAAGCCGAGTGGTACCGCGAGGACCTGGCCCGCATCGTCGGCGATCTCAGGAAGACCTCCGAGGACTTCGAGGAAGTCAAGGCCAAGTACCTGGAGCGCCAGGCCAAACGCGCCGAACGCAACGCCGCCAAAGTGCTCGTATAGACGGGATTACGCGTTCGCTACCGCGCTGCCCTGTGTGGTTGACGAAGCGTTGCGCTTCGGCGCCGTGCGATAGTGCGTCAGATAAATCATTACGCCGGTGAAGAACAGCCCGCCGACCAAATTGCCTAGTGCGGTGGGAAATTCGTTCCACAAGAAGTAGTCGGCCCAGGTGAAGTCGGCGCCCAGCAGAATGCCGATCGGAAACAGGAACATGTTCACCACGGAATGCTCGAATCCCATCGCGAAGAACAGCATGATCGGCATCCACATCACCAGAACCTTGCCGACGACGTCCTTGGCCAGCAGCGCGCCCACCACACCCGTGGAGACCATCCAGTTGCACAGCATGCCCCGCACGAAAACGGTGAGCCATCCGGCGGCGCCGTGATCGGCGTACCCGAGCGTGCGGTCGGATCCTATGTGCGCGAGTTTTTGTCCGTACGCGGCGAACTGATTGCCCGCATCATTGATCGACACATCGAAGCCGTACGTGATGTACACCGCCATGAGTACCGCGACCGTCAACGCACCGGCAAAGTTTCCCAGTAACACCAGCACCCAGTTCCGCAGAACCCCAACGGTTGTCACGCCCGGCCGCTTGGCCAGATAGGCCAATGGCGCCAGCACGAACACACCGGTGAGCAGGTCGTAGCCCAGGAGGTAGAGCAGACAGAAACCCACCGGGAACAATGCCGCGCCCAGAATCGGAGACCCGGTGTCGACGGTCACTTTGACTGCGAAGGCAGCGGCCAGTGTGAGCATCGCACCGGCCATGTACGCACGAATCAGGGTGTCCCGGGTCGACATGAAGATCTTCGACTCGCCGGCATCGATCAGCGCTTGGGCCAGCTCGGGCGGTTTCACGTACGTCAACGGTGGCTCCTTCAACTTTGGCGTCAGCGCAAGGCGGTCTGAGCACCGTACAAATCCGGTGTTTCATCGACCGGCTCTCACTTGTCGTCGGGATGACAAGGTTCTCTCCGCCGCCTGTATCGTCACCGTGAGAAGTGCTGTACACCTATGATTCTCGGTCAGATGTGTCAAGTCGGGTCTAGTAGACGTCTCGCAAATACCGCTTACTGGCGACCAGTTCGCGCTTGTAATCGTGGGCACCCTCGGCCGAGAGCCTGCCATGTTTTTCAATAATTGATGTCAGTGCGGCGTCGACGTCTTTGGCCATCCGGGATGCGTCGCCGCACACATACAGGTGGGCGCCGTCTTGCAGCCATGCCCAGAGCTCGGCGCCTTTGTCCACCATCTTGTGCTGCACATAGACCCTGTCCTTCTGGTCGCGAGAGAAGGCGACGTCAAGCTTGGACAGAAAGCCGTCATCGGCCATGGTGGACAGATCGTCTTGATAGTAAAAGTGTTGGGCCGCATGCTGGTCGCCGAAGAAGAGCCAGTTACGGCCGGTGTGGCCGAGCGCGCGACGCTCATGCAGGAATCCGCGAAACGGTGCGATCCCGGTTCCCGGGCCAATCATGATCATCGGAGTCCGCGACTCCTCCGGGGGCCGGAAATGCGGGGACTTCTGCAGAAACACGGGTACTGGTGTGTCATCGGCGCGGTCGGCAAGGAACGTCGAGCACACACCCCCTCGTTCGGCGCCGCCAGTCCCCCGGTACCGGACCACGGAGACCGTCAACTGAACCTCATGCGGGCTGACCAGAGGGCTGGACGAAATCGAATAGCAGCGGGGGGTCAACCGCACCAATACGTCCTGCCACTGCTCGGCGGAGGCGCGTACCGGAAACTCCTGCACGACGTCCACGCCGCTTCGGCCAATCACCCATGACGCAAGGTTCTTTCGTGCCTCTCGGAGGTCCTTGGCCGCTGCCGTGTTGGTGGTGTTGTCGGCGAGGAAGCTCAGCAGATTCGGGGTTATCCGCCCGATGTCGTAGGAGTACGTCAGCGCATCGCGCAGGGTCCGTTCTGTACCGTCGACCTCGACGATTTCGTCGGCATGCAGCCCCGTGCCGGAGAGCCAGGCGTCGACGGCGCTGTCGCAGTTGGTCGGGCAGACCCCGAGTGCATCGCCGACGCTGTACGCCACGCCATGCTCGGAGATGTCAAACCCGAAATGTCGCACCTCTTTTGAGGAGGAACGCGGTGTCAGCACGGTGTTACGAGTCAAACGGGCCGCGACGGGACTGTTGCGGGTGAACGGTTCGGGTGCGCCAGTCCTCGAAGGCCGGGGGCTCGCGACGGGGACCGCCGCCGGGGCGACCGGCTCCTCCTGGGTCGTGATCAGATCCGTCACCTGACGTGCCCATTGCGCCAGGGGCTCGTCATCGTAGATCTCGCAGTCGAGCCGGTCTATCAAACGTACCGCGCCCAGACTTGCCAATCGTTCGTCGATGGATTTGGCGTGCCCGCAGAAGTTCTCGTACGCACGATCACCAATTCCCAAGACCGCGAATCGGATCCCGGTCAACTGCGCATCCGATGCATGCAGGCGGTCCCAGAAGTCGGCGCCGTTATCGGGAGGGCCGCCGTCTCCGAACGTGCTCGTGACGACCAGGACGTCGGTGGCGCTGGCGAGATCACCTATCCCGCAGTCATCCATGTTGATGATCCGTGGCGGCGCACCCGTGGAACTCAGCTGTGCCGCAAGGTTGGTGGCATAGTCCTCGGCATTGCCCGTCTGGGATGCCCACAGCACCAAGGGCGTCGGCCGTGCGGCGGGTAGCGGTGCGCCGACCGGGCCTGGCGCCGAATCGACGGTGCGGGAGTACATGCCCGCCAACGCTCCGTCGACCCAGAGCCGGACCAGATCACTAACGGGCGCCCCCGCGGGCAAGACGGGAACTCCCTCCCCTCCTCGCTCCAGAGTGGTGAAAAACCCAGCCAGGTAGGCCTGTTCGCTCTCGACCAGATCGGGCACGGGCTGCGATGCCAGGCCGAGCGCTTCTGCGACGGGGTGCATGGATGTTGCCTCCGGTCGATCGGGTTGCTGGACGACCGCGATGGGGCGCATCCTGACCGCACACACTTTCAGCTCAGGCTGCAGCGAGTCGGGGTCCACGGCATCGCTCGTGAGTGCGTTGATAGCGAGGTACTCGCCGTGCTCGTCGTTCCAATGAAAGGGCACAAAGCAGTTGCCTGGCCGCACACGGTCGGTGATGAGCGCGGGCAGCACAGCGCGCCCGCGCCGCGAGTGCAATTCGATCGGTTGGCGGTCAGCGATGCCCAGTTCGGCGGCGTCCTCGGGATGGATTTCGACGAAGGGGTCACTGTTGAGCTTGTTGAGCTTAGCCACCTGCCCCGTCTTGGTCATGGTGTGCCATTGATGTTGCAGGCGGCCCGTGTTCAAGATGAACGGGTAGTCGTCGTCGGGCAGCTCGCGCGCATCCATGTGCGGGCGTGGGTGAAAGACCGCTCGGCGCGACGGGGTCGCGAACGCCAACCGCGGTTGATGTCCGGCAGCGTCGACGAAAAGACTCTGGCTGACACCGTCGTTCAGGTAGCGAATCGGGTGCCGATCGTTCGCATCGTCTGGGGGGCACGGCCATTGCAATGGAGTCTCGCGCAGGCGCTCGTAGCTAGCGCCGCGAAGGTCGTAGCCCGTCTTTGGATTCCAGAACCGGCGAATCTCGTCGAACACCTCCTCACTAGACGAATAGCTGAACTGCTCACCAAATCCCATGGCGGTGGCGACTTGGCAGATCAACTGCCAATCGGGTCGGGATTCACCCATCGGGCCGATCGACTGCTGGAGCAAGGTGAGGTTGCGTTCCGAATTGATCATCACCGCGTCGGCTTCTGCCCACAAGGTGGCGGGCAGGACGATATCCGCGTAGCGGTTTGTGGCCGTGGCCGCGTAGGTGTCCTGGGTAATGACCAGTTCGGCGGTCTCCAGCCCGGTGATCGTGGTGCCCCGATTTGCCACTGTTGCAACAGGATTAGTGCAGATGATCCAGCACGCCTTGATATTGCCCGCCGCCATGCTGTCGAACATCGCGATAGTTCCCGGGCCCACCTCGGTTCGGATGGTCTGCGGCGCCAGGCTCCACTGCTGTTCCACGAACGCTCGGTCGTCGGCGCTGACCACGGATCGCTGGCCGGGCAGGCCCGGACCCATGTAGCCCATCTCCCGACCACCCATGGCGTTCGGTTGACCGGTCAGCGACATGGGGCCACTTCCCGGACGGCAAATCGCGCCGGTCGCGAGATGAAGATTGCAGATCGCGTTGGTGTTCCAGGTGCCGTGCGTGCTCTGGTTCAAACCCATGGTCCAGCACGTCATCCACTCGCCGGCCTGCCCGATCATGGCGGCGGCAGCACGGATATCGGCTTCGGGGATACCGGTGATCTCGGCTACCACCGCGGGCGGATAGTCGGCCAGGAACTCGGGCATTGCCGCCCAGCCTTCGGTGTGTTCGGCGATGAACTCCTCATCGATATCGCCGGACTTCACCAGAAGATGAAGCAATCCATTGAGAAGCGCCAGATCAGTACCGGGGTTGATCTGCAGGAACAAGTCGGCTTTGTCGGCGGTCGCGGTGCGCCGCGGGTCCACGACGATCAATTTCGCGCCGGCCTTCAACCGGTCGGCCATCCGAAGAAACAGAATGGGGTGGCAATCAGCCATGTTTGCGCCGATGACGAAAAACACATCAGCGCTGTCGAAGTCGGTGTACGAACCCGGTGGGCCGTCCGCTCCGAGCGACTGTTTGTATCCGGTCCCGGCGCTCGCCATGCAAAGTCGTGAATTGGACTCGATGTGCACGGTACGGATGAATCCCTTGGCCAGCTTATTGGCCAGGTACTGTGCTTCGATCGACATCTGACCTGATACGTACAGCGCGATCGCATCGGGCCCGTGCTCGTCGAGTATCGAACGCAGCCTCTGCCCAGCTTCGGTCACTGCGATATCCACCGGCGTCTCGACAAGCTCCGCACCACGGGAGGGCCGGACCAGCGCGGTCTTCAGACGACCGTCGACCGCCTCCATCAACTCGGCGTGGGTGGCCCCCTTGGTGCACAGGCGGCCGAAATTGGTCGGGTGAAGCTTGTCGCCCGACACCCGTGCGATAACCGTGCCCCCAGGACCGGGCTTCGTCTGGACCTCGATACCGCAGCCCACACCGCAGTACGAGCACGCGGTACGCGTCGTACCCATCTCCCCTGGAGTGGCCATGTCACCACAGTGACTGGGATGTGTTTCCCCATCGTTTCCGTGGACATTATGGAAAAGAAAAACCCACCTCACAGTGCGGCCAACGCTCCTGTAAGCCTCGGCCGACCGCTCGGGGCCGGAGGCGCCCAGTGCGATCGGGCGTCGTCTGCGACAGAATCGGGTGGACTGGCCGAGGAGAGGACAACGAATGACGGATTGGGATGTGGTCGGCCGGGCGAACTATGTGTCGTTGACGAGCTACCGCAAAGACGGTGCGGCGGTATCCACGCCGGTCTGGATTGCTCCCGCCGATGGCAAGCTCTACTTCTTCTCGGAGGTCGCGGCGTACAAGATCAGACGTATTCGGCGCAACCCAGCGGTGACGTTGCAGCCCTGCGGTATTCGAGGGCAGCTCATCCCCGATGCACCGGTGGTCGCGGGCACCGCGCGCGTCCTGGACTTCGATGACACTCGCAGGGTCCGCAAGATCGTCAATCAGAAGTACTGGCTGTTGGGGCCGTTGAGTGAGTTTGGAGTCTGGATTACCCGTCGTCAGCAGGCATCGGTGGCCATCGAGATCTCCCCGGCCCCGAGGCCTCGTAGCTGAGCTACGCGTTTATCTGAACTCCTGTTCCACTCAAGCGGCAAAAGCGCTGTATCCAAACTCCGTCGGTACGCAGCGTGCGGATAAGCAATGTTGAGCAGCGTGGCCAAGCAAATCTCTTCTACGAATAGTTATTGCGGCGGGCCCCGAACGCGACCACATTCGGTCGCCGCGACGCATCACTATGCTTCTCAACCCTCCGGATACCGCTTTGCGATAGCTCGATAGCAATGAATCAATGCGTACCGCGAGATTCTTGCCGCTTGCCCTCACCGTGGTGAGCCCAAACAGACATATCCGCTGCTATCGGCCATCGCGCACCGCTGCGGACGCAAGCAGGTAAAGCGTGATGTGGAACCAATGGAATTCGCTCGTTCGATCTCAGAGAAGCCGGAACAATTCGCAAACAACTTGAGCACTTGCGGTCTGAAGATTCATCCCGCGAGGTAAGCCGGGTGCCACTCGGGATTGTGCAGTATGTTCATTCGCAAAAGTAAACACACAGCATCGGCGCCTCGGGGAATTTATGAAGCTTGAGCAGGTATTTGATCGACAGCACAATGCGCTGACGCTGTGGCGTCTCATTCTCGCGATCGGCGTGGTCTTCTACCATTCCTGGCCCCTTACCGGCCGCGAGATTGCCTACGAGCCGATCGTGCGGCTGCTCAGCAATATTTTTGCCGACGGATTCTTTGCCATCTCAGGTTTCCTCATCACTGCCGCGTGGATGCGTCGCCCGTACCTGAAGGAGTATTGGGCCTCACGCGTTTTGCGTATTTTCCCCGCACTATGGGTGTGTCTGCTCGTAATCGCCTTCGTGATCGCTCCGATCACGGCCAAGGTCCAGAACACGCCGATTTCGTTATCGGCAGAGCTCGGATACGTCATCAACAACGCGCTGCTCAACGTGGCCTACATCGGTATCGACGGCACTCCCGCCGACGTGCCGTTTCCCGGGGTCTGGAACGGATCTATCTGGACTCTTTTCTTCGTCCTGCTCTGTGACGTAATGGTCTCCGTCCTTGGCTTCTTGGGACTTCTGAAGCGCCGTTGGGTTATTCCCACTCTGTTCGTCTTGGCGACAGTCTGGGCGGCTTACGTCTCCTACACCCCGCCGATGTTCAGCTGGCCACAGATGCTGGCCCGGTTCTTCGTCGTTTTCCTCGCGGGCGCGATGTTCTACCAGTACCAGGACCGGATACCGGCCCGCTGGTCCTTGGTCGTGCTCAGCGCCGCCATTGTCATGGCGTCCGGATTTACCCAGAACTATCGAGTCATCGGTGCCCTACCCCTGGCGTACGCCATCATCGTTTCGGGTGCGCTGATCCGTAGAGCTCGGCTGCGCAACGATCTTTCGTATGGCGTGTACATCTACGCATTCCCTATCCAACAGATGCTTGCCAGCTTCTGGCTTGTCCGCTTGAACCCTGTTGTGTTCTTCGTCATCGCCACGGCGGCCACCTTGCCGGTAGCCGCATCGAGTTGGTTCGTGGTGGAAAAGCGGGCCACCGAGCTCAAAACCCGGATCTTCCGCAGGTCCCCCACACCGGCCGCGGCGCAACGGCCGGTGACGCCGTAACGGCGCCACCAGTTGCATTGGGGTTCAATGAGGTTGCCAGCCGGATCGAAGTGTTCATGTGAATGGCAGACCACTGCGCGATCTTGGTGCTAGCTTCTGCTCTTGTGTCTCCCTTCGCGCCTCGCCTCATCGTCGAGCCGGACGACGGCCTGGAACCGGTTCGTCAGTTCATTGAGAGCGCAGAAACATCGCTTCTCATCAAACAATTCACTTTCACCGAGGAAGGCTTGATCGACGCCGTCATCGCGCGGCGTCAGGCGGGTGTCGACATTCGGGTGATGCTCAACCCGCAGCGATCCGGGGGCGATCGCGCCAACGACGACACCTTCGGCAGGCTCACCACGGCCGGGGTGAACGTCGCCTGGTCTAGTCCGAAATTCTATGTGACGCACGAGAAATCGATAGTCGTCGATGGCAGGGCCGCACTGGTGGCCACCTTCAACCTATGCGAGAAATACTTCACGCGGACACGCGACTACGGCGTCATTACGGTCGTGCCCAGTCATGTGAAACAGATCGTCGAAGTGTTCGAGGCCGACTGGGAACACCGCGACTGGGTACCTTCACTCTTCGACGGCCTGCTGTGGAGTAATGCGAACTCCCGGTATCACATGGCGGAGTTCATCGACGCGGCTGAGCAGAGGCTCGACATCCAACATCCGAAGTATGTCGACGCTGTGATCTTGGACCGTGTCGCCGCGGCAGTAGACCGGGGTGTCAGGGTGCGCGTGCTGTGCGGGGGCAGGCACGGCATCAGTGAATGGGACATTCTGGACACGTTCGCATCGCTGCGGACATTGCGTCGCATCGGAGTGAAGGTGCACAAGCAGAAGAATCTGAGGGTGCACGCCAAGCTACTCATCATCGACAACAACCGGGCTCTGGTGGGCTCGATGAACATCGACCGCAGCGCCTTCGACCTGCGTCGTGAACTTGGGATCACGATCACCGACCCACCCGTGGTCGCCCGGCTGAAAGACGTCTTCGACACCGACTGGGATCTCTCCCATCAGTACGATCCGCCCGATCCGCTGGATTCACGTCAACACTATGAGGACGACTTCCCACACGATCCGGAACTCATGCATGAGTAGCGGTGACAACGATCCCCCATTGCCGCGGGTGTCCCTGTTTCGCTTGGCGTGGACGTTCAACCACATAGCGCTGGCCTCGTTCGGAGGTGGTTTGTCGGCGTGGTCGCGTGAGGTGCTTGTCGTCGAAAGGAAGTGGCTGGGCGAGGAAGAATTCCTGTCCGCGATGACGATGTGCCGAATCCTGCCGGGCGCCAACCAGATCAACATGGCCGTATTCGTTGGCACCAAGATGCGCGGTGCACTGGGCGCCATCGCGGCCGTCGTCGGGCTCTGCCTGATACCGCTGGTTCTGGTGTTAACGGTGTCGTACTTCTACTTTCGCTTCAAAGAGATACCCGCCGTCAAGGGCGTACTGCATGGCGCTTCCGCCGCCGCCGTAGCGCTCACCCTGGCGATGGTGATCAAGACCGGACAGAAGTGCCTCACCAGCCTGATCCCGGTGCTCCTGTTCGCCGCCAGCTTCGCGCTCAACGGGCTGATGCGCTGGCCCCTGCTGGCGACACTCGCACTCCTTGCCCCGCTGGCCCTCTTCTGGGCGTGGCCCAGGAAGGCGGCCGCGTGAACACCTACTGGCAGCTGGTGGTGTTGTTCGGATCGCTGTCACTGATGTCCATCGGCGGCGGTAATGCGGTGCTGCCGGAAATGCACCTACGCTCAGTGCGCGACGAACACTGGTTGACCAATTCGCAATTCGCCGACATCTTCTCGATCTCCCAGACCACACCTGGTCCCAGCATTCTGATCGTGGCGATGGTCGGGTATGCCGCAGGCCTTCCTGTCGGTGGCATCGCGGGAGGCATCCTCGGCGGTGTTATCGCGACGGTCGCCATGGTGTTTCCCGCCGCATCCCTGGTGTATGCGGTAACGCGGTTCTGGCAGCGGGCACAGAAGTCGAAATGGCGCACCGCCGTTGAGAGGGGCTTGGCGCCGCTGACAGTCGGGCTCATCCTGGCGACCTCCCTGGTGATGAGCCGAGCCGCGGATCACGACTGGCGTGCCTACACAGTCACCGGAATCTGCACCCTGATCTTCGTCTTTACGAAGACAAATCCGTTGATCGTGGTCGCCACGGCCGGAGTGCTCGGCTATCTAGGTCTTGTCTAGTACCAGATCAGCGCCAACCGAAGCCGGGTCCACCAAACCCGACCCCGAATCCGTCGTCGCCCGGCCACATCCACGGCGTCGTGAGCTCATCGTCATCGGTGCTTTGGGTGCAGGCGGCGTCAGGGCCCAGACCTCCCGAGAACTGACACTCGGGCTCACCCCGAGCCGGCGTTGTAAGAATCAGCATCGCCGCCAATGCTGCTGTGGCACATGCGCTGTAACGCATTTCCATCCCCCTCCTTCGTCACAATAACGTGCGGGGTTGGCATGAGATTAGCACCGCATTCGCGGCTCGGTAGGCCATCGAGTGAGGTATTCGCGTGCCCTGATCTGCGACGCTACCCCCGCTTGCGACAATGGCTGCATGGTTGAGCAGAGTCTTTGGATGCAGAAAGTCGCGGCCAATCCGAACCATTCGCATTGGTACATCGAGCGGTTTCGCGCCATGGCGCGTGAGGGTGCGGATTTGGCGGGCGAAGCTCGCTTTGTGGACGCGATGGTTCCTCGTGGCGCCCGGGTCCTCGACGCGGGGTGTGGCTCCGGCCGGGTGGGCGGGTTTCTGGCGGCCGCCGGTCACCGCGTGGTCGGCGTCGACGTCGACCCGGTGCTCATCGAGGCGGCCGAGCAGGACCATCCCGGTTCACGGTGGATCGTCAGCGATCTCGCCGACCTTGACCTGCCGGCGGCCGGTATCGCCGAGCCATTTGACGTCATCGTGTCAGCGGGCAACGTGATGGCGTTTCTCGCCCCGAGCACACGGGTTCAGGTGTTGAAACGCCTGCGCGGACACCTCGCGGAAGATGGCCGCGCGGTGATCGGCTTCGGCGCCGGCCGCGACTACGAGTTCGCCCGATTCATCGACGACGCTGCCGAAGCAGGTCTCGCTCCGGACCTCCTGCTGTCCACCTGGGACCTGAGGCCCTTCACCGATGACTCGGACTTTCTCGTCGCACTGTTGCGAAGGGACAACACCCCGCATGAGCTCTGAGGCCATCGTCCGAAGCAAGTCACAATCGTTGGTGCTCGTGAGCATCGCCTATCTCATCGCCGTGGGCGTGGCCGCTGGCTGGCTCATCTGGGGTCCAGGTACCGGCCGCATGTGGCTGGACACTTTGATCGCCGATGTGCTGGCCACGGTGGTGATATTCGTCTTCAGCAGGCTGTACCGCAATTCGAGCTTCTACGACGCCTATTGGAGCGTGATACCCCCGCTGCTGCTGGTCTACTGGTGGAGTCAGTCCGGGGTACATGAGTTGCGTTGTTGGCTCATCGCGATGGTGATCGCGCTGTGGGCAGTGCGCCTCACCGCCAACTGGGTGTATTCGTTTCCTGGTCTGCACCATGAGGATTGGCGCTACCCGATGCTGCGCGCCAGTGCCGGCCGATGGAGCTTCCTGGCCGATCTGGTCGCCATCCATCTCATCCCCACGCTGCTGGTCTTTCTCGGGATGGTGCCGGCGTATGTCGCGGTAACGCGCCCCGGCGGCGACCTGGTCTGGCTGACGACGATCGCGTGTCTGGTCGGCCTCGCGGCTGTAGCTCTGGAGCTGGTCGCCGATGTGCAGATGCACCGCTTCACCGGCAACCGTCGTCCCGGTGAGGTGATGGACCGCGGCCTGTGGTCATGGTCTCGGCATCCAAACTATTTCGGAGAGTTCAGCTTCTGGCTCTCCCTGGCACTCTTCGGTATTGCGGTCTCCCCCGCTGATGCGTGGTGGCTATGCCTCGGCGCCGCGGGCATGTTGGGAATGTTCCTGGGCTCGAGCATCCCGATGATGGAGCAGCGCAGCCTGCAGCGACGGCCCGAGTACCGAGATGTCATCGCACGGGTATCCCAATTTGTGCCCCGCCCTCCACGGAAATCGGCGTGAGCCGCAGACGGGTCCTTGTCGCCGGGCTCGGCGACAGCGGCCTGCTCACGGCGATCCGGCTCGCCAGCCACAGCGATATTGTCGGAATCTCCGCCAAACCCGGGTTGGTCAGTGGCCAAGAGTTAGGGATACGGCTTTCACGCCCCGACGAATGGGCACGGAACTACTGGGTGCCGTTTGACCGGTTCCTCAGACTGGACCGTGTCCGTACCGTGCATGCCCGGCTCACCGGCGTCGACTTCAGCGCCCGAACGGTTTTCGCCCACAGCAGTAACGGCGTATCACTTGCGGAACCATACGACACTTTGGTCATCTCGACCGGTGTCAGTAACGGCTTCTGGCGACAGCCCACACTGCAATCCAATGTCGAGGTCGCTGCGGAGTTGCGCGCGGCGCACCTGCGACTGGCCGCGGCGGGCACGGTAACTGTCATCGGTGGAGGGGCAGCCGCTGTGAGTAGCGCGGCCAACATCGCGATCACATGGCCCAACCTGCGTGTCGATCTGTATTTCCCCGGTGAGCGTGCGCTCACACAGCACTCGCCGCGCGTGTGGCACCGGATTCGGCAGCGGCTCAACGACCTCCGCGTCGGGCTGCACCCCGGACACCGGGCACTCATCCCCGACGGATTCACCGGCAACCGAATCACCGGCGAGCCGGTTGAATGGAGTTCCGGACAGCCGCCGGTCTCCTCCGATGCGGTGCTATGGGCAATAGGTCGCGTCCAACCCAATACAGACTGGCTGCCCGACGAGATACTCGACCAACACGGATTTGTCCGTGTGACACCACAACTGCAGGTTCCCGGCTACCCCAACGTCTTCGCCGTCGGGGACGTCGCGGCCACCGATGCGCTACGCACCTCGGCTCGCAATCGAGCCGACCGGCTGGTGGCTCACAATGTTCGCGCCGGAGTATCCGGGCGGCCTTTACGGGCCTACCGCCCACCCAGGTACCGGTGGGGCTCGGTTCTCGGCGTACAGCCCGACGGGCTGGAAGTCTTCGCCCCCTCCGGTCACGCCTTCCGCTTCCCCGCGTGGTCAATCGACCGCGTACTGCAACCCTGGATCATCAAACGCGGTATCTACCATGGCATCCGCGACAACACGGCGCTGCCGTCGGGCGTCGGCACACTCAAGCCTCTCCGGAAGGATTAACCGCATGAACATCGGCAGCACGATCGTGATGGGCGCATGTGCCGGGCTGGCGACACTCGCCGCGGCATGCGGGTCATCTACCCCCGTGTCCGAACGTGAGCCGGTGAGCCGCACCGACTTACAGCGCCATGATCTGAGCATCCCGGGCCGCGAGGCACTACAGACACGTGTCGATTTTCAGCCGGGAGCCACGGCTGCCCGCCACAAGCATCCCGGCGAGGAGATCATCTACGTGCTCAAGGGCACGCTGGTCTACGACATCGACGGTCAGGGTTCACAGAGCGTCACCGCCGGAGATGTCCTTTTCGTCCCCGCCGAGACTTTCCATTCCGTTCGCAATGTCGGTGATGACGAAGGTTCGGAACTGGCAACCTACGTCGTCGACAAGGACAAGCCGCTCTTGGTACTGGCCAAGTAGGCCGGTCAGTGCTTGATCTCGTGACGGATCTGGCCGTTCATCATCGTCATCGTGACCGTCGCCTTGTGGATGTCGTGTGGGTCTCCCTCAAGGATGTTGCGGTCGAGCACGATGAGATCGGCGAGCTTGCCGGCCTCCACCGAGCCGACCTTGTTCTCCATCCGGATCTGGTGCGCGGCACCCAGCGTATTGGCCTGCACCGCCTGCGCCGCCGACAACTTCTGGTTAGTGGGGCCGAGCACCTCGGCATTGGGGTCACCGACCAGCTGACGGGTCACACCGATCTGGATTGATTCGAGTGGCTTGTAGGTGGAGAAGTACCCCGCCGCAGGCCAATCCGTTCCCAGTGACACTCTTCCGCCGGCGTGCAGTATGTCCTGGATCCGGTAGAAGTTGTCCTTGCGGGGCGCGCCATATCGGGCCGCCAGGTTGACCACGGTGTCGGGGTCGGCGGAGAACCAGTTCGCGGAGAACTGGGCTCCAACCCCAAGCTTGGCAAATCGGGCGTTGTCCGCGTCATCGACATAGATCAGGTGCGCGATTGTATGCCGGCGGTCCCGGGCGGGATTCTTGGCGATCGCCGCCTCAAACGCATCCAGTGCCGCCCGTACCGTGCGCTCCCCGCACGCGTGCACATGCATGTCGATACCCGCGGCATCAATCTGGCCGACCAGCTGGCCCCACTGCTGCTCGGTGAACGGTGACGTTCCGATCGAATCGGGTTTGTCCGCATAAGGATCGAGCAGCCAGGCGGTGTAGCCGCCTTGGGTGCCGTCGCCCATGATCTTGATCATCCCCACCTGAACGAGATCGCTCGCGATCTCGTCACGAGTCTGGGTGAACATCGATACCGCATCATCGAAAGGGGGCGCCTTCACAACATAGGACGCCACCACGCGGAACGGTAACGCGCCCCTGCGCTCAATGTCGTTGTACAGCCCAAGAAACGCCGCCTGACTCCCGACCGGAGGAACACCGGCATCGAACACCGACGTGATGCCGGCCGCAGCCGCCTTCGGCAGCCAGTCCTCAAGTGCTCGCTGCATGCTCTCGGCGGTAACCGGTTCGATGGCATCGATCAGGTCAAGCATCGCGCTGATCTCCAGGATGTAGCCGCTCGGCTCGCCCTTGCCATCTTTTGCGTAGTAGCTGAAGCCTGGGACCGGGTCGGGCGTATCTCGATGTATGCCAGCGACTTCCAGGGCCTTACTGTTGGCCCACATGCTGTGCGCATCGACGGCGAAGAAGAAGCCGGGCCGGTCCGGCAGGACACTGTCCAATTCTTGACGGGTCGGCCCCTCCGGCCCGAACATGTCGATACGCCAGCCAAATCCGCGTATCGGCCCATCCGGATTCTCCTCGGCGTATTTGGCAATAGCCGCCAGTGCCTCTTGTTTGGTCGAAACTTGCAGATTCACGCCGCTGCTGAGGAAGGCACCGAAGAACGGATGAATGTGCCCTTCCACAAACCCGGGCATGAGCAGCTTGCCGTCCAAATCGATGACGCGGGTGCCCGGGCCCACCATCGCCATCGCGCCCGCCTCATCACCAACATGTCTGATGGTATTGCCCTTCACGGCAACCGCTTCGGCCCATTCCTGATGCCCGGACACTGTGTAGACGCGGCCGTTCCGGAAGACGAAATCCGCCTCGGCACTGTCGGGGTTGGCACTACCTGACGTGGACGACGAATCGGCCCCTGTAGAGCATGCGGCGACGGCCCCCGCCCCGAGCGCCACCGCGGCCACAGCGCGTAGCGCCGTCCGGCGGGTGGTCTTCGTGCTCAACGCCGAGAAATGCGGGGTCCACTCGCATGCGATACACATACCTGCACAATATTGCGGGCTATCCCCGCGTGGGATTGGAATAGACGCGGCCGGGTGCGATCAGAACTGCGGCGCGTCGTTCCTCTGCCATCACCCGGTCGTAGGTATCCCAGTCGTCGTGGGTACCGCCGGCCACCTGGAAGATGTTGCGCAACAACAGCCTTAACGTTTCCTCGTCGATACCGGCTTGTTGGTCGTCCGGGCCGATGATCTCGGCGACTCCCTCCACGGTCACCCACTGCCATCCGGCGCGCACCACGATGGTGGCCCGCGGGTCCACCCGCAGATGATCGAGCTTCCGGGTGCCCCCGGCCGCCACCAGCGCGACGGCCGGTTCGCCGGTTCGCGGGTGGCGCATGACGCCGGCATTGATCACCGATGACTGGACGCTGCCGTCGCTTCGAATCGTGCTGAGCACGCACAGCCCATGGTCACGATCGACCAACTCGGCGAATGCGGATATGTCTGTCACGACTGGAATCCCTTCAATGTACGGCCACGACCGGCGCAATTCCAACTGTAGGCGCCGATCGTCTCGAGGGCGCGGGAGATTTTGAATCTGATTCAGAAAGATCTTGACGCCCGCCTTCCCGATGACTACTTTCTGAATCAGATTCAAATACTGGAGGTGTCATGGTCGGCAACAAACGTGGTGTCGCCTCACGTGCCGCCCTGCTGGAGGCCGGTCGCGTCGCCTTCAGCACGCAACGGTACGACGAGGTCTCGATCGTGGATCTGGCCCGCGCCCTTGGCGTGGCCGCGGGTTCGATCAGCTACCACTTCGGTGGTAAGCGCGGCTTCTACCTGGCCGTGGTCGAGCAGGCGGCCGACGAATTCTGGGGTGAACTCGTCCAGATGCGCGGTCCGGCGCTGGAGCGATTGTCCGAGGGTGTCGGCAAGTTTCTGGATCGGGCACAGCAGGAGCCCGGCGCCTTCGAGGCGCTCCTGGCCGACGTGTCCGATGCCGAAGTACGGCGTGTTCGTGAACAACATCGCCAACGTCTGGCACACGCGTTGGCCGTGGAGATCACGGGAACCGAATCGACGCCGGTGCTGCGTGCGGCGATCAGTGGCTGCCTCTCATTCATCGAGGGCATCGTGCTGCATTGGATGCATACCGACGAGATCTCCCGCGACACTGTTCGCGATCTGATCATGGCCAACTTCTTCGGCACTGTCCTGAGCGCCGTGCAATCAGACCCTGATATCGAACTCAGCCAACGTGTGGTCGATGCCGTGGTGTCCGATGCGCAACTACGAACTGTGCTCGCCGGTCTGGCCTCCATAAGTCCCTCAACTAACAACACCAAGTAGCCGAAAGCACCGAGATGTCAACGATTTTGCCCACTGGGCCCTCCCCCGTCGTACACCATCCGATCGCACGCGCGGCCGCCTATCTGATCGGCCCGCGCGGTTTACGGGACATCGATCGGCTCCGCGGCGAGGTGGCGGGAAAGGTCGTCGTCGTCACCGGTGCCTCGTACGGGCTCGGCGCCGCCACCGCTGAACTCTTCGCACAGGCCGGTGCCAGGGTCGTGCTGGCCGCACGGTCCATGGAACAGCTCCGGATGGTTGCCGCCGGCATTACCGAAAGGGGCGGCGAGGCAGCGGTTTACCCACTCGACTTGACATCCGAAGCCTCGATCACAGAGTTCGCCGAGGCGGTTCTCCATGATTTCGGTGCGATCGACTATCTGATCCACAACGCCGGTAAATCACTGCGCCGGTCGGTACACCTCTCCTACGACAGGCCCAAAGACGTCAACGCGACATCGGGCGCCAACTACGTGGGGCCCATGAGGCTCACCCTGGCGCTGCTACCCGGTATGCGGGCCCGGGGCGCCGGCCATATCGTCAACGTCTCGACAGTGGGCGTGATGTTCGGGGTGGTACCCAAGTGGGGCTTCTACCTGTCGTCCAAGGCCGCGTTCGACATCTGGATGCGCGCTGTCGGAATGGAAGCCCGCGGCGATGGGGTGACCCTGACAACTTTCTACGCGGGTCTGATGCATACCCGGATGAGCGCACCGAGCCGGTGGATGCGGCTGCTTCCGGGACAGACCCCCCTCGACGCGGCTCGCGTGATCGCCCGCGCCGTCGTGGACAAACCCAGAACGTTGACGCCGGTGTACGGGCATCCCTCCGCGATATTAGCTCCGGTGCTGCGCTTTCCGATGGAACCGATCCTCGGTTTCGTCTATCGGCGATTGGGTGATACCCAGGCTTCCCTGGCAAGGGTTACCGCAGGCCGGCCGGCTCCGACTCGTGTCCAGACATCGGACCCGGTGGGTGCTCATGCCGAATGAGTTCAGGCAAAGCCTCAGGCAGTGGGCTGCCGCGGTGCCTGCGGCGCTCACCTCAGGCGCGCTCACCCCGATGGGTCCACGGGCCGTCGCCGCACTTGCCCGCGCCCTCTGTCAGTACGGGCCGACACCGGCACTGTTGTTGGCGGCCACCGCGATTCGATTTCCCAACAGGGTCGCGCTGATCGACGAGGCGGGGCACATCACCTATCGCCAGTTACATCAGCGCGCGGAGGCGATCGCCGCTGCCGTCTACGCGCTGGCGCCTTCGGCCCCCACTTCGGTCGGGATCGTATGCCGCAACCATCGAGGATTCGCCGAGGCCATGCTGACCGGTGCACAGCTCGGGGCCGAACTCATCTTCATCAACACGGAACTGACTCCTCAACAGTTGCACGCGATCCTGCAACGCCACGAACCGGACGTACTGATCTTCGATGCCGAGTACACCGAAGCGGTCGATGCCGCCAACTACCGTGGCTTGCGTGTACTGGCCTGGCACGAGACTCCGGCCGCAGAGGGACTCCTGAGCTTGGATGCACTCGCGACACAAACGCATCCCAAGCCGCCACCGGTGCGCCGTCCGGTGAAACTCACCCTGCTCACTTCCGGCACCACCGGGCTGGCCAAGGGAGTGCCGCGCGCCGTCAAACCCCGACAGTTGGTGCTCATGTGTGTGACCGCGATGGCCACCGTGCGGCTGCGTTCCCGGGACAGGGTGCTGGTGGCACCGCCGTTCTTCCACGGATTTGGCTTGGCAGCGCTGCTTGGGCCACTGGCGCTGGGAGGCACCGTGCTGTGCCGACGCCGATTCGATGCCGCGCAAGCCATGAACGATATTGCGCGTCAACATGTCACGGTACTGTTCGCGGTACCGGTCATGCTGCAGAGGCTGTTGACGGCGCTCCCGGAAATAGGCAGGCGAAACGCCCAAGGGCTGCCATTGCGGATGATCGTGACTGGGGCAGCGCCGATATCACCGGCCACCGTCTCCGGCGTGCTGGCAGCCTTCGGACCGATATTGGTGAACGGTTATGGATCCACCGAAGCCGGAGTGGTCGCGATCGCCTCCCCTGCGGACCTCGTTGCCGCACCGAATACTGCGGGGCGCAAGGCACTTGGAGTGTCCGTGCGCATCCTTGGGGACAACCGCCGAGAGGTTGGGGCCGGTGAGACGGGAATGATCTTCGTCCGTGGTGGCCTGGAGTACGAGGGTTACACACCCGACAAAACGGTGCACGCCGCTTCCAAGGAAGTCGTCGATGGGCATGTGAACACAGGCGATATGGGCCATTTCGACGCGGAAGGCAGGCTGTACATCGACGGTCGCTCCGACGACATGATTGTCTCGGGTGGCGAGAACATATTCCCCGGGGAAGTCGAGGACCGACTCACGGCGCACCCCGCGATCGCTGATGCCGTCGTCATCGGCGTACCCGACGACGAATTCGGTCAGGTATTGCAGGCTTTCGTGGTTGCGGCGGCGGGGTCCTCAGCGCCCCGGGAGGACATGCTCAAGGCTCATGTTCGGGAGGGTCTCGAGCGCTACAAGGTTCCGAAACGGTTCGTTGTTCTTGACGAGATACCGCGCAATGCCAGTGGCAAAGTACTTCGTGCGCAACTGCATTCACCCGACGCTTCATAGCCGCACCAACCCCGGAGGACAACGATGTCTTATACCCCGGCCACCCGCCGAGCGCGTGATCGGTTCTACGATCCGCCCGCGCTCGACAACACCGGGTCTCCCGGCGATCTACTGCGTGCCACGCCCATGGCCGCGCGTGTCTTCCCCGGAGTCAGGATGCGGGCCCAGGCCTGGCGCGTGCTGTATCGATCGACGACCGCCACCGGCACCCCTATCGCGGTATCCGGTGTCGTGCTCATCCCCGATGCTCCGGCCCCGATGACTACACGGCCGTTACTCGGATTCGCCCCCGGCACCCAGGGTCTGGCGCGCTCCGCCACCGTGTCTCGCCTACTTGAACTCGGCCTGGAGTACGAGGCCCCCTTCCTCACCGCGGCCGTACGGCGCGGGTGGGTAGTGGCCGTCACCGACTATCCGGGGCTCGGCACCCCTGGCGTGCATCCCTATGTCGTCGGAAAAACAAACGGACGCGCGCTTTTGGACATCATGCGCGCCGCAAGACAGCTACCTCAGGCCGATCTCGAGGCGCAGGGCCCAGCAGGCATATACGGCTACTCCGAGGGCGGCAACACTGCCGGCTGGGCCGCGCAGTTGCAGCCGAGCTACGCACCCGACATGCCGCTGCGTGCTGCGGCCGTTGGCGCGGCTCCGGTAGATTTCCCCGAACTCGCCACCGAACTGGACGGTGGACTTTTCGCATTTCTCTTGCTGTACACCGGGATTGGACTCGACAGCAGCTATCCCGAACTGCGATTGCATGATTACCTCAACCGAGGCGGGCGGCTGGTCACCGCGCTATTGCGACGTACCCATATTGTCGCGGCGATTGTCCTGGGCCTGCTTCTCCCCAAGAATCGACAGCGCTATCTCGCGGGTGTGGACCCCTTTACCGAGCCGGCATGGGTCACGCAACTGCACGACAACAGCCTGGGGCACTTCGCGCCCGCGGCTCCGGTGTTGGTCGGCACCGGACGGCAAGATCAGGTGATTCCCTACCGTCAGGCCGAGCTGTTGGTGCAGCGGTGGAGCGCTCTCGGTGTCGACGTGCGCGAGCATCCGATTCGTTTCGGTGAGCACCTCACCGCTGCACCACAATTCGCCAGAGCGGGATTCGCCTTCCTCTCCGATCATTTCGGCCGCGCCGAAGCAAGCACAGCCACCGCAAGGGAGGCGGGATGACTCTAATCTCGCCTACGCAACCCGGCGCGACATGCGATACCCGGCCGCGAGCAGTAGAAGCCACACCGCACCGACGATGAGCGCAACGCGGGTATCCGCACTGAAGCCCAGCAGAATCATGACGAAGACCAGGAATCCGGTCGCGAACACCTGCAGGTACGGCCATGCCGGTACCGGAAAGCTCGGCCCTGACATATCTCCGGCGCCCGTTTCCGATCGGAACCTGAAGTGGGACAGAAGGATCATCAGCCAGACGAAGATCGTTGCAAAGGTGGCAACTGAGGCGATGATGACGAAAACACGTTCCTCTATCGCATAGTTCAACACCACGCCGACGAGCAAGGCCGCCGTCATGACGACCACGGTCATCCACGGGACGCCGTTACGCGATACCCGCCGCATGATCGCGGGTGCCTGTCCCCGCTGAGCCATGCCGTAGATCATTCGTCCAGCGGCGAAGACATCACTGTTGATCGCCGACAACGCCGCCGTCACCACAATGACATTCAGGACGGTCGCCGCTGACCTAAGCCCCAACCCCTCGAATATCTGGACAAACGGGCTGCTGTTCGAATCGATGGAGCGCCAGGGATTCAGGGACATGATGACAGCGAGTGTCAAAACGTAGAAAAGCATGATGCGTATGGGAACCGTGTTGATGGCCCGGGGAATCGTGTGCGCCGGGTCCTTGGCCTCACCCGCAGTGATTCCGATGATCTCGGTGCCTCCGAACGCGAACATCACGATCATGAAGCTGCCCAAGAAACCTGCCAACCCGTTGGGGAAGAAGCCGCCGTCATTCCACAGATTGGCGATACCGTGCTGCGCCCCATGGCCGGTAGATGTCCCCCACAGCAAGATCGCTATGCCGCCACCGATCATCGCGACAATGGCAAGCACCTTGACGAGGCTGAGCCAGAACTCAACTTCCCCGAACACCTTGACGCTGAGCAGATTTATCGCACCGATGAAGAAGATGATCGAAAGGACCCAGATCCAGCGTGGCACGCCCGGGAACCAGAACCCCATGTACACACCGAACGCGGTGACATCGGCCAAACAGACGACGACCATCTCCAGGGCGTACGTCCAGCCGGTGAGAAACCCGGCCAGCGGGCCCATGTATTGCGTCGCGTATTCGCCGAATGATCCCGCGACCGGGCTGCGCACCGCCATCTCCCCCAGCGACCGCAACACGATGTAGATGACAGCCCCGCCCAGCATGTATGCCAGCAGAACCGAGGGGCCCGCCTGCCTGATCGCTTCGGCCGATCCATAGAACAGACCCGTCCCAATGGCCGAACCCAATGCGATGAAGCGGATGTGGCGCGCGGAGAGCCCTCGCGTCAGCGTCTCCGACGTGCTGTTCACAGGGCGAGCTCCTATCGCGTGGCCTATTCGGGGTTATGAGATAACCGGGAAGTTAGCTGAGTTTAGGTGCTCTGCCGCTGGCCGCACTCATCGGAGCTGATCGACCTGCCGCCGTGAACCCATGTGCAGGAGAATCGCGCTAAGCCCGCCGCCAACTGGCACGATGGTCATCGTGACCGACGACCCTGTTCCCGGCGCATTCAGCGCGAAGATGGCTGACGTCGCCCGCCGTATGCAGCAAGAGCATTCCAGCGTTGAGATGACGCTCAGATCGATCACCGCCGCAGCTCTGGAGAATGTGCCCGGTGTTGAGCAGGCCGGTATCACCTTGGTGACCGGTCAGTACACCATCGAATCCCGGGCAGCGACCTCAGAGGTGCCCCGCATTCTCGACGAAATCCAACAGGAGTTGCGCGAGGGGCCTTGTGTCCAATCGGCGTGGGAGCACGAGACGGTATACGCCGAAGATCTGGCCGAGACCACGCGCTGGCCGGAATTCGCGAAGGCCGCGGTCAAGCTCGGTGTGCGATCAATGCTGTCTTTCCAGCTGTTCACGTATGGCGAAAACCTTGGGGCGCTGAATCTCTACTCGCGAAGCCCGCAGGCATTCGGCGCGGATTCCTATGACGCCGGACTGGCACTGGCCACCCACGCTGCGATCGTGCTTGTCGCCGCGCAGCGCGAATCACAGTGGGTTTCGGCGCTAGCCTCCCGCGACATCATCGGTCAAGCCAAGGGAATGCTGATGGAGCGATTCGCCATCGATGCCGCCCAGGCCTTCACATTGATACGGCAGCTATCTCAGGAGTCCAACACCAAGCTCGTGGACGTGGCGCGCGCAATCGTCGATGATCGCCCGTCGCGTTGACGCGCGGCATCGTCAAACCAGTGCGCAGATCGCCTCGGATGCCGCCGAGATAGCAAGGGCTGCAAGGATAGTCTTGCCACTCCTGCCATGACCTCCGTAATCGGATCGATCAAGGTATGTTTACACACCCCACATTGGGGATGCATCCGCTTCCACCACCCGGCCCACCGGACCCAGTCGGGCCGCCGGGGATACTTCCGGCGCCACCCTCAGGTCCACCGCCACCGGTCGGACCACCGGGAATGCTTCCGGCGCCCCCCTCAGGTCCGCCCCCACCCGTGGGCCCTCCCGGCACGCTGCCGCTGCCCCCGGGCGGGGGCGGTGTTTGAGTGGTGGTGCCGACGCTAGAAGCGGACGTGTCGCTACCGCAGCCAACTAGCGAAGCAATCACCACCATGGAGCCGATGACGACACTCACTGAATTTCTGGCTTTTGTGTGCATACATTGCCTCTACCCAGGTTTCGTCCGGCCCAAACGGGGAACTACCGACGGGTGGACGTCGACCACCCGGAAAGCGACCAGCTGTGGGACGTGCGGGCTCGCCATGAGAATGTGACCGAACGGCTTGACCGAAACTGGGCGAGCCTCCTGCAGGAACTGCGGGTCGTGGAAACCGGCGTCCAGTTGCTGACGGGCCTGCTGCTCACGCTCCCCTTCCAACAGCGCTTCATCGTGCTCGATCACCCGATGCGGTTGGTCTATCTCGCGACGGTGGCTTGCTCGGTTGTGTCCACGGTGCTGTTGATAGCACCCGTTGGCATCCACCGCGTGTTGTTCCGCCGGCATCGTCTGCCGGTGCTTGTCTCTGCGGCACACCGGTTGGCGCTCGCCGGTCTGCTGTCACTGGGACTGGCCATGGCCGGAGTCACCGACATCGTCTTCGATACTGTCTCGGGGCGCCGCGCCGGTATCGCTTCGGGTGCCGTGGCACTCGTGGCATTCACCTTCTGCTGGCTCGTGTTGCCGCTGATCCTTCGTTCGAGAATCACCCCGCGGACGCGGCGTGGGCCGCGGCTGCCCTCCTAGCAGAGGCATTGCGGCCCGGGCGGCGCCGCGACGTTTGTTCATGCCGCGGGCGGGTACCCGGGGGCAATACATTTCGCGCGGCAGCCGTATGGGTTGACAAGCCACCTGGCGAAAGTGAGGCCGACCGTGCCGTGCGCCGGTCGGCCTCACGTCTGCTCTAACGCCAACCACCGACATCCGTCCCTTCGAAAGGAGATCACATGCGAGAAGCAGACGAAGACCCAGTGGATCATGAACGCACCTTCCGCCCCCATGCTGGCGAGTCCTTGAAGGACAGGGCGTCATGGCCCGGATTGGCGCTCATCGCACTCGGTGTGATTTCAGTAGTGCTGGGACTCACAGCGGCTGGCTATCGCCTCTACACCTGGACATCGATCGCGGGAGCACTGGCTCTTGCGCTGTTCTTCCTCGGATGGCTCTGGCTCCATATCGAGCGGAAACGAGTGCGCCAAATGGAATCCGTTTGGCAGAAAGAACATTCAGATCGAAGACGCGACTAGCGTGCCCGCAAAAGGGAGAGGTCCTTCTAGCGATTCTCATCACCTTTCACGTTTTTGACTACGCCGGCGCGCTGCTCAAGATGCTCCGGCACCGCGCGAATCTGCTAGACGCCTTGGGCCCGAGGTGCATGAGAGCACAGACTCCCCATGAGTTGCGTAATCGATGATTGGGTCCGCGGCGCTGCGGGTAGGCCATACCCATCATGAACGAACAAACACTGCTCAAGATGACCGAATTCCATTGTTGCACTGCATACGTAACCATCCACACTGCAGATATCCACCCGTGCCGCCCCACGAGCGGCGGTCAGCGATGAATTCCGTTGGCGTGTCCTGTCGCGACAGTAGAAGACGTATACTCACGTCACCTAAAATCATCGGCGACACGCAGGTCGGCGTGGATACCCAGCGGTTGCTCGCAAGCATTGGTTACGCATCGATGATCGAGGTAATCTCGAGCACAGGAACCTTGGGAGAGACATGACCGAGACACACACCACGCAATGCGGCAGTCGTCCGGACGAGCGGTCTCTCACGTTCGAAATATCCGCTCGGCTAGACAATCTGGCGATGATACGGACGGTCGTTGCGGCGGCCGCAATGTTTGATGACATGGACATAGATACAGTGGCCGATCTGAAACTGGCTACCGATGAAGCGTGCACTCGACTCATCAGAGCGTCAGTACCGGAGGCGATCCTCACTGTTCGATTGAATTTTCATTCGGACTGGTCAGCCATCGAAGCGTTTACCCACTGTCTGTCCGGAGATGTCTTTCCGCTCGAAAGTTTCAGCTGGCACGTCCTCAATTCCCTCGTAGACGACGTCAAGACCTTCGAGCGGGACGGCCCGGACTGCGGTGATCGACGAGTTGTCGGTATCACCATGACCACACGGCGCGACAGCAATGCAGCGGCGCGTGTAGCGCACGGGTAATCGCTGCCGCTCTGACGCTCGGTCTTCGCTAGAGCGCCAACTTGTTCCATACGTCGGGAACCGAATCGCTCAGCGGGAAGGTATCGCTGTCGCCACTGATCTCGAGCAGTTTCATTACCGATCTACCCGGGATCACCGACCATTCGATCCCTTGCATCGCGCAGTGACGACGTATGTCGTCCAGGGCCACCAGACCGTCAGTTCCGAAGAACCGCAGCCCTTCTAGATCCAGTACCAAGGCGCGATGTCCGTCCAAATAACGTGTTGCATACTCCGCCAAATGGCGGGCGTTCACCGCGTCAATCTCTCCGGTGGCGCTTACTAAGATCGCCGATGGACGATGCCAGTGGGCAGTAAACCGCGCAGTGTCATCAGTTGACGAAAATAATGAAATGACACCGGTTTTGGATCGAGCCGCAAAACGATTTGCATTCTGGTCAATGATAGACATACCTGACTCCATCGATCGAAGCGTTCATTCTTCGGATTGGAGACACCAGGCTGCTCGCCTGACATAGAAGCCCAAGCCGTGCACTGGCATCTACATATCCTGCGCGGCTGTGGACTCAACCTGTTGACGACGTTACGCCGACTCGTGTTCGTGCACAATGCGTCTAGCCATCACCGCGCTCCATCGCAAACCTCGGTGCCCGGTGTTGTCAGGTATTCGTGCCAACAGGCTAATTTTGACGATCTTGAGGCCGGCCAGTCTGGACGGTGCACGGCATGAGCGCCACGAGCGGGCAATGTCCGACGGCCGGAGCGTTCTGCGGGTAGTCCTGCCGCATGAAGCCGGCGACGCGTCGTAACAGCCCGAATAAGTCCATAACTCACCTCCGACAGGTGGATCTATACCCGTCGACGGCACGGTCTAATCAGTTGCGATGAAATCGCCTACTGCAACTGTTCCCGGAGCTGCCGCAGAGTGTCGCTGAGGATCCGCGACACATGCATCTGGGACACGCCGATCTGTTCGGCTATCTGGCTCTGCGTCATGCCCTTGAAAAATCGAAGTTCGAGGACGGTGCGCTCCCGCCGCGGCAATCCTGCCAACAACGGGCGCACGGCCTCGCGATTCGTTACATGTTCGAGCGCCGGATCGGTGTCGCCGAGTACGTCGGCCAAGTGCTTGGAGTCGTCATCTCCCTGAGCCACCGGTGCCTCGATCGATCGAGGCTGATAGGCATCTGCCGCAACCAGGCTCTCGACGACTGCTTCATGGCTGATACCCAACTCAGCTGCCAGCTCGCCGGGAGTGGGCGCCCGCTGCAACGTCTGGGTCAATTTAGCAGTGGCCCTGGCTATCTGAACGTGTCTATCTCGAATAGCGCGAGGAACGTGCATCGACCATCCATGGTCGCGGAAGTAGCGCCGCACCTCCCCCATCATGGTGGGAACAGCGAAACCAAGGAAACTCGAACCCTTCTCGGGATCGAAGCGGTTAACCGCGTTGAGCAACCCGAGGCGTGCCACCTGTACCAGATCCTCGAGATCCTCACCACGTCGATCAAAATGACGCGCGACATTGTCGGCCAGAGGCAGGCACCTGGTCACGATCTGCTCGCGGCCGCGGAGGTATGCGCTGCTGTCCGTGGATAGACCCACAAGGGCCAGGAACATGTCGGGAACGTCCGAGTAGTCGTCGGTCGCACCATTTGGTCTGGATCTAACCTCCGCGCGCCCGGCATCCGGAGCATCCACAGGGCAATCCATTTATGAACCCTCTCAACGCTGTCCACGACACAGCTCGTTCGATTTGGCCGACCACATCCGTGCCGGCGAGCTGCGCCTGTCTTCCAAAGTTGGCCATTACTGTTCTTGTACCGGCAGAACCTGCCTCATACGCCAACCACGTGCGCGCTACATCTACTTCTCCCACACTAAGCGGATCTAGCGATGCGCACCACCTTCTGCCGCGTCCGCATCCTCAAGGAAGGCGACATATGGAGGTTTGAATTCAGGCTGACAGGGTATTCAAGCCGTATCGCTGCCGTCAGAATCGCAAGAGGAGGGCAGTTAAGCACCACAACATGATTCGATGACTCGGGTCAGTCGGATGAGGAAACCAGAATCACCTACATGGCACCATGTGGACGAATTACACACCAGTAGTGGATATTTGATGTTGGATCAGATGAAACGGCCCAGCAGGCGTTGTTTCGGGGGCTCCCTCAACAGGTGTACCTTCTTCGGCTCTCACGCTTCGTGCCCGGGATGGAGATTTTTGGCATCGCGGGACGCGATGTAAGCAGATACCTCAGGTTTCTGGTGCACCGCGACCGGCACCAGCACGTGACCAACGTGGTCGCCGAGTTCAACACGCATCGTGATCTCACCGACGAACCACGCCGAAGAATCTTGCAGTATGGGAACACCGTGTGGACCCACACTCCACGTACACGCGGCGAACTTATCGATGCGGTCGCCCGTCTCTTCTCCAAAGAGCCGTACCAACGCGGAGGCTGTCCGAGGTATCAGGTGCACGGCGAGATGTCTTACCCCGGTCGAGACTCGCCAGGTGTGGTTCTGCTTGGACAGCCCTACGAGAAATAGCGGCGGATCGATACTGACCTGACTGGCGAAACCGACGAGACATCCCGACGGACCATCAGAGCCCCACACAGTAACCACGTACATGGGGTGGTCCAGTTGACTCATGAGATCAGCGAAATCGGCGGGCACATCCGATTCCGACGAGGCCGCGCCTACCATTGCCGTCTCCGATCCTCGGCGCCACACGGGGAGCCATACCCGCATGCGTGGCAGAGCCCACTCTAGGCGGCGTCCCCGATCCAACGGGCGGAATGCCCGATCTTGGAGTGGCCCTCGGTACTGAGGGCGTGCATGAACTCGTACTGCCGGCGCGAGCCGTTACGCGCCTGCCTGAGGCGGCCACCGGGCAGCACGAAATTCGCGCCGGTACGCAACAGGTTCACCGGAATTCGCAGCATCGGATACCACGGAGGCATGTACGTGGGCAGCCCGAGTCTGCGCATCTGCGCCCGGCCGATGTACGTCGTGGTAATCGAAATATGCTGTGCCCATGCGATTCTGCGGCGAATAGCCTCGAGATTCGAGTAGCGCCAACGCAGCGGATCTTCGGCCATCGGCACTGCCATTGCCCGGCTGGTCTCATCGGGGCGATGCAACGACATCAGGTAGTGGTAGAGCCGCTTCATCGCGTCGCGGAAACTCGCCGGAAGGTATTGCTCCTCGACACCCATGAGCCACCCCACATACCGCGTCAGGTGCGCGACATCTTCCAGTTCGCCGGGTGTCGCTACGATGCCAAACGACACCGATAGCACCGCCGGCACGTAGATCGCACCGAGAATGGTTGCCGCCATATCGGTTTGGTTGATCGGCACGCCCCAGTCCTGGCCCCGCCATTCCGGTAGGGCTTGGACATGCCGCCTCACCAGTGCATGAATCAGCCGAACGTGCAGAGTCGCCTGGTAACCGTCCCCCTGGGGCAAGAGACCGTCATCGGCAATCGTGCTGAGCGCCCATTGCATGGTTTCTGCGAAGCGCTGAGCGCTCCCACTTTTCCCACTTTGTCCCGTCTTGGTGAGAAGAAGTGTCCGATTGATACCCGACGCGGCGAAACCGCCCAGGAATGGGACGTCTCTGGCCAGGAAGATCGTGTCGAGGCCGCCACGCTGAAAGAGCTTCTGCCCGGCCCGAATTCGTGCCCAGTCAACCCAATCCGGCGTTGCCTCGAGGCGCTCGAAGAAGACGCGCAGCGGTTCGGGAGGATTATCGAGGCCGCGGATCCCTTCGGCCATCGCCTGGTTGAAAAGCACTCGTGCGGAATCCATCCCGTGCGAGTACATCCAATCGACCAGGTCGTCCGCCGGCTGGTCCCCCACGTTCAACGCGTCGCCGATGGTGCGCCATTCGGTGTCGGTTGGCGGGCCGATCAGCATTGCCCTGGCGAGCAGGCCGATGACGGGCACCTTGCCGCGGTCTCGAGGATGGCGGGCCGGGACGGAGGTGGCTGCACGGGGCGCCATAAGCGGTTCCTTCCGGAGTCGGAGGCAATTCTGGTGGAAGTCTCCACCAGAATTTGTATTTGTGCAAGCACTCCACCACAATGGGTACATGGCAGCCATACGCGGTTACGGTGGGATATCTGCTGATCAGCGACGTACCGAGCGCCGCGCGCGCCTGCTGGACGCCTCGCTGGAAGTTGTGGGCTCACAGGGCTACAACAGCCTCTCGGTCTCGGGTTTGTGTCAGACCACGGGATTGAATGACCGGTACTTCTATGAGCACTTCGAGAATCGCCATGCGATTTTCATGGCATTGGTCGATGAACTGGCGACGCAGACCTTGGCAGCCATGACCGATGCCATCGCGGCATCGGGGACCGACGAGCGTCAGGTCGTACGTGCCGGGTTGGGCGCCTGCATTGATCTGCTTACCGGGGATCCACGTAAGGCCCGTGTGGTGTTTGTCGAAGCCCCCGCGCACAGCTCACATCAACATCGCACCCAGGTACGCGACATGTTCATCGCGTTGATGCGCGCCCAGGCGAGCCGCATGTCTGCCGGCGTCTTGTCGCAGGATCTGGACCAGAGAGTCACCGTTGCGGGCGTCCAGTTGTTCGGTGCACTCATGGAGAGCGTGACGAGTTGGCTTGCCGGTGACCTTGCCATCAGTAAGAACCAGCTGATCGATCTCAGTGCCGATCTCCTGTTGACGGTGGCCAATCACGCCCTGGCCGTTGACAACATCTCCTCTGCCTGACGCTGTCGCGGCTACTTGCCGGTGCGCTCGCGATGCTTGCATCCGGGCCAACAACAGGGCCGTCGCTTTCCTTCTTCGAGCTCCTCTTGGGTCCGCCGAATCCGGCGTTCCCGCGTCGCGTCCTGCTTGACATCCTCCACCCAGCAGATGAACTCATTGCGCCCCAGCGGGGTGATGTCTTGCCATAGGGCCAGAGCCGTGGGATTCCCGATCAGCGCGGTGCGTAAGTCTGCGGGCAGCGTGTGCACCACCCCGCCAGGCACCCGCTTACTCACGGCGCAGGGCTGCCCTGGGCCGGGGCCGCGGGTTCATAACCGGGCGGCGCAGGATCCTTCAGCGAGGTATATCCGGGAGGCAGCGGGGGCCCCGAGGGTGCCGGTGCATACGGGTCCCTGATCCTTCCCGGATTCGAGGACTCTGGAGCATTTGTCGAGATGTATCCCGGCGGCAGCTGCGGAGCGGGACCCGCACCGGCGGGCCGCCCGGCGACACCTTCGGGAGTATCGAGTGGACCGTCGTGGGCTTGATGCCAGAGGTCGCGGATGGTCCCCAACGGGCCGCTCGACCCCGAGCCGTAGGTGGGGTTCGCGATCTCGGGAACCGCAGGCTGAGCCGGTGGCGGAGGTGGCGGGCCCAGGGGGCCGGTGGCAGGTGCTGTCGCATCCGGAGTCGAGGGTCCCGGCGCAGGTCCGGGCACCCCGGGATCCGCGATGGCGGGGACCGACAGGGTTAGCGTGGCACCGGCGACGATTACGCCAGCGACAATCAGCTTGGCTGCGTCCATCGGCTCATCGTCGCATAGTCGTTCTGCAGCCGCTGGTCAGCGACACCGGATGGTTAGGCTCCCCGACATGATCAGCAGACGCGGATTTTCTACAGTGGCGCTCGCTGCGGCGGTCGGTGCGACGAGCCTCGGGGCATGCTCGAACGGTGCCCGAGTCGACGCGACGCGACCGCGCACACAGTTCCCTGCGCTCAAACAGATCGACGCGGGCCCGCTCAACGTCGGGTACGTCGATGAGGGGCCACCCGATGGACCACCGGTGATTCTGCTGCACGGTTGGCCCTATGACATTCACAGCTATCTGGACGTGGTGCCGCTTCTGACCGCCAAAGGATTTCGGGTTCTGGTCCCCTATCTGCGTGGATACGGTAGTACCCGCTTCAGGTCCGCCGACACCGTGCGCAACGGTCAACAAGGCGCACTTGCCAGCGATGTCATCGACTTCATGGACGCTGTGAAGATCCCGTCGGCCATCCTCGGCGGATTCGACTGGGGCGCCCGCAACGCCGACGTTGTGGCCGCGATCTGGCCCGAGCGTGTCAAGGCCCTGGTCGCGGTCAGCGGTTACATCATCGTGAATCTCGAAGCCAACCAGCAGCCGCTGCCGCCACAGGCGGAGCTGGGCTGGTGGTACCAGTACTACTTCTCCACCGACCGTGGGCTGCGGGGATATCGGCAGAACACTCGCGACTTCAACAAGCTCATCTGGCACAACGCCTCACCGACATGGAACTTCGACGACACCACCTATGACCGCTCGGCCGGCGCCTTCGACAACCCCGACCATGTCGACATCGTCATACACAACTATCGGTGGCGGCTCGGGCTGGCCAAGGGCGAACCACGCTACGACGCCCTCGAGGCCAAGCTGGCGGCCAAGCCAACCATCGGCGTGCCAACCATCACGATCGGTAGCGATTTCGACGGGCCGGCCAAGGACGGGGCAACCTACCGGAAGATGTTCACGGGCAAGTACTCCCACCGGATCCTGGACGGGATCGGCCACAACGTCCCGCAGGAGGCGCCCAAGGATTTCGCCGCCGCGATCATCGATGCGAACGCCCTTTAGGTTCTCCACGAAGGGCACCCGCCTAGAATCACCATCGAACAGGCGAACAGGTAGGGAATGAACTCACTCGGAATGTCGATCGGGGCTACACAGCTGGTCGCCACCGACGGCAACCCTGACGGCGTTCCTGTCGTGCGGGCATCGATGCTCACCTTGCATGACGATCGGCCCTCCGAGGTCGGCATCCCGAAGGAGCCTGGCCTGGGCCTGACCGGATTTGTCGATCGCGTCGGAGATCCCGTCGGAATCGTGGGTGCGGACGGATCGGTGCACAGCGCCGATTGGGTCATGGCAGAAGCCATCCGGGTCATGATCGCCGACGCTGCGGTGGTGGCCAGTTTCGAGACTCCCCCGGCGCTCGCGGCCGCCATCCCCGCACATTGGGGCGCGCAGTCCATCGCCGCGTTGCGCGCCGCCATCGACAAAGTGCCTGCCCTGGCGCCAGGCGGGCGGCCGATGAAGCTGGTGCCCGATGCGCGCGCGGCGTTGGTGAGCCTGCGCGATCGCGTCCCCAATCACGGAGTGGTTGTCGTCTGTGATCTGGGCGGAACGGGCACAAGCATCACGTTGGCCGACGCCACAAGCAATTTCGAGCCCGTCGGCGAGACTGTTCGTCATCGCGACTTCTCCGGACAACGTATCGACCAGGAACTCCTGGCCCAGGTCCTCACCGGCCTCGACCAGGATCCGGACGGCACCGCATCGTTGGGTGCCTTAACCCGCCTGCGTGAACGGTGTCGCGCGGCCAAGGAGCATCTGTCGACCGATACGACCACCGTGGTTCCCGTCGAGCTTCCCGGCCTCACCGCCGATGTTCGGCTCACCCGCAGCGAGCTGGAAGACCGGATCCGAGGCCCGCTTGCCGCGTTGATCACAACCATCCAAGAAACTCTGGAACGCAACAACATTCCTTCCGCTGGCGTCAGTGCCGTCCTCACCATCGGGGGCGGCGCCGGCATTCCTCTTGTGACTCAGCAGCTTTCCGAACGATTGCGATGCCCGATCATCGCCGCACCACAGCCCCAGCTCGCCGCCGCATTCGGGGCCGCCGTCATGGCCGGTCAACCAGACGAGACACCATCGCTCGAAGCGACCATGATGCGGCCGGTGCCGACAGGCGAGGAAACCGCGAAAAGCCCGGCATCCAAGCCCATCGACACCGTCGAGTCCGATAGCTTTGCCTGGTCCCAAGCCGATACTTCCCCGGAACTGCAGGAGTATCAAGACTACTCGACGCCGGTCACCGCCGCTCGCCCCGAGGTGACCTTCAGCCCCGGGCCGGGCGACTACCGTGACACCGACCGGATGCGCTGGTTCCAGCGACCGTTCCTGTGGTTTCTTGCCGCCGCGGTGTTCTCGGCGGCCATATTCACCGCACTATTCATCGCGTGGCAGGACCGCGACGACGCGCCGTCACCGAGTAACCGCACGTCGACCACGACGACGGCGACCAGCACACCCCATCCCTAGCCGCGAATGTTGGCTTAGGCCAGCCGCTGCGAGCTAGACGATACGAGCGGGAGAGCCCATGACCGGCACCAGACGATTCTGGATCGCACTCGTGGTGGGGTTGGCAGCCGGCATCCTGACGTGGACGCTGTTGCAGCGTTGGCAGGTTGCCCTGCTCGCGGTGGTGATCGTCGCCGCGGCCATCAGTGTCGTGTGGGCGCTGATTGTTTTGTGGCCCATGGATCCGGAGCGGACGCGTGCGCGTGCGAGTAGCGAGGACATGGACGACGAGCTCGGCGATGTGGCGATGCTGCTGATACTGGTGGCCAGCCTGTCGGCAATCGGAATACTTCTGATCTCTGCCAATGACGAGGACAAGGGCATCTACGCGGGCTTGTGCATAGGAGCGATACTGACCGTGTGGGCGATGCTGCACACGATCTACGCCGCCCGCTATGCGCGGATCTATTACCAGGACGCCCCCGGTGGAATCGACTTCAATTCCACCGTGCCGCCGCGCTACGTCGACTTCTATTACTTCTCCTTCAATCTCGGCATGACATATCAGGTCTCTGACACCGCCGTCACCGAGTCGCACATCCGCGATGTGGTCTTGAAACACTGTCTTTTCAGCTACGTCTACGGCACGGTAATCATCGCGTGCACGATCAATCTGGTGATCAATCTCGTCGGATAGATTTAGCTGCGTGCGTGCTGATACCGCGTGGTGTGGAAGTCACGGTTGCCGAATTCCGACTCAATCACGGTGAGACGCTTGAAGTAATGTCCGATGGCGAGTTCCTCGGTCATACCCATGCCGCCGTGCAGCTGAACCGCCTCCTGTCCCACCAGCCTGGCCGCACGCGCGATGGTCGCCTTGGCGGCCGACACCGCCCGGGTACGGCGTGCGCCGTCGAGATTGAGCGAGGCCAGGTACGAGGCCGCGACCGCCTGCTCGACCTCGATATGCATATTCACCATGCGGTGTTGCAGCGCTTGGAAATTAGAGATCGCCACGCCAAACTGCTGACGCTGCTTGGTGTATTCGACGGTGTCGGAAAGGACCTTGCGCAGCATCCCCACCGCCTCGGCCACGGTGGCGGCTGTGGCCTCGTCGAGTGCGGCATCGATCAGCGGCCACGCCTCGTCCACCTCCGAGATGCGCGCCGAATCCGGCACGCGCAGGCCGGATATCACCAGATCGCTGGCGTGATGGTCATCGATCGTCCGGTAGTGGTGTACGTCGATCCCCGATGGCGGATCGGCGGGATCGAACGGTATCGCGAATAGTGTGAGACCTGCGGTGTCGGCCGCATCACCGGAGGTCCGCGCGGTGATGATCAGATGGGTCGCGATCGGTGCGTCACTGACCACGATCTTCTCGCCGTCGAGCACCCAGTGCTGTCCATCACGGCGCGCGGTGGTCCGCACGGAATGGAATGCCTGGCCGGAAGTTGGTTCCAGGGCCGCAAATCCGGTGACAACATCGCCGGACGCGATTCCGCCAACGAGTTCTGCGGCAAGGTCAGTGCTCGAGCGCCGCAGCAGCCCGCCACCAAGAACCACGGTGCCGATGAATGGCTCGACCACCAGATGCTGCCCGAGCACCTCGGCGATGACAAGAACTTCCTCCGCGCCGCCACCCAAACCACCGCGCTCCTCAGGCAGTGGCGCGGCGAGGATGCCGAGTTCCTCGGCAAAGGACTTCCACACCTGTGGCTGCCAGCCGACATCCGAGCGCGCCGCACGTCGGCTGGTGTCCAGGGCATAGCGGTTGGACAGGAAGTCCGAGACAGAGTTCTTGAGGAGTTGCTGTTCGTCGGTCAGGTTGAAATCCATGGTGATGTTCGCTCTTGTCTGTCAGAGACCCAGCTGGGCCTTGGCGAGGATGTTGCGTTGAATCTCGTTGGAACCGGCGTAAATTGATCCAGCCCGATCATTGAAATAGTGCAGCGGTGCCACCGCCTGCCATAGCTCACCGCTGTGGTACCCATCGGCGGGCGGGGTGTACTCGACCACCGGGCCGCCCGGCTTCGTGACATGGGGCTGATACACACGACCGCGTGGACCGGCGGCCTCCAGCGTGAGCATGGTCAACGCTTGAGAGAGTTCGGTGCCAAGGATTTTCAGCATCGACGAGGCCGTGCCGGGGTTACCGCCACCGGCGACAACCGCGAGCACGCGGTGCTCAAGAACTTCCAACACGTCGACACGAATCGCGAGGTCGGCAAGCTTGGCGCGGAACAAGGGATCTGCTGCCAGGGTGCCGTTCTCGGTGGGTACTGATTGGGCTGCAGCGGTCAACTGATCGAGACCCACCTGCAGCATGGGTGCCACTGCCCCACCACCGCGCTCGAACTCGAGAAGATACTTCGCGACAGTCCACCCCTCGTCGATCTCACCGAGGACATTCGCTTTGGGCACTCGCACGTTGTCGAAGAAGACAACGTTCTGCACCTCCTCCCCCGAGCTCATCACCAGTGGCTTGACGTCGATTCCGGGCGAGGTGAAGTCGATGAGGATGAAGGTGATACCGAGCTGCTTCTTTGGGCCTTTGGTGGTGCGAACGAGGGCAAACATCCAATTCGCCTCGCGTGCATGGGTTATCCAGATCTTGGAACCGTTGAGGATGAAGTCGTCACCATCGGCGACGGCCGACATCTGCAACGACGCCAGGTCCGATCCGGATTCCGGTTCGCTGTATCCCTGACAGAAGAACACCTCGCCAGTCAGGATGCGGGGCAGGAAGAAGTCTTTCTGCTCCTGGGTGCCGAACTTGACGATAGCGTGCGCAACCATCCGAATACCCATGGGCGACAGGGCCGGCGCCCCGGCGATCATCGACTCGACCGCGAAGATGTAATGCTGCGCAACGGTCCAGGGCTGACCACCGTACTTCACCGGCCAGGCCGGCGCGGCCCACCCCTTCTCATGCAGGATCGCCTGCCATTGCAGGCTCGCCTCATGGTCGCTGTACACACTCGTTTGCAGGCGCCCGGCCGAACGCAGGTCCTCCGTGAGGTTCTCTTCCAGGAACTCCCGAACCTCGGTGCGGAATTGTTCTTCCTCTGCTGAGAAGGCCAGGTCCATGTGCACTCCGTTGCGTCGAGTCGGTGATGTGAAGGCGATGAATAGCATTAATCTGGATGCAAGCGCATTCAGATTAATGCGCGTCGGCTCCCCGGGCAACACCGGCTCCCGTAAGTGCGTTTCGCCACAGCGTCGGACAACATGACGACCGCACCCGCCCCCGTGGCCGTCGTCTTTGTTGACAGAACGACCAGGATCGTCCACACACATCCGGACCGATATGGCGGGAAACGGGGCCAAATTCCCAAGCGGAACCGACGTCTGGTGGCGGGCCGAAGTGGACGTTGCCCCGCCCTCGATTGACTGGCCACCACTGGATGGGTGTGGCCACCTCCGGATAGCGACTGAAATCGCCAAAATCCATCAAATTACTTGTACTGCAACATGTTTCAATCCATTTGCCCGCCGCTTACGTGGCGTCCACGGGTAGAGATTCATTGTTTCTTTCGATGTAGAAGGGTGTCATGAGCGGATATCGCTTTTGTGTGAATGTGGTGACGGCGAGCTTTCTAGCCACAGCCGGAGCTGCTGGGTGGTTGGGTTTGGCCGCGACGGCTGCGGCAGACCCGGGTGGTAGCAGCAGTTCGCATGATTCAGGCGGGTCGCACAGCTCTGCTGGCAGCTCGCACGGCCCGGGTAGTTCGCGACCCAGTGGCTCTGGAGCTTCAGGATCAGCTGGGGCCAGGCCCGGCCATGAGTCAAAGACTCCCCGTGCTGCAGGGAATCCGCCAACACAGCACGGTGGCGGCACCCAAGGCGGTAACACCGGCACGAAGTCTTCTGGCGGCACCGATGCGCCTGGACATTCGACGGCGACCAAGCCGAAGGCCCCGCCCAACCCGCACTCGGCAGATTCGCCGTCTGCGGCTGCCAAACATGCCGCCGACGGCGGCGTGCCGACCAAGGAGAAGCGAGCACTAACAGATCCCAAGCCAGGTACACCCGACACCGCGCGGGCATCCGGCGCCGGAGGCAACAGCGCGGGTCCCGAAGCTGATCACAAACCCGGCGGTAAGCCAGCGAACACGCAACCGGGGCACTCTGTCAACACTGGCGAAGATGGTTCAAAAGCGTTACGCCCCAAGCACGTAGAGGGTCACAAAGAAGGTGATCACGCAGACGCCAAGGGCGAACAGCGCCCTTCGCCCAGCACGAATGGTGAATGGAAGTCCCACAGCAGTGGAGCTTCACTCAACTCTGAGCAGAACACCGCGGCCAACAAGTTTCTGGAACAGGCACGGCGGGCCGAACCCCTTATCACCCAATCCCTCCGGGGCATCGTTGACAATGCGCCGGGCAGTCAGCTCACAGGTCTGGGAAAGCGGCTCAAGACAGAAGAATCATTCAAACGGAAGCTCTACACGTCCATCGTGACGACTCCGAATCTGAGCACTGCCGAGCACCTTGCGGATATGAAGGATTCTGTGAGATACACCGTGCAATCGCCCCATGAGCTTTACACGGCGAACACACAGCGGGCGATTGATCGCCTGGTCGCGGAAGGCTACGAGCCTGTCAAGTTCAAGAACACATGGGACAAGCCGGGTTATCAAGGCATCAATAGCTTCTGGCGCGAACCGACAACGGGGCATACCTTTGAAGTCCAATTCCACACGCCCGCAAGCTTCGACGCCGCGAAGGTGACCCATTTCCTCTATGAAGAGGAGCGCCTCCCCGATACCTCACCACAGCGGGTAATTGAGCTACAGAAGGAAAAGGGCCAGGTATTCGATTCGGTCCCACGCCCGAGCGGCAGCTCATCCATATCTCTACCGCCGAACGGAAAACGTAAATGAGTAGGACACCAGTCACTTTCTACGCGCTTTTGGCTGGTGGCCGGGAACCGGACGATCCAGCAGGAATTGTCAGGCGGATCCATACAGATCCTCCCCTCGACGAGGCCTTCGGCCGGGACTTGGAGTGGCACCCCACCGAGTACATACGCCGCTACTACCTCGGACACAACGATGTAGATCACGTCGAAATCGACGAAGGCTCAGCTAAGTCAATCCTCGACAGATGGCGTATTGAGTGGGCCGAACAGGACGGAGCGGGCGGCACTCGTTAGCCCGGACTCCAGAAGGCGACTCGACAAGCGCACGCCGTACGTGACCGAAAAGTGCCGACAAGGCTCATATCGGACACGTACGGCATCGCGCCGATTTCGCCGTGACCGGCAGAGCCTGAACCGGCAATACCGGCTCCTGCAAGACTGGTCGGGTGTCATCCCCCGCCGGTCGCTCTTACAGCGGCCTACCTGCCGACGAACGCCTGGCCCGGCGTCGGCAGCAGCTGCTGGAGGCGGGGCTGGACATCCTCGGCGCCCCGGAAGGACCAGGCGACCTCACCCTGCGCGCGGTCTGTCAGCGGTCCGGCCTGGCGCAACGCTATTTCTACGAAAGCTTCGCCGACAAGGACGAATTCGCCGTCGCGATCTTCGATTGGGCCGTTGAGGGGCTTGCCTCGACGGTCGAGGCCGAAGTGGCCGCGGCACCACCGCGCCTGCAGGTCAGAGCAGGTATCACCAGCGTGGTGCGCGTCATCAACGCCGACCGGCGCATCGGACAGCTGCTGTACAGCCCCAGCCAGGTCAACCCGGTACTGGTCCGCAAGAGGTTCGAAGCCACCGCGATGTTCGTCTCGCTGTTCGCCCAGCACCTACGCGACTGGTTCCGTCGCGACGATCAGGGCAACCTGCCCGTGCTGGCCCATTTCATCATCGGGGGCGTGGGCCAGGCCGTCGCGGCGTGGCTGCATCAGGACGTCGCGGTCGGCGAGGACGAGCTGATCGAGCAGCTCGTCGAGATGCTGCTCGCCCACGGTCCCGAACGCTCCGCGCAACTCTGAATAGCCCCCGGATCGGCGCCATACCCATACCCGGCGACGGTATTCTGAGTATTAACTGAGTTCGTCATGAGAGCTTCCTGATTTTCCCCTGCTTGATGTAGACAGCCCATCTGAAAATAATATATGCATAGATGGCCATGAATTGGCGCGCCGCGAAACGCGGCAGGACAGATTAGCTGAGTTTTCGACGTGCAGAGAGGCATGGATATGAACATGTTGACGGCAGTGGGTTCGGCAATGGCCCTCGGGATCGTGACACTGATCGGGGCGCCGGCCGCGTCGGCTGCACCGGAACCCCCACCGGTGTGTTACGCGAACCAGCCCAGTGTCAGCGCCACCGAGTTTGACCCGTGTCTGGCGCCGGGTGACATCGAGTACCAGCAAGGCGCCCATCAGCCGACCTACGACGGCGCCAATCCGTTGACGCCAACCGGTGTGAACCCGTTCGTGCCGGACGGCACCAATAAGAACAACGCCGGCTAGCGGGGTACGCGACGCGCCGGGCACACCTGCCAGACACGCGGAAAAGCTCTTGAGAACAGCGGCTCCGCGAGCCAAGGATGTAGGCGTGAATTACGGTGAGGTGCTTGAGAAGTTGGTCGCGTGGGCCGCTGAGACAGACGCCGTCCGGGCGGTCATTGTCACCGGATCCGGGGCCAACGGGGATGATCACGTCCTATCGGATCGCGATATCGAGCTGTATGCGCCCGATCCCGATGACCTGGCGGACGACGATTCTTGGTGGTCGGACTTGGGCGAGGTCCTCGTGGTCGAGCGCCTAGAAGACGAAGACACTGGGTACCCGACCCGGCTGATCTACTACGCAGGCGGCAAGCTCGACTTCACCCTGGTGCCTGCCGAAGACCTGGCCACCGCGCGGCACGACAGACCCTTTCTGGTCCTTCTCGACAAAGACGATCTCGCGCCGGATCCGGAGTCGGTGGGCGCGCCCGAGGGTGCGCTACCGGACGAGGAGGAGTTCGAGGAGTGTCTGCACTGGGGTTACGCCGCAGCGTTGATGTGTGCGAAAGCGATAGTGCGCGAGGAACTCTGGTCGGCCAAGCTACGTGACCAGGACCTCAAGGAGGAACTGCTGCGGGTCATCGAGTGGGATCACACCGCGAGACATGGCACCGCTCATGACACCAGATATCTGGGCTCCCGGATGAGCAGCTGGATGGACTCGGACATCCGCGAGGAGCTCAACGGGTGCTGGGGCCATTTCGATGCTGTCGACACCCTCGACGCCTTGCGACGGACCGTTGACCTGTTCGCACGCCTGTCCGCGCGCACCGCCACCGCCCTCGGCTTCCCACCGTTCGATCACGAACGGCTGCAGCGCGAGATCGAGCAGATCCTGTCACTGCGCGTCTAGAAGGTTGTGGAAGTTCGGCACCAGAACACCTCATGATGGAGGCATGGAATCCTCCCGCGTCGATCGGTGGCTGTGGGCGGTCCGGTTGACAAAAACCAGGCCGGACGCCGCTGCGGCATGCCGAGGCGGACATGTGCGAATCAACGATCGACCGGCGAAGCCGTCGACGACCGTGTCCCCCGGCGACGAGGTTCGCGCTCGGGTCGGTGACACCACGCGAGTCGTGAAGGTGGTGCGGGTAATCCAGAAACGGGTTGGCGCCGTCGATGCGGTGACCTGCTATCTCGACCGAACACCTGCACAGCCCGCTGTCCCACCGGTACTGGTCGCCGCGCGTGATCGTGGTGCCGGGCGGCCGACCAAACGGGACCGGCGAGTGCTCGACAAGTGGCTTGCGGGCCGGGAATGAACCGTCAGTAAACGTCGCGCACGTACCGATGGTTCTTGATGAGATCGTTGACGTACGCATGGGCACCAGCGGCGTCCATCCCCCCGCAGCGAGCAACGATCTCATGCAAGGTGGCGTCTACGTCCTTGGCCATATGGTCGGCGTCGCCACACACATACAGGTACGCACCATCCTGCAACCAGGCGAACAACTCCGCCGCGTTCTCCGACATGCAGTGCTGGACATACCGTTTCGGTTCCCCCTCAGCACCGTCACGGGAGAACGCGAGATCGAGGCGGGTCAGCGCGCCCGAATCCACGAAGCCCTGTAGTTCCTCCCCATAGAGGAAACTAGCGGCGCGACGCCGGTCCCCGAAGAACAGCCATGAACGCCCCGAGGCGCCCGTGGCCTGCCGCTCCTGCAGGAAACCGCGGAACGGAGCGATACCGGTGCCCGGACCGACCATGATGATGGGCACGTCGGCCGCCGGTAGCCGGAACGTGTGGTTGGGGCGCAGATGCACCCGCATCGTCTGTCCACGATCTGCCAGGAAAGTCGATGCCACTCCGCCATAGGTGCGTTCGGCATCGGTGTACCGGATGGTCGCCACGGTCAAGTGCACGCTGTCGGGATGGATGAGAGGACTCGAGGCGATGGAGTAGTCGCGGAACTGAAGCGGCCGCAGGTTGTCCACTAGCTCATCAACGGTCAACTCCCCCAACCTGATCAGATCGAGGACGTCTTTCCCGTACAACCAGGAACCCGGTGCGGGCACGACATCGCCGCCCAGGGCCGCGACAGCGTCAGTGTCATCTGTTCGGGTAGCCACCAGACTGCGAAGGGTGCGTGAGGGCGTACGGATCTCCAGGTGATCTGAGAGCAGCTCACCAAGGGGCTCGTCGTGACCGGTCACCCGATGATCGGCGCCTACGCCCAGTTCGGCAAGTATCGCCGCGACAAGGGCGGGGTCGTTGCTCGCGTGCACGGCAATCGAATCACCTGCCTCATAGGAGATTCCGGAGCCGGTGAGGTCCACTTCATAGTGGCGCACTTCTTTGTCGGATTCGGTGGTGGTGAGCAGACGGTTGACGAGCAATCGGGCCTCGACAGGTTCGTTGCGGTCGCGTTTGGGCTGCGTGGGGGTCTCGGTCACGGCTGCCGGCGTGGAGGCATCGCTCTGGCCCGCGGACAGGCGCTTGACGAGGTCGGTGGTCCATTCCTTCGAGGGCTGCAGATACGGCCCATCCACATCGACGCGGTCGGTGAGCTTCACCGCGCCGAGCGCCTCCAAACGTTGATCGAGCAGCAGACCCGCGTTGCAGAAGAACTCGTAACTGCTGTCACCCAGCGCCAGCACCGCGTAACTCAGGTGCTCCAGCCGGCCTGCCGCCTCGGCGCTGATCGCCTCCCAGAAAAGCAGTGCGTTGTCGGTGAACTCGCCATCGCCGAATGTCGACACCACCGCGACGAAATGCGATGCCGACTGCAAGTCCGCGACATCAATCTGGTTGAGCTCGATCGCCTCGGATTTGATTCCGGTGGCCTCTTCCAGGGCCTCGGAGAACGACATCGCAGCGTCCTCGGCGTTGCCCATATCGGTGCCATAGCCGACGATCAACGAAAAATCCGGCTGGGCGGTCACAGCACTCCCTCACTCGCGCGCGCGGGGCTGCTCCCCAGCGCTGGGTGAGGGCGACCTTACTTTGACGCGCAACGCCGTGGGGATCTCCCCCTCTCTTTTCCCGGTACCGCACCTCTGACCGGCTAACATCCGAAGGTGGCCTGGCTGGATACCTGGTGGCAGTACGACGTGGTGGACGGTTACAAAGGTCCCCTGCTGCTCGGCTTCGTGGCGTTCGTGGTGACCTTCGTGGTGACGCGCACCATTACCCGGCTCATCCGTGACGGACGGGGCCCGTTTCACAACATCTCCGGTGGCGGCGTCCACATCCACCATTCCGTGCCGGGCGTGATCCTGTTGATCGTCGGAGGGTTCACAGCGCTCGGCTCGCCGCCGTTGTCGGTGTGGACATACCTCGCCGGTCTACTGGTGGGGATCGGCGCATCGCTGGTGCTCGACGAGTTCGCGATGATCTTCCATCTGGAGGACGTCTACTGGTCCAACGAAGGTCAGCTTTCGGTCGATATGGTCACGCTTGCCACCGCCTGCATCGGTCTGGCCGCGGTCGGTGTCTCGCCGCTGAATGTGGATGGCCTGACCGGCGTCATCGCTATCGCTCGCGGGGTCGCGGTGATGCTGCTGCTGGTACACCTGGGGCTGGTGGCGCTCACCGCCCTCAAAGGTAAGTACCCCACCGCGATGATCGGCATTTTCATCGCCCCCATCGCCTGGTGGGCGGCGGTTCGCCTGGCCCGCCCGACATCCCCGTGGGCGCGGTGGCGCTACTCGCCGGAGAAGCTCGAACGAGCGCGGCAGCGGGCCCTGGTGTTCGACCGCCGGTGGGGTCCGGTACGCCGGCGATGGCTCGACGCTATCGGTGGGACACCGACCCCCGAGCTCCCTCACGCACCTACAGAGTCGCGGACCCGCTGAGCGACCTCGGCGAGTGTTCCTTCCGTGTGCACCGGTGTGCCCCACCGCGGGTTGACCTCGAGCTGCACCCAGCTGGTGCAGCCGACATGCCCGTCGTCACGGGGAATTCTCACAGGCGTGACCAACGGGTACGCACGCACCACCAAGACTGTCAGCCGGTGTTTGGGCCGGAAATCCACGCGGTCCTCACGAATGGATTCGGCTGTCCAGATATGCAGCGACGCAATCTCTTCGAGCGCCTCGGGCCGAGTGACCTCGATTGCGGCGACAACCTCGGCCCCGGCTCGCACCACTACGTCGGTTTCGGTGCTATCGGCGGCGGCACGCTCGAGTACGTCATGGTGTTCCGGTCGCACCCGTTCGGCGTGGCCGTGCACGATCGTCGGGAAGAGTAGGAACCGGGAATCGGCGAGCGTGAAACGCTTCTCGTGAATTCCGCCCTTGCGCAGCAGAATCTGCTGTCGGCCGTCGAGCAGCGCATGCACCGCCGCACTCCATTCCTTCAGCGCGGTGGTCACATATCGAGACTACGGCCGCGGTGCCACCAGCACCGGGCAAGCAGCCTTGTGAATCAGCGCATGGCTGGTGGATCCGAGGAAGAATCCCGCGACGTCACCGCGGCCGCGGCTTCCCGTGACGATCAACTGCGCGCCCTCTGATGCGCGAAGCAGGACATCGGCGGGATGCCCGATCGCGAGAACACGCCGGACCGGTACATCCGGGTGCTTCTCCTGCCAGCCGGATAGACGCTCGGCAAGAATCTGTTCCTGGCGCCGTTCCTCTGTGGTCGAATCGACGGCGCTCCACGCGGTGTAGGCGTAGACGTACCCCGGCGGAATGTTGTTCCAGACATGCACCGCCACCAGCTCGGCGTGTCGCATCGAGGCCTCCTCGAACGCCCACGCAAGCGCGCCGTCGCTGGAATCGGAATCGGCGACTCCCACGACAACCGGCCCTGCAGGTCCCGCCGCTTCTCTCACCACGACAACCGGGCTGTGGCCCTTCGCGGTCAGCGATACCGATACCGAGCCGGCCATCATGCCGGTGAATCCGCCGAGCCCGCTGGACCCGAGCACCGTCATGACAGCGTTCCGGGACAACTCCACGAGGATCGCGACGGGCTTACCCGCCGCCTTGACCGTGGACACTTCGACATTCGGGAACAGTGCGTAGACATGGTCCTTGGCCTGACTGAGGAACTCGGCGCCATCGGTGTCCAGGTGATCAAAGAAGCTCGCCGACGCCCCCAGGTTGTAACCCTGCCCGAAGCTGCTGTGATCGACGGCGTGCACCAGCGTCAGCGGCAGATTCCGCTGCTGGGCCTCGGCGCCTGCCCACGTCAGGGCGTGGAGCGCCGATGTCGATCCGTCGACACCGACAAGAATGTGGGGGTTGGGTGTCGTGGTGGTCATGGCTCCTCCGATGCGATAGGGCGGCTCTGCTCCTACTCCCCGACACTATTGACCGCCCGGCGCGGCAGCCATGGGCCAAAATCCCCACTGCCAGTGACTTTCGGCCATACAAAAGTGGGCTTCATCACGCCATCGACGTGTCATTCGTGTTGGCGGAGCTTCCATTTGGAGCTCACCAGCCGGTAGATAGCATGACTAAGGACTCTCGTGATCCTGCTAGCGTTGTGCGTAACGGAATCTCGCCGACCGTCGATATGGACGTCGGGGGAACTGGTGGAAGGTAGACGAGAATGCCCTTGACGGCGAAGTTGATTGTTGGTTCTGGCGCGATCGCATTGTCGCTGGTTGCAGGCGGTGGAATCGCGTCCGCCGACCCGGATGTGACGGCCATCGTCAACACCACATGCACATACCCGCAGATCATGGCGGCACTGAACGAGCAGTCGCCCGCGGCGGCACAGCAGGTGAACGCGAATCCGATCGCCGGTGCCTGGCTGCAGCAGTTCGTGGCGTCGCCCAAGGTGAAGCGCCAGCAGATGGTCAACGAGGTACGGGGCATGCCGGCCGTTCAGGAGTACACCGTCCTGATCAACCAGGTCGCCAACTCCTGCAATAACTACTGAGCGGCGATTTTTCCGCCGCTGCCCCATAATGGGAAGTGGCGGCCGGTCCATCGAAGCGTCGGCACGCTTGCTAGGCCTGATCCTCGGTGTGACGTATATCCCGCCGACTATCAGACCTCATCGACTTAGGCTAGGCTTGGTTTAACTGACCCCAGGAGGCCGGGGAACCGGCGTCTGCCAGGTCGCGACCATGCCGAGCGCTGGTCAGGGCGGGTTCGCTCAACGAACGAGAAACCCAACGTCACACGCTGGATACGCCGTGCGCGGCGCTGGGTGAGGAGAATCGGCTGAACGGGCTGTATGACCAGAGCCAGGAGAAAAATAGCTGCGGTGTCGGCTTCCTGACCCGTAAAGACGGCATCCAGACACACGATGTCGTGCGCAAGCTCCACGAGGCACTCTGCGCCGTGCCGCACCGAGGAGGAATGTCTTCCGAGGGCGTTGGTGACGGCGCTGGCGTGAACATGGACCTGTCCTTGCGCTTCTTCTCCGAACTGACCGGCGATCCCGACTTACTGCCGGGCGAGTTCGGGGTGGGCAACTTCTTCTTGCCCACCGATCCGGCATTCCACCCCGAGGCCGAGGCGGTCATCGAACAGGCCCTACGGGCACAGGGATTCACGATCCTGCTCACACGGGATGTGCCAGTGGACAACGGGGCGATTCGCCCTGCCGCTGTGAAATACCAGCTGCCGATTCGGCAATGGGTATTCCGTTCCGATTCCGAGCGCAAGACACATGAGGCGCTCATGGCGATCGAGGCCGTGGCCTACACGCGCCCGGAACTGCTTGGGCTCTACCCACTCTCGCTCAGCACGCACACTCAAGTCCTCAAAGGGCGCCTGAACTCCAACGAAGTGGTGCCGTACTTCAGCGACCTGTCCGATCCGCGGATGGAAGTGCACTCGATGTTCTTCCATACCAGGTTCTCCACCAACACCGCACCGAATGCGACCATGGCTCAGCCGTTCCGGCTGATGGCGCACAACGGTGAGCTCAACACGGACAAGAAGAATCGCTTGTCCGAGAATGCGATCGCGCTGGCCCGGAACCGGGCCATTATTCGCCCGGTGGGGCAATCGGACAGTTGCCGACTGGATCAAACCCTGCAAAGCCGGGTGCTTGAGGACGATCTCGACCTCGTCACAGCCGTCGTTGCGATGATGCCGCCCGCATGGGAGAACGACACAACACTCTCGCCCGGTGTGACGGCGATGCTCGAATACTTCAGCCTCTACGAGGAGAAGAACGACGGCCCCGCCGCGCTGATCTTCGGGGACGGCAACATCATCGGTGCGCGCCTGGACCGGCTTGGGCTCAGGCCACTACGCACGGTCGAGACGGCCGAGTACCTCGGAGTGATGTCCGAGGCCGGACAGATCTACTTCGACCCCGACACCGTGATCGAGCGCGGCCGCATCGAGGCCGGCGGCATGCGCTACTACGACCATGCCGAAGGCCGTTCCTACGGAACCATCGAGGCTCTCGAAAAGCTTGCCGCGCGCCATGATTACCCCACCATGCTGGCGCAGGCCCGCGTGAACATCGCGGACTTGCCCCACGTGCCCCCGGCGGGCCAGGGCTCGCCGGCACGATACGACGGCGACCTCGACCGTCACCAGCGGTACGTGGCGTACTCACTCAACCAGGAAAGCTTCAAGTTCCTGATGGATCCGATGCTGGCGACCGGTCAGGAGAAGATTTCCGCGATGGGCTACGGCGCAGCCATCAACGCCCTCTCCAATCAGGAAGGTGGCGTTGCGAAATACTTCTCGCAGCGGTTCGCGCAGGTGACCAACCCACCACTGGATTCCATCCGCGAGGCGGATGGAATGACCTTGCGTGTTGCGCTCGGCGCGAAGCCCAACAGCGGGGCTCAGTCCGCACCGCAGATCGTGGTGCCCTCCCCCATCCTGACCCATCTCGACATGCTCAAGATCCGCGAGCAGCAGGGCACCCCGGTCCGGCGTTTCGGGATGCGCTATCGCATCGAGCTCTCCGACCCGGCATCCAACGCCGATCGGATCGTGCGGGCAATCGATGAACTATGCGATGCGGTAGAGCAATTCGCGCGGGAGTCCGGCGGCATTGCGGTGATCTCCGACCGCCACGTCTCCAGTGATCGCGCGGCAATGCCCCTCATCATCGTCATCTCCGCCATCAATCAGCGGCTGATCGAAGAGGGCCTACGGCTGCGTGTTTCGTTGATCGCCGAGAGCGGACAACTGTGTTCCTCGCACCACGTGGCCGCCGTGCTGGGATTCGGCGCGTCGGCGGTATACCCGCTGGCCGTACAGATGCGGGCCGAGGAGAAGTACGGGGCCGATGCCGACAAGGCGTTCAAACATTTCGCCAAGGCGGCCGAGAAGTCTCTGATGAAGACGATGGGCCGCGTGGGCCTATGTACCGTCGAGAGTTACATCGGCGGCGAGTTCTTCGAACCGAATTACCTCGATACCTCTGATCCGGTGTTGCACAGATACTTCCCCAATGTCGTGTCACCGGTCGCCGGTGTCGGTTTCTCCACTCTCGCAACAGCTGTCGCCGACTGGCATGCGCGTGCACTGGCGGTGACCGGCGAGAAAGACGTTCCGCTGCTGGGGCTGTTCAAGGAGCGAGCCGAGGGCGCGGGCCACTCGTACGGCACCACGGCGGTACGCGGATTCGTCGACATGACCGAGGAAGCCATCTCATTCGGGGACGAAGCGCGTCCGGAAAACCCCGACATGGCCGACCCGACCTACCTGAGGCTGCTGCCATTGCACCAACTCGAGGGTGCGTTCGGGCTGGACGACGGCGCCTACCGCAACAACAGCTTTGACGAGCTGCCCACGCGCGCTGTCGATAGTTTCGATATCACCCCGGGCTACCGCAGCTTTGTCCGGGCTATGAACACAGAACGCACCCGGCGCCCGGCGGCGCTTCGGGACGTGCTGGCGCTGCCCGCCGATGTGAATTTCGTGCGTACCGCCAACGAGTTCCGCAGGGAAATGGGGCAATTCGCCCGGTTCGGAAACAACGACTTTCAGGTGCGTGGCCTGTCCTGCCGGGAATCCGATGGCAAGTTCGTGCTGCGGCTCTCACACACCCACGAGCGGCTCGCGGCGCTGGCAGCCTCGCTTCGGGTCCGGTTCGGCGCTGACATCGCCAGCCAGGAGATCATCGGCGACGAGCTGCATCTGAAAGCGACCGGCCAAGCGGCGAGCTACCTTACGAAGATCAGGACGGCTCCGGATTCGGTTTCCCTGTCCTCAGTGCAACCGGCCAGTGAAATCACCCCCACGCTGACATCGGGTGCCATGAGCCACGGCGCGTTGGTGGCCCCGGCACACGAGGCCGTGGCCCACGGAACCAACTTGGTTGGCGGACTCTCCAACTGCGGCGAGGGCGGCGAACACATCAGCCGTTACGGCACCATTCGCGGCTCCCGCATCAAGCAGTTCGCCTCCGGGCGCTTCGGAGTGTGGGCGGGATACCTTGCCGACCCGATGCTCCAGGAGCTGGAGATCAAGATCGGGCAGGGCGCCAAACCCGGTGAAGGCGGCCAGCTTCCAGCGCCGAAAGTAACCGTCCAGATCGCCGCGGCGCGCGGAGGAACCCCGGGTGTCGAACTCGTCTCTCCTCCGCCCCATCACGACACGTACTCGATCGAGGACCTCGCGCAGCTGATCCACGATTGCAAGGCAGCCCGTGTCCGGGTGATCGTGAAACTGGTTTCTTCGGAGGGCATCGGCACGATTGCCGTGGGTGTTGCCAAGGCCGGCGCCGATGTCATCAATGTCGCGGGCAACACCGGTGGCACCGGAGCGGCGGCCGTGACAAGCCTCAAGTATGCGGGCCGCTCGGCGGAAATCGGTGTGGCCGAAGTGCATCAGGCTTTGTGCGCCAATGGAATCCGGCAGAAGGTTGTGCTCCGCTGCTCGGGCGCGCATCAGACCGCCAGCGACGTCATCAAGTCAGCGCTGCTGGGGGCGGACAGTTTCGAGTTCGGGACCACCGCCCTGATGATGCTCAAGTGCGTCATGGCCAAGAACTGCAACATCAAATGTCCGGCCGGGCTGACGACCAACGCCGAGGTCTTCGAGGGTGACCCTCGGGCACTTGCCCAGTATCTGCTGAACATCGCGCACGAAGTGCGGGAGCTGCTGGCGACGCTCGGCCTGCGGACGCTGCGTGAAGCGCGCGGTCGCAGCGACCTCCTGCATCTGCTGGATCACCCGTCGAGCATCGGCACCCTCGATCTGCGCCGCATGCTTGCGGTGGCAGAGGAATTCGTCGTCCAGAATCCGGTGTACATGGAGAAGGACTACTCGGTGGACGACGCGTTCACCGAGCAGCTCGACCTCGACGGCACGGTACTGCCACCCAGACAGCTGACCAACCAGAACAAGAGCGTCGGCGGTCAGCTCGCGATCGATATCGAGCGGGTGCTCAACTATCAAGGGGCAGAAGGATCCGCGGTCGCCGTTGACGAACGTGGCCGTCGTTACTTGCTACCCGAGAGCGTCTCGATCACCACAACGGGCTCGGCAGGCCAGAGCTACGGCGTGTTCTGCAACGACGGCATGATGCTGACGCACACGGGCACCTGCAACGATGGAGTCGGTAAGAGCGCCTGCGGCGGCACGATCACCGTGCGCTCACCCGGCGGTGGTTCGGAGGCACCGGGCGGCAACGTCCTGATCGGAAACTTCGCCCTCTTCGGTGCTTCGGGGGGACGCCTGTTCGTAGAAGGCCAGGCCGGGGACCGCTTCGCGGTTCGGAACTCGGGTGCAACGGCAGTGGTCGAGGGCGTCGGCGAATTCCTTTGTGAATACATGACCAATGGTGCCGTGCTCAACATCGGCGGATTCGGCAAGGGCGTGGCGAACGGGATGAGCGGCGGCTTCCTGTACCAGTACGACCCGCACGGCGAACTGCCCTCGAAGGTCAGCAGCGACTCGGTGCTGGTACTGCCCGTGACCGATGCCCCGTTCCACGAGGCCGCAGCCCGCATCCTGCTGCAATGGCATGTGGCGGCCACCGGGTCAGTCAGAGGCCAAGCCCTGCTTGATGATTGGCAGAGCACCCGGGAGCACCTGGTCTACACGATGTCGCGGGCGCTGTTGCAGTACCAGGATTCCGACGCCATTCTGCAAGGCAAGACACGCAAGGAACTGCTGGACGAATTGGCCGCCGCCCTGGCCGGCTACCAAGTACACAAGTTCAAGCTGTCCTACCGGAGCCAGCGCGATGTCCTCGAAGGATCGGTGCCCGCATACGGCGACACCGATACCGAAGGGATGTACGCGCTGCTGAACACCTACACGGTGCTGAACATGGCCCAGCAGCTCGCGCTGTCCAGGATGCCGAACGTCACGGACGTCACCGACCCCCGGATCGGCAAGGCAGTGCGCAATCTCGTACTCACCGAGGACTTCTTCTTGATCCAGAAGCTGCAAAAGTATGCACGTGAGGCGATCGACGGGCATAGCGATGAGGACCTGGCCGTGCTGATCGCGGACAAGCGCCTCAGTGATTACAAGGAGGCGCTGAGCCAACGCAACGTCTTGTCCATGGACAGCCCGGGAACCTACGGCTGGATCCTGTACCAGAGCAACAAAAACCGGGACAAGATCGGCCGTCTGCCTTCCTTCGAAGAACTGTTCGCACATCAAGCGCTACCTGTTGTCGCCCTGTCCGGACCGTCCCTCCAGACCACGTGAAGAAGCCATGAAGATCGCCTACATTCCCGAAGACGCCCCATTCAACGAGGACCAGCGCGCCTGGCTCTCCGGCTTCCTGGCGGGGCTGCACTCCCGTCTCGCCATGAACCTGGCAGCGCCACCGCCGGCGGCCTCCGGGGACCTGGCAGCTCCCCGCCCGCCGCTGCGCATCCTGTACGGCACCCAGACCGGTAATGCCGAAATCGTGGCGGGCGACGCTGCCGCCGCGGCCAAGGCTCAGGGATTCGACGTGACGGTCAGCGGCCTCGAGGAGATAGCGCTCGATCAGTTCGCCGGACTGAAATACGTCCTCATCGTCACGTCCACCTATGGCGAGGGCGAGATGCCCGATAACGCCGAACTGTTCTGGGAAGCACTGTCTTCAACACTGGCACCCCGTCTCGAAGGGGTGTCCTACGGTGTGCTCGCCCTCGGCGACACCAGTTACGACGGTTTCTGCCAGGCCGGCAAGCTCATCGACACCCGTCTCGAACAACTCGGTGCGAGTCGGGTGGTTGGTCGTGCCGACTGCGACATCGACTACGAGGCGCAGGCCGCGGAATGGGTCCAGGGCGCAGTCGCGAGCCTGGTCACCCTGGCCGGAGCCAGCGGCACCCCTGGAACTCCCCCGCCGAGCACCGTGGTTCGTTCCGGGTGGACCCGCAAGAATCCGTTTCCCGCGGAGGTACGGGTCAACCGGCTGCTCTCACGCGCGGGCTCTGACAAGGAGATCCGGCACTTCGAGTTCGCGCTTGCGGACAGCGGGATCACCTACGAGGCGGGCGACGCGCTCGCGGTTATTGCCGAGAACGATCCGGCACTGGTAGGGGCGATCGCGGATCACTTCCGTGTCTCTACAGAGACCCTGGTCGACGGTGAGCCCCTGGGTGAACTGTTGGGCACCCGCTACGAGATCAGCGCCCCATCGCGAGACTTGTTGAGCGAGGTGGAAAGCCGCGCGGAGAGCGAGGAGTTCTCGCATGCACTCCGGGGCGGGGTCAAGGAGGTGCTGGATGCCTGGCTGTACGGCAAGGACATCCTTGACATCCTGCGCATCGGCGGGGATGCGCTGAGCCTGGAAGAGTTCATGGGGCTGCTCAAACCGCTGCAGCACCGCGCCTACTCGATCTCTTCCAGCGCATTGGCTCACCCAGAGCGCATCCACTTGACGGTCGCCAGCGTGCGGTACCAGAGCCTGGGCCGTGAACGCGGCGGGGTGTGTTCCACCTTCTTGGCAGATCGTGGCAGTAATGCCCGTATCTTCTTGCAACCCAACAAGTCCTTCCGGGTCCCGAGTGATGACGATGCGCCGATGATCATGGTCGGCCCCGGCACCGGCGTGGCGCCGTTCCGCGCGTTCCTGCAGGAACGTGAGCAGCGCGGCGCCAGCGGCCGCAACTGGCTGTTCTTCGGTGACCAACACCGTGAACACGACTACATCTACGAGCACGAGCTCGACGGGTGGCATACCTCCGGCCTTCTCAACCGGCTCGATCTGGCCTTCTCGCGTGATCAGGCAGAGAAGATCTACGTGCAGACGCGGATGCGCGAGCATGGCCAGGATCTGTTCGCATGGCTCCAAGATGGCGGGCACTTCTACGTGTGTGGCGATGCCACGCGCATGGCCAAGGATGTGGACAAGGCGCTGCACGAGATCGTCGGTGAGCACGGCGGATTCAGCCCCGATGAGGCGTCCGAGTATGTCAACACCCTCAAGCGGGAAAAGCGGTACGTCCGCGATGTGTACTGACGGCCGGCGCTGCGAACACTGCCCCGCCCGACGAATCGTGGCGGGGCCCAATGCCATTGCCGAAGCACTCCCCGCCCTTGGCACGGTGGTGGCCGTGACCGCCAACGATGCCGCCCTGATCAGCCACACCGGCGAGTACCTGGAACCCGCCTTTCCCGGCGAGGCACTGTGCTGCGATGACGAGTACATCGCCCTGCGGCTCAACCCTGCACTCGTCCGCGATGCCTTCCTGGCACCGCGAGCGCTGACGATGGTCGCCGAGACCGGCACGCACCGCGCCTACCTGACCCCGCTTTCGGACCGCCTGACGATCAGCGCCCTCGAGCTGGCACCGGCGGCGGCCCCCGAAGCGTTCCCCGTCACCGATTGGTCCGACGTCAATTGGCATGACACCGATCAGCTCACCCACCTCGACGCACTCACCCCCGGGCGTTACCGCGTGCTTCCGTTCACCGGCGCCCGCAAGATCGATTCGCAGGTCATCCCCCATCTGCTGGCTCACATCGTGGACGTGGACATGCCGTTCACGATCGCGGTTCCCGGTGGCGGCTGCGTGCAGCTGCACCGTGGCCACGCCGCGATGGTCGAACAGGCCGGCGCACATATCGCCGTCATCTTCGGGGCCTCGAGGTACGCCATGGATCCGGTGTTCATCGCCGAGTCCTGGGTGACACATGCGCACGGTACCCAGGGCCTGACATCGTCGGTCGAGCTCTACGACCACAGCCATCGGTGCGTCACGACCATCACGCAAACCGGCCCGATCACGGCCCGGCTTCATCAGGCGTGGGAACACATGATCGCTTCGTTGCCTGACGCCGCCTGACCTCCACCCGCCTCGCGGTTCGGCACTCATCTCACAGCTGATAGCCGGCGAAGTGTGAACAGATTGAGATGTCCCGGTGAATTGGGGGCAGCGTCCGGGAAATTGTGCGGCCCTAGCGTGTGCGCATGAAAGCGACACCCGGAGGCAACATGGGCGGTGAACCGTGAGCGGCCTGATCAAGGTCGTCGATCCGATCCTTCCGGGTCGGAACGCGGATCTGCGTCAGGCGCAGTACTACCAGGATGTCCTCGGCGAGCTACGTGCAGTGGCCCTGCGGGAACTCGACGACCATGTGGCATCCCTGGAGCGCAGAAGACAGAGCGGCAAGCCATCGAGCCTCTCGCGCCTACACCGGCTCGTCGGTGCTAAACGCGCCGAGCTGGCCGCACTGGATCAGTTGCTTGTGGCGCTCAGTGATCGATTCGGAGATCACTCCACCTTGTCAGCCGGGTAGGGCTGCTCGACGATACGACCGGCCCGGATGTCCGTCGGACAGATGGGGCCCGCGGCCACCGAGATGCTCGCGCAGGCTGAGCCTTTCCCGCCGATACGGCACCCGGCCTCGGCGCCGGAGCTCGGGCACCACGAAACGGGCGAAATCGACGAAGGTCCCGGGTGTGGTCACATACGCGACGTTGAAACCGTCGACATCGGCAGCGTCGACCCAGTGTTCCAGTTCGTCAGCGATGTCGGCGGCGGCACCGACGAGAACCGGCCCACGCCCGCCGATCCCGATTTCCTGCGCCAGCTCACCCACCGTCCAGGTACGGCTCGGATCCTTGGTAAACGAGGCCAGCGCGGAACGGTTGGCATCGGCCTGGACATGCCGCAGCGCCTCGTCTGCCCCGAGCCCAGCCAGATCAACTCCCGTCCAGCCACCAAATAGAGCCAATGCACCTGCGGGGCTGACATATTGGCGGTAATCATGCAGCTTGGCGATCGCCAGATCCCGCGTCTCGGCGACGATCGGGGTCACCATGGTGAAAACCTTGATGGCCCGCGGGTCGCGGCCCAATCCCGCTGCGGCCTCACGCAAGGCCCGCACCGGTCCGCGCACGACCTGCGGCGTCGGACCCGATACGAACACCGCTTCGGCGTGAGCCGCCGCGAATTGAACTCCCCGCGCCGAGGCGCCCGCTTGGAACAGCACCGGTGTGCGCTGCGGCGAGGGTTCGCACAGAAATGGCCCGGGAACGGTGAAATACCTTCCGTGGTGCGCGATGTCATGGACCTTGGCCGGGTCGGTGAAGACACCCCGCGCCCTGTCATGCACCACGGCACCGTCCTCCCACGAACCTTCCCACAGCTTGTAACAGACCTGGAGGTACTCGTCGGCTATGTCGTAGCGCCGGTCATGCGGTATTTGGGAGTCCAGTCCCAAATTCCTTGCTGCACTGTCTAAATACGATGTGACAATGTTCCATGCCACCCGCCCCTCGGTGAGGTGATCGAGCGTCGAGAGACGGCGGGCCAAGGCATACGGCTGCTCATAGGTGAGTGACAGCGTGATCCCGAATCCCAATGTCTCGGTCACCGCCGCCATCGCCGATACCGCCAACGACGGGTCATTGACCGGGAATTGCGCCGCATCGACCACGGCCGCATCGCGCGAAGCTCCGTACACGTCATACGCACCCAGCACATCGGCGAGGAACAACAGGTCAAAACCGCCGGTCTCGAGCGACCGGGCGAGTTCGGTCCAATAGCGCAAGGTCCGGTATTGGTGTCCCTGATCCTCGGGATGTCGCCACAGGCCCGGTGATTGGTGGCCGACACATGCCATGTCGAAGGCATTGAGGTAGATCCGGCTCATCGACAGGCTCCGATCTTGTCTCGATAGGTTTCACGGGCGGCATATGCGGAGGCGAACGTGAGTGCGGCCAGCACCAGGTAGTAGACGACGATGAGCCATGGGTTTCCATGGTTGACGGCCAGCAGGGCTGCGGCGATCAGCGGGGCGAATCCACCGGATAGCACCGCACCGATCTGATAGCCCAGAGACGCCCCGCTGTAGCGGACCCGGGTGTCGAACAGTTCGGCGAACCACGCGGCCTGGGGACCATACATGGCGTCGTGAACAACGTTGATCCCGAAGATAATTGAGAGCACCACGAGAACCGTCGACCCGCTTCCGGCCGCCAGGAAGAACAGCGTCAACGCCACCGGTCCGGCCACCGCTCCGAAAAGGTAAAGCGGACGTCGGCCGATCCTGTCGGAGAGTGCCGACCACGCCGGCGTACTCACGATGCCGATCGCCGAAGCGATCAACACGGCAGTCAACCCGACTCGACTGTCCTTCCCGAACACGTCTTGCAGGTAGGTCAACGAGTAGGTGGTCAGCAGTACGAACAAGGCGATCTGGGACAGCCGTAAGCCGATGGTCAACAGCACATTACGGGGCTGCGTGCGCACGACTTCCACGACAGGCAGCCGGGCGAGCTCGCCTCGTTCACGCAGCCGCCGGAAGTCCGCTGAGTCACTCAGCCGCAATCTGATCGCCAGGCCGACGGCCACCAAGATGACGCTGCTTAAGAACGGGATGCGCCAGCCCCAGGCAAGAAACACGTCCGGCCCGGTGAGCATTCCAGTGAGACCGAATACGCCGGTAGCCAAGAGCATTCCCGCTGGCGAGCCCAACTGGGTGAAGCTGCCGAACAGACCCCGATGGCCGGGCGGGGCGTGTTCAACCGACAGCAGGGCGGCGCCACCCCATTCCGCTCCGGCCGCGAGCCCCTGCAGCACCCGTAGCGTCGCCAGTGCGCTCGGTGCGAAAACACCCGCCTCGGCATAGGTCGGCAGTGCGCCAATCAGCGCGGTGGCAATGCCCATGAGGAGCAGCGCCCCAACGAGAACAGCCTTGCGCCCCAGCCGGTCACCCAGGTGTCCGGCGATGACGGCTCCCACGGGGCGCGCACCGAACCCCGCGGCGTAGGTTGCGAACGAGGCCAGCGTGCCGGCTGTCGAGGAGACGGTCGGGAAGAACAAGGGCCTCAGGACAAGTGCCGCAGCCGTCGCGTAGAGGTAGAAGTCGTACCACTCGATGGTGGTGCCGACCATGCAGCTCAGCGCAACGGTACGGGGGCCGGGACCACCGCTCTGGGCGGGTCCACCCGCGTGAACGGCAGGCGCCGCACTGGTCGTAGTCACGTGACGCCACGGTGCATGACCGGATCGCCGGTGGGAACCTTTGTGCTCGGCGGGATTTCAGCCGTACGGCTAGTGGCTCCCGGCCCGCATATCGGGCTGTGAATCCTCTAGCGGGGTAAGGATTGTCGCGAGCCAGGTGACCGTCAGCGTGGTGGAGGCGAGCGCAGCCAGCAGCGTCCACATCAACGGATCGGAACCGTCCGCCGTCTGATGCCACCACAGCGCGGCCAGACTTGTCACCGCGCTCAGCGCGGCGGTGTACGCCGCCGCGCAGCACCACCGGAAGTGCCTCCGGCGCAGGGCTACGAGCGAAACAAGGCATGCCACCAGAAACATGATGGACGTCCCCGGCACCACGGCATCGACATGCAGCGACGGACTGGCCTGGGCGCCGAGGTTTGACCAGCGACTTGCCGCGGCCACGCCCAGGACGATGGCCGCCACCAGCGCGGTCCAGCGTCGCGGCCTGCTCATCCAGACGTCCTCAAGCACGCCGCGCTCGATCGCGCGCAGCGTGTCCTCAAGTCCAACGTCGTCGTGGCGCTGCGTCCTCACTCAATGCCTCCCAAATTCGAACATCTCTGAGACTAGAGGTCGGATGCGGTGGCGCGGGAGTTCCGTACCACTTGTCGTACTGCCACTTTCCGGCGGTGGACCTCTTCACCCACACCTGGGCAGCTCTGCGTGCCGCTGTCGCCGATCTGCCGGACCAGGCATTTACCCAGCCGTCCGGCTGCGCGGGCTGGCTCGTGCGCGATCTGGTGTGCCATCTGATCATCGATGCCCAGGACGTGCTGATAACCCTGGCAACCCCCAGCGAGGAGCCACCGACGCGCGATGCGCTGACCTACTGGGAAGTCCTCGGTGCGCCACCTGCCGGTGACGACGCCCTCGATGCGCTGATCGTCAGGTTGGCCGCCGCCTACCAGGAGCCGGGCCTGCTCACCTTTCACCTGGATGACCTGGGCGCAGCGGCCGGGCGCGCCGCGCTCCTCGCGCATCGCGACCAGTGCGTCGCCACCAAGGGACAGGTCCTCACCGTGGGCGATTATCTGGATGCCTACGTCCTGGAATGGACATTGCATCATCTCGACCTTGTCGCGTATCTGCCCGACGCGGCAGCCCCACCCGCCGCCGGGCTTTCGCGTGCGCGTCAGATGGTGGAGCAGATCGCCGGATACAAGATCCCCGCGGCACTGACGGATACCGACGCCCTGGTAGTCGGAACGGGGCGCCGCTCCCCAACCGCCACACAAACCGCAGTCTTGGGAGCCGACGGGAACAGAATTCCCGTCTTTCTCGGCTGAGTCACGAGTGTGCTTCGCCTACGCGCAGTTCAGGGTGACATAGGCGATCTTGTAGTCAGGGGCTTCCCCATCGCGGGCGGGCGCCGGCCTGATATCGCTCGTGTGCTGGTGCTGAACCGGGGTTTGGGTCAGGATCGAGCGAACCGTGCAGTCCTCGATGTCCCGCCCGCCCGTCTTGGTGACGATGACGCGGTACCCCTCCGAGGTGAGCATGTCGATGACCCCCTGGGCACCGCCGACGGCGGCCGGGCCCGCGGCGGCCAGCGGGGATTGCGTAAGGAATACCGCCGTGCTCGCCGCCACGGCGACGAACCCGGCCGAGGACACCGCCCTGACGAGCGCTTTGACACTGTGAACTGTGCATTCGGTGATCATGTGACGGTGCTCCTCTCGGGTTGAATCCACCATATGACACATTGTGTCCTTCTGTACACATCGTTTCATGTGGCGTGGAGCACATCTAGACAGGCGGACCATTTCTCGGAGGTCGCGGCTAGCATTGGGACATGACAACGCAGTTTGACGCCGTCATCGTCGGGGCCGGTTTCGGCGGGATGGGCGCGGCGATCCAGCTCAAGGAGCTGGGCCTGACCAACCTTGCGATCCTGGATCGCGAGGACGATTTGGGCGGTACCTGGCACGTCAACCATTACCCCGGCCTGGCTGTCGACATCCCTTCGGCGACCTATTCGTACTCCTTCGAGCCCAATCCCTACTGGTCGCGGTTGTTCGCGCCAGGTTCCGAACTCAAGCAGTACGCCGCCCATGTGGCCGAGAAGCACGACCTGCGCAAGTACATGCGGTTCAACACCCCGGTATCGGGTGCACGCTGGGATGAGGAGGGCCAACACTGGGTTGTGGCCACCGAGTCCGGTGAGACCCTCACCGGTAAATATCTTCTGACAGCCACCGGATACCTGTCTCAGCCCAAGATGCCCGATATTGCGGGTATCGAGTCCTTCGCCGGCAAGGTCATCCACACCACCAAGTGGGATAACAGTTATCGGGCCGCGGGCCACAAGATTGGCCTGATCGGCACCGGCGCCACCGCCGTTCAGCTCATCCCTGAGCTGGCCAAGGACGCGCAGCACCTGACCGTGTACCAGCGCACCCCGATCTGGGTCGTACCCAAGGCCGACGCGAAGGTCCCCGGTGTGATCAAGAAGCTTTTCGCGAAGGTGCCACGTACCCAAAAGATCGCTCGCACAGTGGGTTCGGCGATCCTTGAAGTGATCATGGTGGGCGGAGTACTGCATTTCCGTCAGTTCCGGCAGGCCAACAACGGGGCCGCGATGCTGGCCAAGGCGCATTTGTTCGCGCAGGTGCGCGACCGCGAGTTGCGCCGCAAGCTGACGCCCGACTACGACTTCGGTTGCAAGCGGCCGACATTCTCGAACACGTACTTCCGGGCGTTCAGCAAGAAGAACGTCAGCCTTGAGACGGCATCGATCGAGCGGATCGAGCCCGATGGCATCGTCACCGCAGACGGTCGCAAGACGGTCATCGACACCTTGGTCCTGGCCACCGGTTTCAATCTGTGGGAATCGGCTTTCCCCGCGTTCGAGGTAGTCGGTCGTGAGGACTACAACCTCGGAAAATTCTGGCGGGACAATCGCTTCCAGGCGTTCGAAGGTATCGCGGTGCCCAAGTTCCCGAATCTGCTGACACTCAACGGGCCCTACTCCTACAGCGGGTTGTCCTACTTCGACACCATCGAGTCCCAGATGCGGCATATCAAGCGGCTCTTTGGCGAGATGGCTCGCACCGGCACCGAAACCTTCGAGGTCACCGACGAGGCCAACACCGAGTTCCTGAACCGCATGGTGGGCAACCTGGACAATTCGGTGTTCTATCTCGGCAGCTGCCAGACGGCACGAAGCTACTACTTCAACCAGCACGGTGAGGCCGCACTGCTGCGCCCGACATCCACGGCCAGCGCGTACAAGGAGCAGGAGTCATTCCCGCTGGAGGCCTATCAGCTGGCCTAGCCGGTTCTGGGTGGGTTAGCCGAGTACGCAGTCGCCGCATACCGCGGAACGGTCGTCGGTGAGCTGATAGATCAGACAGCAGCTGCGCCGCCGGAAATCAGGTCCTGCACGCTGGGTGCCGTCGTCGATGCGCGGGTCGCGAAGGTAGGTGTCGGCGACTTCGCGGACGGCGTCGGTCAGTTCGGGTCGCGACGAGGCGATGAGGCGCGCGGCGCTGTTCACGGCCGATCCGACGTTTCCCCAGAGGACGCGGTCGCTTACCCCCGCGTGTTCCATGACGCACTCGGTGATCGATTCCACTACCGACCCGGTGATGGCGTAGTCCTCCCCCATCCGCATGACCACGGAAAGCGGAAACGGACCGCCGAGCTCGTCCTGCCACCACAACTCATGTGGCTGCTGCGAGATCCGCGGTTCGTCGCATGCCGCTGCGGCAACCGTTGGCGCCAGGATGCGGGCGACCAAACCAAGATGAGCCACCGAGCCCGCTACCCGCGGATCGATGTCGGCGGGGCTCACCGCTATCCGCGCGGCGAGATTGCTTCGGACGCGCTCAATCCGATCCGCCAATGCGTGTGATCCGTCGGTCAACTCCGCCACAGGCCGCCACGGCGGGATCGGCACATCACCGGTGTCATGGGTCTCGACGGCGAAGAAGGGCCCAAAAGCCGACACCTCAACCGCGCTCACACGCCGATGATGCCATCAGCCCGATCAAGATCACGCGCGGGCGAGGCATTGGGTTTAGGTTACTTGCGTCCGGTACATCCAGGGGCAGTGCGCACGAAAGGTGTCGTTGGTGGCTGAGCAGGTCGGGGACCTCACTACGGTCAATTTCGAATACCACTACTCGTATCCGGCCCACCAGGTGTGGTCGATTCTTGTGTCCCCGCAGTTGTTCGGGCAGTGGGTCAAAGATTTCGGGCCGACCAAATACGAGACCGGACTCGCGTTCTCGTTTAGCGTCTTCCCCTTCATGGGAAGCGGATTCGTCGGAGAGATCGACGGCCGATTCACCGAGGTTGTCGACGACGAGCTGTTGGCCTACCGGATGACCACCCGCGACGGATCGATCACCATCGACTCACACTGGACCCTGAACCCGAATGCAGACGGAACCCGGCTATCTGTCGAGGCGACCGGATTCAACCCGAATGACCACGACCAGATGCGGTTCAGGCAGCTGTGTCTGGTGGGTTGGCCTGCTGTGCTGGAACGGATTGAGGACTTTCTGCGCGAGCAGTGATCGCGCAGAAAGACGCTCCATCGCTGTGACTACTCGATCACCCGAACCAGGTAGGGGGCCATGTCGTTGAACCGCACCTGCGACACCTGCACCGCGGGTTCGGATGCTTCCAGCATGAGGTTGTTCCCCAGGAACATCGTCACGCTCTGGCTACCGTTGGGACCGTAGAAGATGAGATCCCCCGGAAGCGCCTGGGACGGAGCGATTTTCCGGCCGACGTTGTATTGATCACCGGATCGGCGTGGAAGCTTGATGCCTGCGGCGGCATAGGAGTAGACCATCAGCCCCGAGGCGTCGAAACCGGGAACCTTGGGCGCAGGGGCGGCCACCGGGGCGGGAATCAACCCCAGCAGGCTCGTGGTCGCCTCCGGCGCGGCAGGCGCGGTGTCGGTACTTGTGGTCGGGCCGTCGGTGTTACCGCCCCCATATGTGAACGGCACGCCGCGTTGAGACAGGCCCCTGGCGATCACCGCGTTGACGAGCTTCTGGGCGTCGGCGGGACTTCTGTGGACGTCGGCCGAGGCCAACCCCGGGGTGGCGAAGAGCAGGGCGATGCCGAGCATGACGGCGTATGTGCGTTTCATTCGATTGTCGCTTCCCTCCGGCCGCGAATCCTCCATGCGCGGGTGGTTCCCTCCGGCCGGCGATGACCACCAAGATCCTTTGTACCTCCGCGGCCCCTTCCAATCCCAATTAGGTTCTGCGACATGGCCAATGAGTTGTCGTAACGTGACCGAACGGTGATACGCGGAGGGGCTTCGGCGCACGTCAACCCTTACGCTCAACGTTTCTTGAGCGCGGTTGGCCCGCCGGTCGTAGGCTGGCGCCATGACCGACCACGACCGCCTTGCCACCCGCCGCGAAATCGCCGACGCACTCACCAGCGCGTTCGAACGCCGTCACGAAGTGCTTGACCTGATTGTGGAAGCCGATGACCGGAAGAGCGCGATCGACGCGATAGCCGCACTATTGGGAACCTCGCATCTGGGCGGTGAGGCAGTCATGGGGATGTCGTTCGATCATCTGACCAAAGATGAGCGCCGCAAGAACGCGGCAGAGCTCGAGGATCTCAACAGCCAGCTCACCTTCACACTCATGGAGCGCCCCGCGAGCTCGGGAGACAGCCTTGAGCTGCGCCCGTTCTCCGGGAATGCCGATGCCGACATCTTCGCCGTACGTACGGAAGAGATCGGCCAGGCAGGCGACGGGTCCGGCGCCCCCGCCGGGGGTGTCGAAGACGAATTGCGGGCGGCTCTCGCGCGCATCGATGATGAAGAGGCGGCCTGGTTCGTCGCCGTCGAAGGGCCCAGCAAGGTGGGCATCGTCTTTGGTGAGCTGGTCGACGGTGAGGTGAACGTGCGAATCTGGGTCCATCCCGACCACCGCAAGAAGGGTTACGGCACCGCGGCTTTGCGAAAGTCCCGATCGGTGATGGCCGCCTACTTCCCCGCCGTGCCCATGGTGGTACGTGCGCCCGGCGCTCCCGCGTCATAGGCACCCGACAGACTTAATGCTCATCAAGAGCATTGATCAATGTGCTTGATGCACTGATGAATTGGTGCGGATGTACCGGACGACACGCCGCGCCTCCACAGCGCTTCGGGCGGTGGAACATTGGCGAGGTCCGCTACTGTTAGCGCGGTATGAGCACATACGAGGAATCTCCGATGGGCATTCTGGTGTCTCAGATCTACCGGGTGCTGTGGTCGCGCGCTTCGGTGATCGTGCGCGACTTCGGCGTGACTGTTCCGCAGATGGAGTGCCTGGCCGTGCTTTCCGCACAGCCGGGGATATCCAATGTTGAGATCGCCGCAGAGCTTCGAATCACCCCCCAGGCGGTAAGCCTGGTCCAGCGGTCGCTGGAGGAGGCAGGTTTGGTGCATCGTTCGCGACGGCAAGCAGACGCGAGGGTGCTGACCACCGAGTTGACCGCCAAGGGACGAAAGCTCTTCGAGCGTGCCGACGCCACGCTGCGCGAGGATGACGACGAGATTCTGGCCAACATGACGGACAAGGATCGCGCCCAGCTGCGCAGGCTGCTCGGCGGAGTGATCGAGACGATGTCGGCGCGGTAGTTCACCCACCTCCGCGTGCAAAAGTGCTCAGTGTCAACACTATTGACGACGTTTGGCCATCATTGATGACGCCTTTGCGCTGGTTGAACGGGTTCTGAACTCTTTCCAACTCTTTTCCGGATTTCTTGGACTCATTCCAGATAATTCAGGCATACTGCCGTTGTGGCCTTCACACCGGACGAGTACGCGGCGCTGCTGCGGACCGCCGATCTGCGTGTGACCCGGCCCCGAGTGGCCGTGCTCGAGGCCGTCGAGGCGAACCCGCACGCCGATACCGAGACCGTCTTCGGTGCGGTGCGGGCGGGTCTGCCCGAGGTGTCCCGGCAGGCCGTTTACGACGTCTTGGCGGCGCTGACGTCGGCCGGCCTGCTGCGCAAGATTCAGCCCTCCGGCTCCGTCGCACGGTACGAATCACGGGTTGGCGACAACCACCACCACGCCGTATGCCGCTCGTGCGGTGTCATCGCGGACATCGATTGCGCGATCGGCGCCGCGCCCTGTCTTACCCCGTCCGACTACAACGGATTCGTCCTCGAGGAGGCCGAGGTCATCTATTGGGGCTTATGCCCCGACTGTGCAGCACACGCTGCGTCCACACAAATTTCGGGATCACACACGTGATCACAGCCCATATCACCCCCTCCCGAAAGGATCGCTGTGCCTGAAGAACACCCGCCCATCGCTGAGGCGAACAATCAGCCCTCGAACGGTTGCCCCGTTGCCGGTGGTCGCCTGAACTACCCCGTCGAGGGTGGTAACGCCAACCGCGAATGGTGGCCGACCCAGCTCAACCTGGGCATTCTCAAGAAGAATCCGCCCGCCGCGAACCCCCTTGGCGAGAGTTTCGATTACGCCAAAGCCGTACAGACAATCGATGTGGACGAGCTGAAAAAGGATGTCGAGACGGTCCTGACCGATTCGCAGGACTGGTGGCCTGCCGACTTCGGCAACTACGGCCCGATGTTCATCCGCATGGCATGGCACGCCGCGGGCACCTACCGCGTGGGCGACGGCCGTGGCGGCGCCGGTGCCGGCATGCAGCGGTTCGCCCCGCTGAACAGCTGGCCCGACAACGTACTGCTCGACCGTGCCCGCCGGCTGCTGTGGCCCGTGAAGAAGAAGTATGGAAACAAGCTCTCGTGGGCAGACCTCATCGTCTTCGCGGGCAATCACGCGATGGACACCATGGGGTTCAAGACCTTTGGCTTCGCCTTTGGGCGCGAGGACCGCTGGGAGCCCGAGCAGGACGTCTACTGGGGTCCCGAGCACACCTGGCTCGGCGATGAGCGCTACACCGGAGACCGTGACCTGGAGAACCCACTTGCCGCCGTGCAGATGGGTCTGATCTACGTCAATCCCGAAGGCCCCAACGGTAATCCGGATCCGCTGGCCGCGGCGATCGATATCCGTGAGACGTTCGGCCGGATGGCGATGAACGACGAGGAGACGGCCGCGCTCATTGTGGGCGGCCACACCTTCGGCAAGACGCACGGTGCCGGCGACGCCGGGCTGGTCGGTCCCGATCCTGAAGATGCACCGCTTGAGCAGATGGGCATCGGCTGGAAGAGCGCGTTCGGCTCCGGAAAGGGAAATGACGCGATCGGTAGCGGGCTGGAGGTCATCTGGACCCATACCCCCACCAAGTGGGACAACAGCTTCCTGGAGATTCTCTACGGCAATGACTGGGAGCTGACCAAGAGCCCGGCCGGTGCGCATCAGTGGAAGCCCAAGGACGGCGGCTGGGCCAACTCGGTACCGATGGCGCAGGGCGCGGGTAAGACGCATCCATCGATGCTCACGACCGACCTTTCGATGCGCTTCGATCCGATCTACGAGGCGATCACCAGACGCTGGCTCGATCACCCCGAGGAACTGGCCGATGCGTACGCAAAGGCCTGGTACAAGCTGATCCATCGCGATCTCGGGCCGCTGTCCCGCTACCTCGGTCCGCTGGTGCCGAAACAAACCCTGCTTTGGCAGGACGTCATTCCCGCCTCGGATACCAATATCGGGGACGCTGACGTCGCCGAGCTGAAGGCGCAGCTTCTCGCCTCAGGCCTTACCGTGCCGCAGCTGGTGTCGACCGCATGGAAGGCCGCGGCGTCGTATCGCAACAGTGATAAGCGCGGCGGCGCCAATGGTGGACGTATCCGGTTGCAGCCGCAGGCCGGCTGGGAGTCCAATGAGCCCGACGAGCTCGCCCAGGTGATCCGCACGCTGGAAGGCATCCAGGAGTCGTTCAACGCCGGCGCCAAGAAGGTCTCGTTCGCCGACCTTGTCGTACTCGGTGGAGCTGCCGCCGTCGAGAAGGCGGCCAAGGACGCCGGATTCAACATCACGGTGCCGTTCACGCCCGGCCGCGGCGATGCGACTCAGGAACAGACCGACGTCGATTCGTTCTCCTACCTGGAGCCGGCTGCCGATGGGTTCCGCAACTACCTGGGCAAGGGTGCGCAGATACCGGCGGAGTACAAGCTGATCGACAAGGCCAACCTGCTGGCGCTGTCTCCGCCGGAACTGGCAGTCCTGGTGGGTGGCTTGCGCGTGCTGGGTGCGAACTACCAAGGTTCCGAGCTCGGTGTGCTCACCGACAAGCCCGGGACATTGACCAATGACTTCTTTGTCAACCTGGTCGATATGGGCACCGAGTGGACGCCGTCCTCGGCCGACGACGGCACGTATGTGGGTACCGATCGCAGCACCGGTGCGGCGAAGTGGACCGCCAGCCGGGTTGATCTGGTGTTCGGCGCGAACTCCGAACTACGAGCTCTCGCAGAGGTTTACGCACAGGACGACGCCAAGGAGAAGTTCGTCAAGGACTTCGTCGCGGCATGGGTCAAGGTGTCGAACGCGGACCGCTTCGAAGTCCGCTGATACCCGCCACACGTGGATGGCCGGCTCCTTCCGGGGCCGGCCATCGCGTTATCGCCGGAACTAGTCGGCGTCTTTCGTTCGCGTGGTCAGCGGCACGCCGGCTTCCTCGAAGATCTCCTCGATGGCGTCCCAATCCTTCTTCCCCACCGCGGACTTGATGCGTGTCGCGTCCTGCAGAACGAACCGGAACGGCTCGTCGTCAGGCGTGCCGAAGCCGCCCCGAAGGCAATCGACGAGAGCATCGAGATTGCTGCCGAAGTAGCCGCCCGGCCCATTCACCGCGCGCCCGAGTTCGGTGAAGAAATCCGCCCGGGAGCGGACGTGGGAGCCTTCGACGACATAGGTCTTCATGCGCCTTCAACCTCACAGAATGACTGGTAGTGATCGCCCGTGTAATAGACGTGTGGAGGATCGTTCGGTGGATTACCACCGGTGATGATGCGCCGAGTGCCACGCGTCTTACTCCCCGGAGTTCGGACCGTGTACTCGTGGTAGTACCCGCGGGGCTCCGAGGGCAGAACCCGCTCGCGGTTCTGGAACACGACACCGTCGTTACGCGGATACGGGAACGGCCCGCCGGCATGAATCAGGTCCACCGTTCCGGAAGCCTCCGACGGCAATTCGGACAAGTTGCACTCGGCGATGGTGGCACGAGCCGGCGAAGGCTCGGTACAACCGATGAGTGCCAGCGCGAGAACCGCGGCACCCACCACACGCAAACGCTGCGACATGCTTCGACGGTACTGCACGCCGCCGCCGGAACTGCGGTCGGCGACTCGGTTACCGCGATCTTCCGCGGAGCACCGCTAATTCGGTGCGCGCCGATGCGTGTTCGGCTTGCACCAGTGCGGCTTGTTCGTCGGCGGGGTCGGCGAACAGGAACGAGCCGGTGCCGGGTGCGCCGGCCGATCCGAGCTTGTTCATGC